>CAZJNX010000056.1:0-24283 GCA_964547415.1 uncultured Hyphomicrobiales bacterium
GTCTCGCCGATCATGATCACGGGCAACGACTTCGCCCGCGCCTGGGCGATCGGCGAGGACGGCTCGTTCCTCTATCCGACGGTGCCGCCCGACCCGTTCCAGCGGGAACTCGCCGTGCGTGCCGGCATCAACATCGCCATCTACACGATGACCGGCAACTACAAGGCCGATCAGGTGCACATCCCGGCCCTCCTCGAGCGCCTCGGCCAGTAGGGCGATGGCGACGACGACGGCGCCCCGGCCGGCCGGCCGCTCCGGCCCCGCCCCTTCGGACGGATTGCGATGAACTGGACGATCGACTTCGCCCCCCTCATCCCGGTCGCCGCGATCGCCGCGTTCGCCGGCATCGGCTTCCTCCTCGTGGCGCTCGGCGTCGTCCGGCGGGTCCGCGGCTCGGCCCTGCGGGCCCTCGCCGTCGCGGCCCTCGCCCTCGCCCTCCTCAACCCGTCCCTCCTCAACGAGGTGCGCACGCCCCTCGACAGCGTCGTCGCCCTCGTGGTGGACCGCACCCAGAGCCAGTCCATCGGGGACCGCGCGGCCGCCACCGACGCCGCCCGCACACGGATCCGCGCCGAGCTCGACGCCCTCGAGAACGTGGAGGTGCGCGAGGTGACGGTGGAGACGGGCGCGGCGGGCGAGGCGGGCACCGCCCTCCTCGGACCGCTGGTGGACGCCCTCGGCGACGTGCCGCCCGACCGCGTCGGCGGCGCCATCCTCCTCACCGACGGCCAGGTCCACGACGTGCCCGAGGCCGACGCGCCGCCGCCCGTCGCCGGTCCGGTCCATGCCCTCGTGACGGGCCGGCCCGACGAGGTGGACCGGCGGGTGGAAATCGTGCAGGCGCCCCGCTTCGGCCTCGTCGGCAGCCTGCAGACCATCCGCGTGCAGGTCGCGACCCAGGGCAGCGCCGTCCAGGACGGAGAGATCGAGCTCACCGTCTCCGCCGAGGGGCGCGAGCTCGGCCGCCGGGCCGTTCCGGTCGGTCGCCCGGTCGACGTGACGGTGGAGATCGCCCACGGCGGCGACAACATCTTCGAGTTCGAGGTGCCGCCGGGCGAGGGCGAGCTCGCCACGGTCAACAACCGGACGGTCGCGGTCGTCGAGGGGGTGCGCGAGAACCTTCGCGTCCTCCTCGTGTCGGGCGAGCCCCACGCGGGCGAGCGCACCTGGCGCAACCTCCTGAAGTCGGACGCGGCGGTGGATCTCGTCCACTTCACCATCCTGCGCCCGCCCGAGAAGCAGGACGGCACGCCCATCAACGAACTTTCGCTGATCGCCTTCCCGACCCGCGAGCTGTTCTCCCAGAAGATCGACGAATTCGACCTCATCGTGTTCGACCGCTACCAGCGCCGGAACGTGCTCCCGTCGCTGTATTTCGACAACATCGCCCAGTACGTGCGCGGCGGCGGGGCGATCCTGGTCGCGGCCGGGCCCGACTATGCGGGCAGCCGAAGCATCTTCCATACCCCGCTCGCCGCCGCCCTGCCGGCCGAGCCGCTCGGCACCGTGACGGCGGTTCCCTATCGCGCAGAGATCAGCGACCTCGGCCAGCGCCATCCGGTGACGCGGGGCCTCGAGGGTGCCGATGGCGGCGCTGGCGAGGGCGAGCCGGCCTGGAGCGAGTGGTACCGCCTCATCGATGCGGTCCCCTCGTCGGGCGACACGGTGATGACCGGCGCGGACGGCAAGCCCCTGCTGATCCTCAGTCGCGAGGGGGAGGGCCGCGTCGCCGTCCTCCTGTCGGATCACGTCTGGCTGTGGGCCCGTGGCTACCAGGGGGGCGGGCCGTACGTGCCGCTCCTTCGCCGCCTCGCCCACTGGCTCATGAAGGAGCCGGAACTGGAGGAGGAGGCGCTCCGCCTCACCGCCGAGGCGGGCGAACTCGTCATCGAGCGCCAGACGCTCGGCGACGAGGTGAGCCCGGTCGAGGTCGAGTTCCCCGGCGGCCGCACCGAGACGGTGGATCTCGCGGCGGCCGCCCCCGGCGTGTGGCGCGCCACCCTCGAGGTGGGCGAGGTGGGGCTCTTCCGTGCCAGCGACGGCACGCTGTCCGCCTTCGGCCACGTCGGGCCGCCCAATCCGCGAGAGGTCGTGGACCTGCGCTCCACGACGGAGGCGCTCGCCCCCCTCGTCGAGGCCACCGGCGGGTCGGCGCGCCGCATCGCGGCCGACGGAACCCTCGACGTGCCGCGATTGCTGATGCGGGACGAAGGGCGGCTGATGGCAGGCGGCGACTGGATCGGCCTGCGCCGCTCCGAGGCGACGGAGCTCGAGAGCATCGAGCGCATTCCCCTCATCGCCGGCTTCCTGGGGCTCGCCTTCCTGTTCGCGGCCCTCGGCGGCACGTGGTGGCGGGAGGGCCGCTGACGCACCGACCGAGCACCGGCCTGCGCGGGGCGACGGTCTCCCTTCCGCAACTCCCAAGCTACCACCTCGCCAACAGACAGGGGGGCGCTTCCGGATTTCCCAGCCCGTGCAGGACCTGCCGGTCGGTGGCCCGCGAGGCCATTGCGCTACCGGACCGGCCGTCGACAGGGGGCGTACTGGCGCGGGTGCTCCCGATCCCATCCCGGGGGCGGCGCGACAGGGCGGGGTCCCCGGTCCGGGCGGAAGGCGGGTTCCGGACCGGGGCGCTCCTGTCGCCGATCATCCGGATGACGACGAGGTGGCGCTTGCCCACTGCCGGACCGCCGTGCCGATCCGCCACCATGCTCCTCCCGTCGCTGGCGCTCTCGCCCGATGGCCTTCGGCCGGCGGTGTGCGACCCGGCGGTGGGCGCCCCGGCGTTCGGCCGAAGCCTGCGGGTGAAAGCGACGAACGTTGCGCGGGCGACGCCGTCCTTGTCCCCACCCGTCCGAGGGGCGCGGGTGCTCCCCGGGTGCTGGCGTCCGTCGGCGGCCGAATGTTCCGCGGACCGCCCCCCCGCCAACAACCCTACCCGTCGCCGGATGGTCTCGCGGGCGGGCTGGTGCTCCGCGAAATGCCAAGTGCCACGTGATTTGCGTCGATGGGGTACGCCGCATCTGTCCCCCCATCGACGGCGGTCACGGTTGCTCCGTCGAGCCGTCCTCGCAGCGGTCAGGGCGAGGAGGGGGGCCCTCCCGGCGAGGCCCGCCGGGCGACCGGCAGCGACAGCAAGGTCGACAGGCCGCGCCGCGCGGTCTCAGGGCCCCGGACGGCGGGTCCGTCGGGGCGACGACGCCCTGCCGCGGGGCGGAAAGACCCGCCGCCTCGCGCGTCGGCAGCCGGGCACCGGGCTCACGCCGGGGCGGGCGCGCGGTCTCGGCCACGGCGGGGAGAGGCACGGGCCTGCGGCAGAACCGCCGGGCTTTCCCGGCGCCTTCGGAGCGGCGGTCGTCGGGGGCCCGCGCTGGTGGCCGCCCGCCGCTCGCCGGGCGCATACAAGTGGCGCGCCCTGTCCTCGATTCCCCGCGCTCCGTCCGCGCGCCCTGTCCGGCAACCGGCCGTGGCACCCCCATGGAGCGGGCAGGTGATGCATCGATTTCTTGCAGAACCCGCCGTGCGCTGCTTGTCTTTTGTGCGCGGGTGTGCGCCAGGAGCGGCTGCATTCGGCGCAAGATACTGACGGTCGTCGGTTTTCATCCTCGTGCCGCTTCCGCATGCAGCTCCTTTCAGGGTCCCGCGCCACCGCTTGCGGTGGTCGTCGGGCTGATCTAGCGTGCCGACAATGGACCGGACGTCTCGGCCGGTGCCGCCAATGCGCGGCGCTTGTCGTCCTGCGCGGCCGGCGCCCTGGCACAGTCGGAAAGGATCGATCTTGGCCCACAGGATCGCGGTCATTCCGGGCGACGGCATCGGGCTCGAGGTCGTGCCCGCCGCGCTCGAGGTGCTGGACGCCGTCGCCACCCGCTACGGCGTGCCGCTTGCCGTCGAGACCTTCGACTGGTCGTGCGAGGTCTATGCCAGAACCGGCCGCATGATGCCGGACGACGGGCTGGAGCGGCTCGCCGCCTTCGACGCCATCTTCCTCGGCGCCGTGGGCTTCCCGGGCGTGCCGGACCACGTCTCGCTGTGGGGCCTCCTCATCCCGATCCGCCGCACGTTCGATCAGTACGTCAACCTGCGCCCCGTGAAGCTCCTCAAGGGCATGACCTCGCCCCTCGCCGGCCGCGGCCCGGCCGACTTCGACTTCATGGTGGTCCGGGAGAACACGGAAGGGGAGTATTCCGACGTCGGCGGGCGCATGTTCGCCGGCACGCCCCAGGAATTCGTCGTGCAGGAGACGATCTTCACCCGCCGCGGGGTGGACCGGATCCTCGAGTACGCCTTCGAGCTCGCGACGGCGCGGCGCCGCCACGTCACCTCGGCCACCAAGTCGAACGGCATCAAGATCACGATGCCCTACTGGGACGAGCGGTTCGCCGCCGTCGCCGCGCGCTACCCGGACGTTGCGACGGACGCCTTCCACATCGACATCCTCACCTCCCACTTCGTGCGCCATCCGGACTGGTTCGACGTCGTCGTCGGCTCCAACCTGTTCGGCGACATCCTGTCGGATCTCGGGCCGGCGGTGGCGGGCGGCATCGGCGTCGCCCCGTCCGCCAACATCAACCCGGCGCGCACGGCGCCGTCCATGTTCGAGCCCGTCCACGGCTCGGCGCCCGACATCGCCGGGCGCGGCATCGCCAACCCGATCGCCCAGATCTGGACGGCGGCGATGATGCTCGACCACCTCGGCCACCCGGACGCGGCGGCCGCCGTCATGGCCGCCATCGAGACCGCGCTCCAGGACACGCGCCTCCACACGCCGGACATGGGCGGTCCGGCGACGACGGCCGAGCTCGGCCGCGCGATCGCCGAGGCGGTGGCCGGCCCGGCCTGAACCAACCCGCAAAGGGACGACAGGGGAACAGCCATGACGCAACGGAGCCTCGTCGCGGCCGGCGCGCTCGGCCTCGCCATCGCCACGGGCGGCGTGTCGGCCGCCACCGCCCAGGAGGTGGTCTGGCGGGCGAGCGGGTCCTTCCCGGCCGGCCATTCCACCTCCATCGCGCTGGAGAGCTTCGCCTCCGAGGTCGCGCGCCCGTCGGACGGCGAGATCCGGATAGCCCTCTTGCCCGGCAACACGCTCGGCGGCGGCTTCGAGCAGGTGGACCAGCTGCGCACCGGGCAGATCCAGATGGCCTGGGGCGGGGTCGGCGACGACGACCGGCTGATCCCCGAGTTCGCCGCCTCGGTGCTGCCGTTCGCGGCCACCGCGAGCCAGCGGGCGATCTGCCGGATCGACGGCGACGTCGGCGACCACCTGCGCGCGGCCGCCGAGGACAAGGGCCTCGTGATCGGCGGCTTCGGCATGATCGGCGCCCGCCACGTCACCGACGACCGCCGCCCGATCAGGACGGTGGAGGACCTCGAGGGCCTCGAGATCCGCACCCCGTCGGGCGAAGCCTGGACGCTCACCTTCGACGCCTGCGGCGCCCTCACCGACAAGCAGCGCGCGGCCGTCGACCAGGCGATCTTCGTGGCCACGGCCGCCCAGCGGGCGATTTCCGACCGGGAGAACCAGACCGCGCGGGACGGCCTCGTCGCCGGCGGGATGGAGTATTACCAGATCCCGGACGAGGAGCGCGCCAAGTTCCGCGACAAGACGAAGCCGGTCTACGAGCAGATCCGCGAGAAGGTGGGCGACGAGACCATGGACCTCGCCGGGGCCGCCGTGCCGGGGCCGCCGTCGAGCGCTGCGGCTGATCCGTCCGGGCGCGGCGGAGTGGCCGCCGCGCCCGCCCCGCGAGGAACCGCCACGGCCGATGCGCAGCTTTCTCGTCCGCTATCGTAACGGCGCCGACGTCGTCGATCGCGTGCTGTCGTGGGTCGTGATCGCCTCCATCGCGGTCATGACCGCGGTCGTGTGCAGGCTGATCCTCTTTCGCTGCGTCCTCTGTTCCGGCTTCATCTTCGTCATCGATACAACCCCCGGCGCCATCACGCCGCCGCTCGGGATCCTGCTGTTCGTCTCGTCCGGGATCTGGCGCATCCAGGTGGTGGACGTCATCAAGGAGATCTGGCCGTTCGTGATCGTCCAGTATCTCGTGCTGTTCGTGTGCGTGATGTTCCCGGACATCGTCCTTTTCCTGCCACGTCTCGTCGGATACTGAGATGGACCCGTTCACCGCCCTCTTCGACCTGTCCGGCCGGACCGCCTGCGTGACCGGCGCGGCGAGCGGCATCGGCCGCGCGACGGCCCTCCTCCTCGCCGACCGCGGGGCGACCGTCGTGGCCGCCGACCGGGACGAAGAGGGCCTTTCCACACTCGCCGCCGAGCGACCGGGGATCGCCATCAAGGTCTACGACCAGGCGGACCTTTCCTCGTGCGAGGCGCTCGCGGAGGCGGCGGGTCCCGTCGACGTCGCCGTCCTCAACGCGGGCGTCCTCCTCTACGAGCCGCTCCTCGACCTCGACTTCGCCGACCTGAAGCGGGTCGTCGACGTCAACCTCGTCGGCAGCCTCGCCCTCCTGAAGCTGTTCGGGGCGGGGATGGTGGCGCGGGAGAGCGGGGCGGCGGTGCTCGTCTCCTCCCAGCTCGTCTTCAACGGGGCGGAGAACCGGGCCGTCTACTCGGCCACCAAGGCGGCCATTTCCCAGGCGACGAAGACCGCGGCCCTCGAGTGGGGACGCCACGGGGTGCGGGTCAACGCGGTGGCGCCCGGGCGCACCCTGACGCCGCTCAACGCCCACGTCCTCGGCGATGAGGCGCAGCGGCGCGAGGCGGTCGCCCGCATCCCCGTCGGCCGCTTCGGCACGACGGAGGACATGGCGCGGGCCGTCCTCTACCTCGCGAGCGACGCCGCCGCCTACGTGACGGGCCACACCCTCGTGGTGGACGGGGGCTGGATCCTGCCCTGACTGGCGAGAACGAGAAGAGGAAACGCCGATGAGCGAAGGGGAGACGGAACGCCTCGCGGCCGCCCTCGACGGGGTGCTCGAGGCCCTGCGCCGGGCCACCGGCGCCAGCCGCTGCACGATCCGCTTCGACGACCCGGCCCGCGGCTGGCACGTGGACGACGTGGTCGCCGAGGCGCGCACGCCCGAGACGCGCTCCATGCGGGGCGAGGGCGCGATCGACCAGCGGGCGGGACGCACCGTCATGTGGCTCGCCGCGAACCGCAGGCCCCTCGTCCAGCCGGACCTTTCCACCGCCACCGACCCGGTCCCGCCCGAGGCGCTGAAGACCGTCTACGGCGCCACCGCCCAGATGCTCACCCCTCTCCTCGACGCGAACGACTATCTGCAGGGCTGGATCTCCGTTCACTACACCGCGGGCCCGCAGCCGCTCGGGCCCGACGACGAGGCGGCCCTCGCCCGCGCGCGCACCGCCGCCGCCGGCCTCCTCGGCCTGCCGCCCCAATGAGCGGGCCGCGCACCGTCCTCCTCACGGGCGTCGGGGGCTTCATCGGCCGCGTGACCGCCCGCCGCCTTCTCGAGGCGGGTCACGCGGTCGTCGGCAGCGACGTCGCCCCGCCTGCCGGGCTCGAGGGCCTTGCCGCCTTCGCGGCGACCGACCTGTCCCGGCCGGACTCGGCGGATGCGCTCGCCCGGCTTCCGGACGTCGATGCGGTCGTCCACGCGGGCGGCGTGTCGGGCTTCATGGTGGCGCGGGACGACCCGCAGCTCATCGTCGACACCAACGTGGGCGGCACGGCCCGCGTCCTCGACCTCGCGCGCCGCCGCGGCGTCCGCCGGGTCGTCTTCCTGTCCACGATCATGGTCTACGGGCCGGGGAACCGGGAGACGGATCCGGTGGGCGAGGACGTGCGCCCGCGGCCGGTGTCCACCTACGGCGCGTCGAAGGTGGCGGGCGAGGCGCTCGCCGAGGCCTTTTCCGCCGAGACCGGCGCGGACGTCGTCTCGCTCCGCCTGTCCCACGTCTACGGCGCCGGGCGGACCACGGAGTGCATGGTCCGCGAGATGGTGCGCGCGGCCCTCGCCGGGCGGCCGGTCTCCCTGCCCGCGCCCGCGGACCAGGAGCGGCAGTACGTCCACGTCGACGACGTGGTGGACGCGATGACGGCGGCGCTCGAGCGGCCCGCATCCGGCGCCCACGTCCTCAACGTCAGCGGTGGCGAGCGCCACCGCCTCGCCGAGGTCCACGCCATCGTGGCGGACACCGTCGGCCCGGTGGAGGTCGCGTTCGCCGCGGGTCCGGGGCCGGAGGCCTACCGCGTTCCGCGGCTGTCGATCGAGGGGGCGCGGGAGCGGCTCGGCTACGCGCCGCGGATCCGCCTTCAGGAGGGCGTGCGCCGTCTCGCGGCGGAGCTTGCGGCCGGCTGAGAGCGGGAGGGGGCGATGGCGGCGATGGACGAGGCCTTGCGGGTCGAACTGGAGGCGGTGCTTGCGGGCCTCCTCGACCGGACGGGGGCGGGGCGGACGACGGTGCGGGTCGACTGGCCGGCGCGGGGGCTTTCGGTGAACACGCCGGTGGCGGAGGCCCTCGCCCCCGGCATGGCCTCCATGATGGGCGACGGGTCCATCGACCACCGCCGGGCGGCGACCGTGCGCTGGCTGGAGGCGAACCGGCGCACCCTCGTCCAGGAGGACGTCCTCGCCGCCGGCCCGCTCTCGCCGCCGCCGGCGCTGTCGGCCGTCTTCGGGACCCGGGCCCAGATGGTGGCCCCGGTGATCGCGGAGGACGACTACCTGGTCGGCTGGGTGTCGGCCCATTTCCCCGGCGAGCCCCGTCGTTTCGGCGAGGAGGACGTCGCCGCCATGGAGGCCGCGGTCGCCGCCGTGAAGCGCGTCCTCGCCCCGCTGATAGCCCGCCCCTGACCCGCCGGAGCCGGGTTCGGCGGCACATCGCGCGCGCCCCACCGTCCGCCCGGCCGTTCCGGTGGAAGGCCCGCCGACGTTCCGGTGGGCCGCCCCGCGCGAGCTTCGGGCAGGGGACGGCCGGCGGCCCCCGCGTCAGGAGCGCAGCGCCGTCCGGACCATCCGGTCGAGGGCCTCGAGGAAGCGGGAGCGGTCGGCGCGGCCGAAGGGGCGGCCGCCGCCGTGGGTGCCGAGGGGGTCGGCGGCGCGGATGTCGGCCATCAGGTCGCGGACGGCGAGGCGGGCGCCGACCGTCTCGGCCGTGAACGGCTCGCCCCGGTGGCCGATGGCGAGCGCCCCGTTCTCCACCGCGCGGGCGGCGAGCGGCACGTCGGCGGTCACGACCAGGTCCCCCGGCCCAGCGCGGTCGGCGATCCACTTGTCGGCGACGTCCGGCCCCTCGGGCACCACCACCACCCGCACCGACGGGTCGCGGCTCGGCCGGATGCCGCCGTTCGAGACCATGACGACCGACAGGCCGTGGCGGCCCGCCACCTTCACCACCTCGTCCTTCACCGGGCAGGCGTCCGCGTCCACGTAAAGGACGGTCATGGCCGCGCTTGCCTCCGCCGGGCGAGCGGTGGACGGGGCCGGCGCCCGGCCGTCATCGGGCCGGCCCGTCTTCGGGCGGGCCGCCGAAGCGGGCGCGGATGCCGTGGACGACGCCTTCCGGCAGGCCGCCCTCGGCGAACAGGGCGGCGAGGCGCTCCGGGCCCGGCGGCTCGATCCCGTCCGCCGCGAGGGTCCAGGCCGCGTGCATCGGGACCGGCCCGTCGCCGACGAAGGCCACCACCGCGGTCTCCTCGGCCGCGAGGCGTCCCGTCACCGCCACGGGCTCGTGGAGGCGGGCGGGGTAGCGCCCGGGCGGGGCGGTCACGCGGATCATCCGGTTCGGCGGGGGAAGGGGCACGTGGCTGCACATGCCGAAGCGCGGCACCAGCCAGAAGTGGCCCGCCTCGCGCCCCTCCGCCGCCGGGACGGCGAAGCCCGCGATGGAGACGCGCTCCCCCTCGAGGGTGGGCTCCGTCGCGGTGAGGGCGGCGCGGCGGGCTTCGGCGATCGCCTCGCGCCGGGCGAGGACGTCCGCGACGACGACGCCTGCGGCGGCGAGGGACGCCTCGAGGCGGGCGAGCACCCGCCCGCGGCCCGTGTCGGCGGCCGGGTCGACGCCCTGGTCGCGCATCCTGAGGGCGAGGGACAGGTCGAACAATGCCCGCTCCGACAGCCCCGCGAGGGGGTCGGCGGCGCTCGCCTCCTCCGGCACCAGCGCGTCGAAGTCGACCGGCCGCGCGTCCCCGGCAAGGGCCGCGGACGCCGACAGGGCGATGGCGGTGAGGAGCCCCGCAAGGCCCCGCCTCCGCCACGTCACCAAACCACCCGCTCGTCTCGTCGTCGACAGCATGGCGCCACCTTGGCCCGGCGGGCGCCGCCAGTCCAGCCGGCGCTGCCCGGTCGGGCGCGGCAGGGCCTCTTGCGCCGGCGGCGCCCGCCCGGCCATCGGCCCTCCACGTCGGGTGAAGGCCGATCATGCCGTGCGGGCGCGGTCGCCTGCCGCTCCGGCGCATGGCGAGCAACCAGCGATGATCGGGCCAAGTCCCGGCGGCGTGCTCGCTGCCCTCGTCCTTGCCGCGTGCGTTGTGTCGCCCGGCCCGGCAGTGACCACGAACGACGGGGCGGTCAGATGCGGCCCGCCGCGAGTCTCTCGGCGACGGTGCGCACCGGCGCCGACCAGTCGCCGAGCCGTTCCTGGCGCACGAGGGTCATGGAGTCGTACCAGGGCGTCGTTTCCCCTTCCGTGCCCCAGCGCCAGTCCACGAGGAAGGACAGGAGCACGAAGGTCGGCTTGCCCATGGCGGCGGCGAGGTGGCCCACGAAGGTGTCCACAGTCACCACCGCGTCGAGGCCCGCGATCACCGCCGACAGGGCCGTCACCGGGCTCGAGGCGCCGGACAGGTCCCTCACGTGCCGGGCGACGTCCGCGTCCACCGACGGGTCGGCGTCCGGGTCGAGGGGCGTCGCCGACAGGCTCGCGAGGGCGATGCCCGGCACGTCGAGGAGGGGGGCGAGGTCGGCAAGGCGCATGGAGCGGTGGCGGTCGTCGGCGTGGCGCGGGCTGCCGCGCCAGGCGATCCCGACGCGCAGACCCGACAGACCGGACAGGGCCGCGCCGGGCACCCGGCTCGCCACGGGCGCCAGGTAGGGCCGGCCGCTGCCGGCCACGTCCTCGCGGGTCGGCATCAGCATCGGCAGGAGGTCGGCGATCATCGCCCAGCTCTTGACCTGCAGCCTCGCCCCCGGCCGGGCGACCGCGTGAAAGCCCGGCGCGCCGTCCACCAGCGGCACGAGGCGCGGCTCCACCTCCACCGCGAGGCGCACGCCCCGGGCCGTGGCCATCGGCACGAGGCGCAGGAACTGGATGCTGTCGCCGAGCCCCTGCTCCGGCACGAGGAGGAGGGGCTGGTGCACGGGCCCGCCGGTCCACCGGTGCTCGGCCGGCAGCTTCTCCGCCCGGGAGCGCGCCAGGGCCTTCGGCCCGATCCGGTGGAGATAGTCGCCCCAGCCGTCCCGGTAGCGACCCTCGCGCAGGCGGCCGAGGGCCCGCACGAGCCGCGCCGTCCGGTTCGCCGGCTCGAGGCGCAGGGTCCGGTCGGCCATCGCCTCGGCGGCCGGCGTGTCCCGCCGGTAGTGGCAGGCGACGGCATGGGCGTTGAGGGCGATCGGGTCCTCCGGGAAGTCGTCGGCAAGGGCCCGCGTCCCTTGCCAGAGGGCGTCGACGTCGAGGTCCCGGTCGAACGCCTCGCGCAGGGCCCTCGCCCGCTCCCGCGCCGGCGACGGCGGCCGCGCGGCCGCGGGTGCGCCCTCCGCCTCGGTCATCCCCTCGCCTCCCTTCCGTACCCGCCCGCTTCGGGAGATAACGGTTTCCCCGCCGGCGCGCCACGCGCCGGACCGCGAGGGAGTGGGGCCATGCGGGCGATCCTCGTGCCGGTCTCGGCCGGCGACCTGTTCGACCGGATCTCGATCCTCGCCCTCAAGGCGGAGCGGGTGCCGGACGCGGAGCGCCGGGCCCGCGTGGCGGGCGAGCTCGCCGCCCTGGAGGCGATCCGGGACGAGGTCTTCCCGGGTGGTGCGGACGACGACGCGCTCCGCCCGCTCGTCCGAGAGCTCGCGGCGGTCAACGCGCGGCTGTGGGACATCGAGGACGCCATTCGCCTGTGCGAGCGGCGCGGCGACTTCGGGCCGGCGTTCGTCGACCTCGCCCGCTCGGTCTACCGGGAGAACGACCGGCGCTCGGCCCTGAAGCGCGCCATCGACGCCGCCACCGGCTCCCCGGTGGTGGAGGTGAAGCACTATGCGGGCGCGGACGGGGCCGCCGAGTGTTGAGGCGCTTCCTCCCGCGGACGGGACTAGCCGTCGCGGGCGCGCGGCGGGCTCTCTGACCCGCCGCGACCGCGCCCGGTGCGGTTGCCGCCGGGGTCGTGCGCCCGCTATCGTCCGGCTGAACGCGCAAGGCGGGCAAGGCACGGAGGACGGCGTGGCGGACGCGACGGAGAAGGCGCGGGAGACCATCCGGCGCCTGCCGGCCCTGATGGAAGCGGACGGGGACCTCGCCCGGCGGGCCCGCCGCCTCGCCGCGGAAATGCTGCTCGCCGCCGGCGAAGACGAGTTCCGCCTCGTCTTCCGGGACGGGCAAATCGCCGATCTCGTCGAGGGCCCGGTCCTGATGCGCTCCTTCGACTTCGCGATCCGCGCCACCCCGGAAGGCTGGGTCGAGCACTGGCGGCCGATGCCCCGCCCGCCCTTCCACGACATCCTCGGGATGGCCAAGCACGGGCACCTCTCCATGGCCGGCGACCTCCACCCGCTCATGAGCCACCTGCAGGTGGTGAAGGACGTCCTCGCCCTGCCCCGGGCCGCGGCGGAGGCGGCGCCGTGACGGCGCCGATCGAGCCCGTCGTCGGGCGCTACGTGCACCTTGCGATCGCCGGGGAGGCCGTGCGCGTCTACTTCGAGGAGGCGGGGGAGGGCATCCCGCTGGTGTGCCTCCACACCGCCGGGGCGGACGGGCGGCAGTACCGCGCGCTCCTCAACGACGGGGAGATCACGGACCGCTTCCGCGTCATCGCGTTCGACATGCCCTGGCACGGCAAGTCGAGCCCGCCCGCTGGCTACGAGCGGCGGGAGTACCGCCTCACGACGGCGCTCTACGTCGAGACCATCCTCGCCGTGTGCGACGGGCTCGGCCTCGAGCGGCCGGTGGTGATGGGCTGCTCGATCGGCGGGCGCATCGTCCTCGAGCTGGCGGCGGCGCACCCGGACCGATTCCGCGCCCTGATCGGCCTGCAGTCGGCCGACTTCCAGCGGCCCTGGTACGACACGGACTGGCTCCACCGGCCCGACGTCCACGGCGGGGAGATCTCCGCGGCGATGATCTCCGGCCTGATCGCGCCCGGCGGGCCGCCGGCCGACCGCCACGAGACCCTGTGGCACTACCTCCAGTCGGGCCCCGGGATCTTCAAGGGCGATCTCTATTTCTACCGGGTCGACGGGGACCTGCGGCAGGTGGTGGAGCGGATCGACACGGCCCGCTGCCCCCTCTACCTGCTGACGGGCGAATACGACTTCTCCTGCGAGCCGGAGGACACGCTGCGCACGGCAGCCCGCATTCCGGGCGCGAAGGCGACCATCATGGAGCGGCTCGGCCACTTCCCGATGAGCGAGAACCCCGAACAGTTCCGACGCTACCTCCTGCCGGTCCTGCGGGAGATCGCGGACGGGCCGGACGGGGCCGCCCGGTAGCCGCGCCGGAACCTGGCGAGCGGCACGGGCTTGTCGTGGGGCGGGTGCGGCGTGTCCGCCACCCGCCGTCCGACGACGAGCCGAGGACCGCTCCATGAGACTTGCCCTTGCCGTCGCCGCAACCCTGCTGCTGCCGGCAGGTGCCGCGGCCGCGACCCTGCTGGAGGAGATGGCCGAGACGGGCCGCTTCGACCGCTTTCTCTCGGGGATGGAGGCCGCGGGCCTCTCGGACCGCCTGACGGGGCCGGGCCCCGTCACCGTCTTCGCCCCGACCGACGAGGCCTATGCCGCGGCCGCGACGGGCGAACCCGGCGTCGATGCCGGGGCCGTGCGCCGCATCCTCCTCACGCACATCGTGGAAGGGGAGCGATACCTCGCCGACAACCTGCCGCGCACCATCACCGCGGCGAGTGGCGACACGATCACCGTGCGCTGGAGCGAGGGCGTGCTGGCGGCGCGGGTGGACGGGGGCCCGCCCTGGCCCGAGGCACCGCGGATCGAGGGGGGCGACATCCGGGCGGACAACGGGATCGCCCATCCCCTGACGGGGATCCTCGTGCCGGCGGCGGACGGGCCGCCGCTCGCCCGCGGGGGCGATGCTCACGAGGGTTCGGAGGCGCTCGCCGACGCCCTGGGCGCGGAGAGGCGGGGCGAGGGGCCGGACGCCACCCTCGTCGTGGAGGACCTCGACGTGGTGGTGCGGCCCGGCCCGGAGGGCGAGGCCACGGCCGAAGTCACCGCCACCGTCCCGGACGGGGAGGGGGCGCGCGCCGCCGCGGCCGGTCGACCCGCCGGGGAAGCGGCCTTGGAGGGGGCCGCCGAACGTCCGACCCGGGAGCCGGAAGCCGACCGTCCCGGCCGCGTGCCCGCCAGGCCGGCGGACGACGGACGCCCGGGCCGGGTGGCGGAAGCCGAACGCCCGGCCGCTCCGGACGATCCCGGCGCGGACGGGGGCATGGCGGCGGTGGACGGACCGGCATCCGCGCCCGGCCGGGGCGAGGCGCCGGCATCGGCCGACCGCCGCGAACGCGCGACCGACGCCGCCGCGACGCCCCTGGAGGCGCGCGAGGCGAGGCTGGCGAAGGCCGGGCGCGCGCCCCTGGACGGCGGCGCCACGGCCGTGGACCACGGGCAGGCGCTGACGGCGGACGACGGCGGCCCGCCCTCTGCCGAAGCCACCGACGAGCCCGAGGGGCAAGGGCCGGATGACGCTCCCCGGCCGGTCGAGGCCGCCGGCGCGGCGCCGGACGGCGCGGGCGCGGACGGGGACGGGACGCCGCTCGACCTCGCCGGGGCGATCGAGGGGTGGACGGTCACCGGCTCGCAGGGCAAGGCCATCGGCGAGGTCGAGACCGTCCTCAGGGACGTGGCGTCTGGCCGGGTCGAGGGTGTCCTCGTGAGGACGCGGGGTTTCCTCGGGCTCGGCATCGGCGGGCGCGTCGTCCGCCTCGCGCCGGACGAGATCAGCCTGCGACCCGGCGAGGAGGAGGTGATCGCCTCCCTCACCCGGAAGGAGGCTCGGGACCGGGAGGCCGTGGAGGCACCGCCCCGGTCCTGACCGGATCCTTCCCGCGCACCCCCCGCCATGCGCGCCGGGCGAGGGCGAGGGAGCGCCGCTCGACCCGGCGCGCCACCGGCAGGTCGACCGCGAGGACGGCGACCCCCGCCGGGATCATCCAGAACCCCACGACCGGCAGGAAGCCAACGAGGCCGCCCGAAACCAGCGCGACGCCGAGCGCGATGCGGACGGACCGCCGGCGCGGGAGCGGGATGCGCCGTCCGAAGGCCCGCACCTCGCCCTTGCGCCGGGCTCCCGTTCGCGGTTGTCTCGCGGGTCCCGCCGGGGCGTCCTGCCCCGCCGGCTCCTGCCGCGTCCGTTCGTCCGGTGCCTGCAAGCCGATGTCCTTTCGCGTCGCGACCTACAACGTGAGAAAGTGCGTCGGGCTCGACTGGCGCCGGCGGCCCGACCGGATCCTGTCCGTCATCCAGGAAATCGGCGCGGACGTCGTCGCCCTCCAGGAGGTGGACCGCCGCTTCGGGGCGCGGGAGACGACGCTGCCGCGCGGCGCCCTCGCCGAGGCGGGCTGGCAGGTGGCCGGCCACCCGCTGAAGCCCGCGAGCCTCGGCTGGCACGGCAACGCCATCCTCGTGAAGGACCACGTGACGCTCCAGCACGTCCGGCCCATCGACCTGCCGTTCCTGGAGCCGCGGGGGGCGGCGTCAGCGGACCTCGTCGTCGCCGGGCGGGCGGTGCGGGTCGTCGGCATGCACCTCGGCCTCACGCCCGGCCCCCGCGTCAAGCAGGTGGCGGCGATCCTCGCCCACCTCGAGGAGCACACCCACCGGCCGACGGTGATCGCGGGCGACACCAACGAATGGCGGGCGCTCGCGGGCTGTCTCGCCCGCCTGTCGGCGACCCACCGCCTGTCGCCCCCCGCGCCCACCTTCCACGCCTCCATGCCGGTGGCGCCGCTCGACCGGATCGCCACCACGGCCGATCTCGTCATCCGCGCGAGCGGGGTCCACGCCTCCGAGACGGCGCGGCAGGCATCGGACCACCTGCCGTTGTGGGCCGACCTCTGCTTCCTCGCCGACCACGACGGGGAGGCCTGAGGGTGGAGGCGGTCGACGCCGCCCTCGCCGGCCTCGTCGCGCTCGTCCACGCGGGCGGCGTGCTGGCCGCCCTCAACGCGGCGGCCCGGGCCCGCACGGCCCAGGGCGCCGTCGCCTGGGCGGTCTCCCTCGTCCTCTTGCCGTGGCTGTCCCTGCCGCTCTACGCCGTGTTCGGCCCGCCCGACAACGCCCGCATCGCCCGCGGGCACCGTGCGGCCCGCCGCGCCGCCCTCGACCGGATCGACCAGGTGGCGATGGCGCGGGCGGCTGAGGCGGCGGGGGCGGATCCGCGCCGCGTCCCGCTCGAGCGCCTCGCGCCGCTGCCCACGGTGGCCGCGCCGCGCCCGCGCCTCCTCGTCGACGGCGAGGCGGCCTTCGCGGCCATGTTCGCGGCCATCGAGGCGGCGGAGCGGCATGTCCTCGTCCAGTTCTACATCGTGCGGGACGACGGGCTCGGCGGCCGTCTCGCCGACCTCCTCGCCCGTAAGGCGCGGGAGGGGGTGAGGGTTCTCTTCCTCTACGACCGCGTGGGCTGTCACCGCACGCCCCGCCGCTACTGGCAGCGCCTCGAGGCGGCGGGCGTGGAGGTGCGCCCGTTCGAGATCGACCGGCGGCTCAGGCGGATCCTCAGGCTCAACTTCCGCAACCACCGGAAGATCGTGGCGGCGGACGGGCGCGTGGCGATCGTCGGCGGCCCCAACGCGGGCGACGAGTATCTCGGGCTCTCGAAGCGGTTCGGGCCCTGGCGGGACACCTCGGTGGAGGTGAGGGGGCCGCCGGCTGCGGCCGTGGAGGCCTCCTTCGCCGAAGACTGGATGTGGACGGGGGGCGAGCCGCTCGCGGCGGTGCCGACCGCGCCGGAGGCGGGGCAGGGGGGCGGACCCGCGGTGCCGGTGCTCGTCGTCCCCACCGGGCCGGCGGACGACCGGCCGGCCGGCACGCTCCTCCTCGGCCAGCTGATCGCCGAGGCGCGGGAGCGCCTGTGGATCGCGAGCCCCTACTTCGTCCCGGACCTCGACGTCATGACCATGCTGCGCCTCGCGCGCCTTAGGGGCGTCGACGTGCGAATCCTCATTCCCGACCGGCCGGACCACCTGATCGTCTGGCTCGCCGCCTTCGCCTACGTGGACGAGGCGGACGACGCCGGCATCGCCCTGTGGCGCTACGAGCGGGGCTTCATGCACCAGAAGGTCTGGCTGGTGGACGACTGGGCGGCCTCGGTCGGGACCGCGAACCTCGACAGCCGCTCCCTGCGCCTCAACTTCGAGATCACCGCGCTCACCTTCGACCGGGCGTTCGCGCGGGAGGTGGCGGCGATGCTCGAGGCCGACTTCGCCCGCAGCCGCCGCTACGACCGCGCCGCCCACGCCCGCCGCCCGCTCGGCATCCGCGTGCTCGCGCCCGCCGCCCGCCTCGCGAGCCCGCTCCTGTGAGGCTCACGCCCGCGAGCGCCGCCGCTTGCGCCCGGCCGCCACGAGCCGCTCCGCCCCGGCCTTGAGGAGCGGGAACGTCCACACGAGGATGGTGACGATGCCGAGCACCGCCCCGATCGGCCGGGAGAAGAACACCGAGAGGTCCCCGTTCGACTTCATGAGGCTCGTCACGAAGTTGAACTCGATCATGTCGCCCAGCACGATCCCGAGGATCGCCGGCGCCAGCGGCATGTCGTGCTCGGCCATCACCCAGCCGACGAGGCCGATGACCAGCATCACGAGGATCCCGAAGGTGGACCCTTCCGTGCCGAAGGCGCCGACGACGCAGAACAGCAGGATCATCGGCAACAGGATGTTCTGCGGCACCCGCACGATGGTCTGCCCCGCGCGGATCGCCGCGTAGCCGATGGGCAGCAGCATCAGGTTCGCGACGAAGAAGGCCGCGAAGATGGCGTACATCAGGTCCGCCTGGAACATGAAGACGGTGGGGCCGGGCTGGATGCCCTTCACCATCAGCACGCCGATGGCGATGGCGGTGATGGTGTCGCCCGGGATGCCGTAGACGAGGGTGGGCACCCAGGCCCCGCCGAGGGCGGCGTTGTTGGCCGCGCTCGCCTCGCCCACCCCTTCCACGCTCCCCTTGCCGAAGGCCTCGGGCGTCTTCGAGGTCTTGCGCGAGACGGCGTAGGCGATCCAGGCGGCGATGTCCGCCCCCGCGCCGGGCAGGATGCCGATCATGGTCCCCGTGCCGCCGCCGCGCAGGATCTTCAGGGGATGGCGGGCGAGGTTCTTGCCCACGAAGCGGGCGGTGCCGCGCCGCTGCTGGGGCGGAATTCGCGCGGCCGACAGGGGCGTCGCCACCTTCAGGTTCCTGAGGATCTCGGCGAGCGCGAACATCCCGATGAGGGCCGGGATGAAGGACACCCCGCCCATCAGCTCCACCGTCCCGAAGGTGAAGCGCGGGTGGCCGCCGATGACGTCGACCCCGATGGTGGCGACGAACAGGCCGATGAACAGGGACGCGAGGCCCTTCAGCTTTGACGGCCCGCTCACGATGACGGCCGAGGACAGCCCGAGGCAGGCGAGCCAGAAGTACTCCACCGAGGAGAAGCCGAGGGCGAAGCGGGCGAGCGCTGGCGCGGCCAGCACCAGGACGAGGGTGCCGAGGAGCCCGCCGATGCAGGTGGCGACGAGGCTGAAGGTGAGGGCGAAGCCGCCCTTGCCCTCGCGCGTCAGGGCGTAGGTGTCGTCGCAGTAGGCGGCGGACGCGGGCGTTCCGGGGATCCTCAGGAGCGCGCCCGGAAGGTCGCCCGCGAAGATGGCGGAGGCGGCCACCGCCACCACCGCCGCGATCGCCGGCAGCGGGTCGAGGAAGAAGGTGACGGGCACGAGGAGCGCCGCCCCCATGGTGGCCGTCAGCCCCGGGATCGAGCCGAGGAGGACGCCGAACACGCTCGCGAGGACGAGCACGAGGAGGACGTCCGGCGCGAGGACGGCCCCGAAGGCGCCGATCAGCGTGTCCATCGCGGACCCTCCGCCCCGGCGTTCCCGCGCGCGCTCACAGGAGCAGCATCTCGAGCGGCCCGTACGGCAGCGCGACCCGCAGGAGCGTGCCGAAGGCGTACTGGACCGCGAAGGCCCCCGCGACGGAAACCGCGACGGCGAGGAGCGGCCGGACGCCGAGGGCGAGCTGCATGACGAGGAGAGTGCCGATCGCCGTCAGGAGAAAGCCGAGGGGCTCGAGGAGGAAGATGAAGGCGACCGTCGCGGCCACCGGCAGGGCGAGACGGAACAGGATCTTGGGGTTCTTCGCCCAGGCTTCGAGGCGGATGCCGGGCTGGCGCGCGGCGAGGCCCTTGACCGCCATGGCGAGGCCGATCGCGGCGAGGCCGCCCCCGACGATGGTCGGGAAGAAGGCGGCGCCGTAGAGCTGCCCGCCGAAGGCCGGGAAGGTCTGCGCCTCGAGGATGACGAGGACGCCCCAGACGGCGAGGATGAGCCCGATCACCCAGTCGGAAAGACGCACGGCGTGCCGCCTCCTCGTGCGGAACCGGAGGCGCGGGCGGGCGTGGGCCGGCCGCGCCGCCCGAGGCTCAGTTGCCGAGGCCGAGCTTCTCGATGACCTCGGTGGTCTCGCCCGTCACCCGCTCGGCGTAGGTATCGAAGTCCTCGCCGCACTCGCCCGCGGGGACGTAGCCGCGCGCTGCCATGAAGGCCTGGAAGTCCTCGCTCGCGAAGACCTTCTGCGTGGCCTCCGAGAGCGCCGCCTCGATCGGCTCGGGAAGCCCCGCCGGGGCCACGAACGCGAACCAGGTGGCCGACGACCAGTCGCTGCCCGTCGCCTCCTCGAGGGTCGGCGTGTCGGGCGCCGTCTCCACCCGCTCCGGGTGCATGACGGCGAGGAACTTCACCTCGCCCGCGTCCTCGAGGGCGAGGCCCTCGCTGAGGGAGCCCGTGAACATGGAGATGCCGCCGGCCACGAGGTCCGCGAGGGCGGGCGCGCCGCCGCGGGAGGGCACGAAGCGCACCTTGAGCGGATCGACGCCCTCGCTGTTGAGCCAGCCCGCCACCGACAGGTGCCAGGCGCCGCCGACGCCCGAGCCCGACGAGGTGAAGGTGCCCTCGGGCTCTGCCTTGATCGCCTCGAGGAGGTCGGCGGCCGACCCGTACTCGGAATCCGCGCGCACGGTGATGCCCGCCGGCAGGGAGGCGAGGCGGCACACGAGGGTGAAGGACCCCGGCGTGATGTCGGACTGGCCGAGGGGCTTGTAGGTGGTGAACTCCATCGTCCCCATGCCGACGGTGTACCCGTCGGGCCGGGCGTTCGCGATCGCCGAGTGGCCGACGACGCCGCCCGCCCCGGTCCGGTTCACCACGTTGATCGGCTGGCCGAGTTCGGCCTCGAGCTGGCTCGCGAAGGTGCGGGCCAGCGTGTCGGTCCCGCCGCCCGCGCCCCAGGGCACGACGAGGGTGATCGGCCGCTCCGGGTAGGCCGCGGCGGGGCCGGCGGCGAGGGCGAGGCCGAGGGCGGCGGCACAGGCGAGCGACGCCGCCGCGCTGCGGCGGGCGATGGTGTGGATCACGGTTTTCCTCCCGGCGAACGTCTCGTTCGGGTTCGTCTTGGTCGTTGGCGTCAGGCGGCCGATCACCGCCGGTGCCCTTCTTTTCGGGGCACGTCGGGCCGCTGGCCGGAGCCGGCGACGCGAAGAGCGTAGCTTGCGCGCGCGGCCGGATGCAAGCGTGCACCGTTGTCGACGGCGGGGGCGCGGGCGGGCCTTCAGTGCCCGGCGAGGAGGCGGCCGTGGCCGCCCACCCCGTCCGCGATGCCCGCCGCCCGCAGCGTCGCCCACATGAGCGCGACGTTCACCGACACGACCGGCTTGCCGAAGAGCGCCTCGAACCGTTCCACGAGGCGGGCCATGGCGATGGACGTGCCCACGTGGACGAGCGCGTCCACCGATCGATCGTCGACGGCGCTGAAGGCGCCCTCCAGCGCCTCGGGCCCGATGGCGATGACCTCGTCCTCCCGCGGCGCCCGGAGACCACGGATGGCGGCGACGTCGTAGCCGCTCTCGGCGAACCAGGTGGCGACGTGCCGGTCGGCGAGCGGCATGTAGGGGGAGACGACGGCGATCCGCCGGGCGCCGAGGGTATCGAGGGCGGCCGCGATCGCCTCGGGCGGCACGGTGACGGGCACGCCCGCCCGCGCCTCGAGCTTGTCCTTGATCGCGGCGCACCCCGCCGTTCCGTCCCAGAAGCAGGGCACGGCCATCGCCATGACGAGCCGGTCCGGGTTCGCCGCTATCACCCGGTCGACGGCGGGCAGGAGGTCGGGCTGGCTCGCCCGGACGATGGCCGCCGCATCCTCGTCGGTCCGGAACGCCTGGTTGGGGACCGCGATCCGCGCGGCGAGGGTGCTCACCCCGTCGGGCGCCATCCGCGCGAACTCCGGCTCCACCGCGCTGTTCGTGGAGGGCACGAGGACGCCCACCTTGAGCCTGTGGCCGATGACGTCGGGCATCGCGTCCTCCCCTGCTCGCTTCCGGGCGCCCGGCCTGCCGGCCGGTTTGCCCCGCCTCGCCTTATCCGCTAGCGGTTCGCGGGCCGGCGCCCCACGATAGGCGGCGGGACGGCGCGCCCACAACGCCCGGGAGGCATGGCCGATGGCGACCGACATCGCGGTCATCACCAAGAACCGGACGAACCCCGCTTACGTCGGCGCCCGCCGCGGGGTCGACCGGGTGGCCGCCCGTCTCGGTGCCGCGACCCGCCATTTCGTGCCGGAGACGCCCGACGACGTGGACGAGCAGATCGCCCTCCTGCGCGAGGCGGTGGCCGCCCGCCCGGCGGCGATCCTCCTCGCCCCCGCCCATCCGACGAAGATGGCCGACGCCCTTTCCGAGGCGGGCGCGGCGGGGATCCCCCTCTTCTTCTTCGTGAGCGAGACGGTCCCGTCCCCCGCCGTCACCTTCGTGGGATCGGACGACGAGCGCCTCGGGGAACTCATCGCCCGCCGCCTCGCCGAGACCATCGGCGGGGCGGGGCGGGTCGCGCTCGTGGAGGGGCACCCGAACGCGGCGACCACCGCCCCGCGGATCCGCGGCATCGACGCCGCGCTCGCCGGCTTCCCCGGCATCGAGGTCGTCGCGCGCATTCGCGGCGACTACCAGGAGGACGTGGCCCGCGCCCGCTTTCGCGAGGCGCTGCCGGGCCTTCCCGCCCTCGACGGCGTGATCGCCATGAACGACTTCATGGCCTTCGGCATCCTCGACGTCCTGTCGGAGGCGGGCCGGCGGGTGCCGGCGATCGGCGCCAACGCGACGCCCCGCGGCATCGCCCTCGTCCGGGAGGGGCGGCTCGTGGCGAGCGCGGCGTTCGACGCCATGTCCATGGGCGCCGTCGCGCTCGAGGCCGCGCTCCGTCACCTCGCGGGCGAGCCGGTCCCCCGGCGGATCCTGCTGCCGACCTTCCTCGTCGACGCCGACAACGCGGCCGACCTCGACCGCCCCTACGAGGAGCGCCCGGTCCTGACCCTCGAGGAGTCGCTCGCCTTCGTCGCCGACGCGCCCTGAGCCGTCCGGGCGCCCGCCACCGTGCAAGCCCGGCGCAAGCTGAGGCGGCTACCCCGGTATGCGAACGCACGGGAGGTGACGATGGGCGGGAGGATCCGGCGCGGGGCGGCGCGCCGTTCGGCGGGCTGGTCGGTTCGGGCCGGGATCGTCCTGGGCGCGCTCGTCCTCGCGGCCCTCGCCGCGGCCGAGGCGGCCCGCGGCGAGGACGGGGGCGAGGTCCACGTCCCCGCCCCGGTCGTGGAGCGCCTGTACGAGGATTTCGTGCGCTCGGGGGGAGAGGCGTCCATCGCCCTCGCCCTCACCCGCGCCATGGCGGAGCGGTCGGCCGGGGAGGCGGGGCCGCTCGTCCTCGTCGTCTCCGAGGGGGTCTTCGTCTACGGGCGGGACCGGGCGCTGATCGCCGCCGCCCCGGTCCGGGAGGACGTGTCGGACGGCGGGGTGGAGCTGACGGCGATCTCCCACGTCGGCCCGGCCGTCGCCTATCTCGCCAGCCTCGCCGAGCTCGGCGCCCCCTGGCGTTCCCATGCCGCTCGCCTGGTGGAGAACCTGCGCGGCTTCCGGGAGATGAACGCCGACGGCCGCTGGATGGACGGCGTCACGTCCCGCGCCTTCGACGGCCGGCGGGAGGCGATCCGGGCGATGCTCGACTACGCGGCCTCGGCCGCGGGCCGCTACCTGGCGGACAAGCTGTCGGGCCCGGACGAGGCCTTCACCCTCGAGGACGTGAAGACGGTCTTCTTCGACGGCGGCACCGCAGCCTATCCGGTCGGCTACGACGCGGTGATGGTCGGCACCTTCGCCCTTGCCACCCTGTCCGACGCGGACTGGACCGCGCGGGCCCTCGCCGCCGCGCCCATCGACTGGGCGGGCGCCCGCGTGGTCGTCAACCAGCGGATCGGCACCAACTACGGCGCCGGCCTCACCGCGGGCACCAACTGGATGGTGGATCTCCTCCTCCGCCTGTCGGCCGGGGCGCTCCCGCCCGCGTCCGTCCTCATCGTCCCCTACGCGGAGCGCCATGCCGCCGTGGGCGAGGACCCGCTGCCGCAGGCGGCATTCACCTACTACGACGAACGGGTGTGGCAGGCGCTCACGGAGCGCACGCGCGTCGCCGAGGCGGCCCTCGCCAGCATCCCGGCCATCGCGCCCGAGACGCCCCGT
Source organism: uncultured Hyphomicrobiales bacterium (assembly GCA_964547415.1). GTDB lineage: Bacteria > Pseudomonadota > Alphaproteobacteria > Rhizobiales > Amorphaceae > CAZJNX01. The sequence continues at coordinate 23,900 of CAZJNX010000056.1, forward strand.
CCCCTGCCGGGGGACTGGGCGGTCTCCGAGGCGGGGGACGTGGCCGACTTCATGATGCGCCTGAAGCACACCTTCGCGAGCCCCGCCCAGCTCCTGTCGAACGCCACGGGCTTCTGGATCGCCGGCGCCCTCGCCGAGGCGGGCTGGGCCCCCTCGGGGGTCACCGTCCCGGGCCTCGAGGCGGGCCTGCCTCCCGGCCTCGACGGCTATCCGACCGACAGCCCGCCGATCCCGCCGCTCGGCCCGCAGCCGTCCGGCGGGTGAGCCGCCGTGAGCGGCGGCCACAGGCCGACGTGTCGGTCGGTGCGGGAGAACGGCGGGCGCCGGGACGGCCCGGGCCCTTGCCCGCCCGCGCCCTCGCACGCCCTCGCCCTTGCCCGCCTG
>CAZJNX010000057.1:0-24198 GCA_964547415.1 uncultured Hyphomicrobiales bacterium
TCCACCCAGATGAACAGGTCGGTCCAGACCGTCTGCGGGCAGGCGTAGCCGCACCAGGCGCGCCCGACCACCGAGGTGATCATGAACAGCCCGACGCCGGCCATGATGAGGAGGCCCGCGACGTAGAAGAATTCCTGCGGCCAGATCTCAAGGAAAAAGAAATAGAAGCGCCGCCCGGTCAGGTCGACGAGGACCGCCTGGTCGGGCGCGTAGGGCCCGCGGTCCCACCGGATCCACGGCGTGACGTAGTAGATCGTGAGGGTGATCCCCATGATCCACCACTTGAGGTTCCGGTAGAAGCCGGAGACGCGGCGCGGGTAGATGGGCTCGCGACCCTTGTAAAGCTTGGGCCGCTCGCCCTTGTTGACCGCCTCGACGTCGTACTGGCGGACGCCGTGCGGGTTCATCTCGTCGCCGGGTCCCGGCGCGGTGACGCTGCCGGGCTGTGCGTTGGCCATGATGGGGCTCTTCGGGCTTTCGACGCTCTCGTTGCGGGACCGTCCGCGGGCGGTTCCCTTCAGGGACCCTCTATCGGAGCCGGGCCTGCGAGCGGCCTTGACCTCGATCAACGGGACGGCGGTGCGGGGCGCGCGATCTGGTCGCAGCCGCTGGCGGCATCCTCGGCCATCGGCGCGCGTGCGCGGCCGATTGAGGCGCGGCCCGGCCGTCCCCATATCGCGCGGGGGCGCGCGTGGACGCGCCGACAGCACGGGATGGATCCATGACGTTTTCGAAGAAGGCGCGGGCGGTCGTCGCGGTTCTCGCGCTCGCGGCCGGGTTCTCGATGATCGCGGTCGACTTCGCCGAGGCGCGGCGGGGCGGCGGCTTCGGCAGCCGCGGCGCGCGCACCTTCGACGCGCCGGCGGCGACGCGCACGGCCCCGCGGGAGGCCGCGCCCATCAACCGGTCCATGACGCCGAACCAGGCGGCCCCGAACCAGCCCGGCGCCCAGACGCCGGCCGCCGCCCAGCGGCCCGGCGCGGCGGCCCAGCGGCCCGGCATGTTCGGCGGCATGATGGGCGGCATCCTCGGCGGGCTCATGCTCGGCGGCCTCATCGGCCTCCTCCTCGGCAACGGCCTCGGCGGCCTCGCGGGCTTCCTCGGCCTCCTGTTCCAGGTGGCGCTGATCGGCCTCCTCGTGTGGCTCGCGATCCGCTTCTTCTCCCGCCGCAACGCCGCCCAGCCGGCCGCCGCGGGCGTCCACGGCGGCAACGTCGACCCCAACCTCTACCGTGAGCAGGCGGACGCGGAGCCCGCACGCGCGCCCGGCGGCATGTTCGGCGCCCTCGGCGGCGGCGCGGGTGCGGCGGCGGCGGGCCCCGTGCGGGGCGCCCCGGCCCCGGGCGGCATGGCCGACACGGACGAGGTCGGCATCACGGGCGAGGATCTCAACGCCTTCGAGCGGCTCCTTCACGAGATCCAGGAGGCCTTCGCGAACGAGGACTACGCGGGCCTGCGCGCCCGGGCGACGCCGGAGATCGTCTCGTACCTGTCGGAGGAGCTCTCCTCCAACGCGGTCAAGGGCCTCAAGAATGAGGTGTCGGACGTGAAGCTCCTCTAGGGGGACCTGTCGGAGGCCTGGCGGGAGGGCGAGGACGAGTACGCGACCGTCGCCATGCGCTACGAGAGCCGCGACGTGATGGTGGACCGGGAGACGGGCCGCGTCGTGGAGGGCGACCCGGACGCGGCCACCGAGACCACCGAGGTGTGGACCTTCGTCCGCCGCCCGGGCGAGGACTGGAAGCTGGCCGCCATCCAGGACGTCTGACGCGCCGGGAAACGTCGCCCGCGGCGGGCGATCCGCCGCGGGATTTGACGGGAGTCAAGGCGGGGCCGGACGGACGGGTGTTCCCCTGTCCCCGCCATGAACCCGATGATCGCCAAATACGCCGAGCGGCGCACCCCCCGGTATACCAGCTATCCGACGGCGCCCCACTTCGGCACCGACGTCACCGGCGCGACCGTCGCCGGCTGGCTGTCCGAGCTGTCCCCCGACACCACGCTGTCGCTCTACCTGCACGTTCCGTTCTGCCGGAAGGTGTGCTGGTACTGCGCCTGCAACATGAAGCTCGCCGCGCGCGTCGAGCCCGTCCTCGCCTACGCGGACAGGCTCGCCGAGGAGATCGACCTCATCGCCGGCCACCTGCCCGGCACGATGCCGGTGACGGGCATCCACTGGGGCGGAGGCACGCCGACCGCGATGCCCCTTCCCGCCCTCGCCCGCCTGACCGAGGCGATGGCGGTCCGCTTCGCCATCGCGGCGGATGCGGAGATCGCCTTCGAGATCGACCCGCGCACCTTCACGCCCGACATGGCGCCCGCCCTCGCAGGGATGGGGGCGACCCGCGCGTCCCTCGGCGTCCAGGAGTTCGACGGGACGGTGCAGGCGACTGTGAACCGCATCCAGCCGGCCGACATGGTGGCCGGCACGGTGGACCGCCTCCGCGACGCGGGGATCACCCGCATCAACTTCGACCTCATGTACGGCCTCCCCCACCAGACGGTGGCGAGCCTCGAGCGGACGGTGGACGAGGCCGTCGCCATGGGTCCGGACCGGATCGCCCTGTTCGGCTACGCCCACGTGCCGTGGATGGCGAAGAACCAGCGGATGATCCCGGAGGAGGCGCTGCCGGGCGCGGCGGAGCGCTTCGCCCAGGCGGAGGCCGCGGCCGAGCGGCTCGTGGCCCACGGCTACCAGCGCATCGGCCTCGACCACTTCGCAAGGCCCGGGGACACCCTCGCCGTCGCCGCCCGCGAGGGCCGCATGGCGCGCAACTTCCAGGGCTACGTGGACGACCCGGCCCGCGCCCTGATCGGCATGGGCGCCACGTCCATCTCTTCCCTCCCCCAGGGCTACGCCCAGAACGTCACCGAGACCGGCGCCTGGGGCCGCACGGTGGCGGCCGGGCGGCTCCCCGTCGCCCGCGGCAAGGCGCTCTCGGCGGAGGACCGGATGCGCCGCGCCCTCATCGAGCGGCTGATGTGCGACCTCTTCGTCGACACCGACGCCGTCGCCGCCGCCCATGGGCGCGGGCTGGGCACGTTCGCCGCCGAACTCGCCCGCTGCGCGCCTTACGTGGAGGACGGCCTGTGCGCGGTAGACGGCGCGCGGATTCGCGTGACGGAGGCGGGCCGGCCGGCCATGCGCGTCATCGCGGCGGAGTTCGACGCCTACCTGAAGGCGCCGGACGCGCCGGAGCGCCGGCACGCCGTCGCCGTCTGACGGCCCCCGAAACCCGGCGTCCGCCCGGCGGGCGCCGCTTTCCCCGGCCCCCGACGGCGGGCGAGGGATGGTGAGGGACCGGGGGCCGCTCTTCGCAGTGGCTGCAGACAAGCGAGCCGCCGCCCCTTGGCGCCCCGGGAGGGTTCCCGTGCGCCGGGGCGTTCTGCCCCACCTGGCGGAAAGGGATGACCGCGCGGCAAGCGGGCGCCTTTCCGGGCAACGCCGGCGGCGCGCCGATCGGGGCGGTCGCCGGCGAAGGGTCGGCCGCGCCGAGCCCCTCCCCTTCGAGGGGCCCGCCGCCGCGCGGCCGCTCAGCGCAGGGTGTTGTGGACGCCGCCGCCGACCGGCGCCGTCTGGAGGCGCTGCTGCTGCAGGCGGCCCTCGATGCGCATGTTCTCGTTGAGGCGCATGGTCCGGTCGGTCACGTCGCGGTTGCTGCGCTGCAGGCTGCGCTCGGTGGCGGACGCCGCCCGGTCCACCGAGCCGCGGGAGCGGTCGAGCTGCATGCGCTGCCGCTCCTGGGAGACGCTCTGGGCCGACGCCTCGCCCGGAAGCCCCGTCGCCGCGCCGCCGACGGCGGCCACCGCGACGGCCGCCGCGAGGGCGAGCCGCATGGGAATGGTCGTCATGTCGTGTCCTCCGTGGCGCCCCGACGGGGACGCCCTCGTCCCTTCCATGTGGGGGCCGGGGCCGCGCCGTCACCCGCCCGCTCAGGCGGCCGTCCGGCCGCGCCACGTCCCCGTGCGCCACAGCGCCGTCATGCCCTCCCGGTAGGTGGGATAGGCGAGGTCGACGCCGAGCTCCTCCCGGATCCGGCGGTTCACGATCCGCTTCACGTCGCCGTAGAAGCTGCGCGCCATCGGCGACAGGTCCGCCTCCTCGAACGGGATCTCCGGCGGCGGCTCCACGCCCATGAGGTCCGCGCAGAAGGCGACCACGTCCTGGGGCGGGGCGGGCTCGTCGTCCGCCACGTTATAGATGCGCGAGGCGGGGCGCTCCATCGCCGCCTCGAGGACGGCGGCGATGTCGTCCACGTGGATGCGGTTGAACACCTGCCCGGGCTTCACGATCCGCCGCGCCCGGCCTTCCGCGAGCGCCTTCAGCGGGTTGCGCCCGGGGCCGTAGATGCCGGCGAGGCGGAAGATCCCGGTCGGCACGCCGATCCGGTGGCCGAGGGCCGACCAGCGCCCCTCCGCCTCGAGGCGCCAGGCGCCTCGCTCCTGGGTCGGCACGCAAAGGGCCCGCTCGTCCACCGCCGCGCCGCCGTGGTCGCCGTAGACGCCGACGGTGGACAGGTACCCGATCCACTCGAGCCGCTCGGCATGGGCGACGTCCCGCTCGAAGCGGGCGAGGAACGGGTCGCCGTCCGGCCCGGGCGCGGCGGACACCAGTATGTGGGTCGCCGCGCGGATCGCGTCGGACAGGGACGGGCTCGCCCGCGTGCCGTCGAACACGTAGCCGCGGATCCCCGACCGGCAAAGGTCGTCCGCCCGCTCGTCGGTGCGGGTGGTGCCGGCGATGTCCGTCGCGGGCCCGCGCACGCGGGAGACGAACGCGCGCGCCGAGTAGCCGAGGCCGAGGCACAGGATGTGGCGCTGGCGCGGCGCGTCGCGGTCGGGGTTGAGCGGTGCGGGGTAGGCGTCCGGCGTCATAGGCGCTCCCATTCGGCGGTCACGGTCTCGTCGGTTTCGCCCGGCCGGTGGCGGGCGGCAAGGGCGGCGACGCGGGCGGACGGGAAGGTCTCCCCCGCGGCCCAGACGGCGGCCCCGCGCACGAGCGGGTCGGGGTCGGACAGGCGCGCCTCGATGGCCCCGCCGAAGCGGGCGGCGTCGCGGGCGTTGCCGATGGCGATCATCACGTTCCGGACGAAGCGCCCGCGGCCGATGCGCTTCACGGGCGAGCCGGCAAAGCGGGCGCGGAAGGCGGCGTCGTCGAGGGCCGCGAGGTCCTCGAGCGGCGGGCTCTCGTAGCCCTCGGGCGCGGTGAGCTTTCCCTCCCGCGCGGCGCTCGCGAACTTGTTCCACGGGCAGACGGCGAGGCAGTCGTCGCAGCCGTAGACGCGGTTGCCCATCGCCCGGCGGAATTCCTTCGGGATCGGCCCCTTGTGCTCGATGGTGAGGTAGGAGAGGCACCGCCGCGCGTCGAGCCGGTAGGGCGCGGGAAAGGCGTCCGTCGGGCAGGCGTCGAGGCAGCGGCGACAGCGCCCGCACCGGTCCGCCTCCGGCCGGCCGGCGGGCAGGTCGAGCGTGGTGAAGATCGCCGCGAGGAAGAGCCAGGAGCCGAAGCGGCGGGAGACGAGGTTGGTGTGCTTGCCCTGCCAGCCGAGGCCCGCGAGCGCGGCCAGCGGCTTTTCCATCACGGGCGCGGTGTCGACGAACACCTTCACGTCGCCGCCATGGCGCGCCACGAGGCGCTGGGCGAGCTCCTTCAGGCGGCCCTTGAGGACGTCGTGGTAGTCACGGCCCCGGGCATAGACGGAGACGACCGCCCGGTCCGCCCGCGACAGGTCCGCGAGCGGGTCACCCTCCGGCCCGTAGTTGGCGGCCAGCATGACGACCGAGCGCGCCTCGGGCCACAGGGCGGCCGGGTGACCGCGGCGGTGGGCCGTCGTGGCGAGCCAGTCCATGGTGCCGTGGTGGCCGTCCGCGATCGCCGCCCCGAGGCGCGCGGCGAGGGTGTGCGGCACGTCGGCGACCCGCACCGCGCCCACCGCCTCGAAACCGAGGCGGGCCGCGTCCCCTTCGAGGAAGGAAAGGGCCGCCTCGCCCGTCCCGCCGCGCCCGGCGGCGCCCGCCTCCCGTCGTGTCGCAAGGGCCGTCACGCTGTCCCGGGCACTCCCGTTGGCCGACGCGGATGGCGTCAGAAGTCGAGGTCGGCGTAGTGGGCCGCGGGCGGCACCGCGCGGGTCACGTCCGACAGGAGCGGGCGGAAGGACGGGCGGGACTTCACCCGCGCGTACCAGGCCTTCGCCTGCTCGTCCTCCGCCCACGGCACGTCGCCGAGGTAGTCCACCGCCGACAGGGCGGCCGCGGCCGCAAGATCCGCGTGGCTCATCGCCTCGCCCGCCAGCCAGCGCCGTTCGGCGAGGAGATGGCCGATGTATCTCAGATGGCTGCGCACGTTCTGCCGCGCAATCCTGAGGACCGCCGAATCGGGCGCCCCGCCGCCGAAGCGGCGCGGCATCTCCGCCTTGACGAGCCGCTCCGTCACGATCGGCCCCGACACCTCCTCGCCGAACTTCGCCATGAACCACTGGACGAGGCGGCGCACCTCGGCCCGGTGCTCCGGCCCGTCGGGCATCAGGCGGGTCGAGGCGCCCGCCCCGCAGGTCTCGTCCAGATACTCCTGGATGACGGTCTCGCCCGCGAGCGGCGGGCCCCCGTCGTCGCGGGCGACCGGGACGGTAAGCGCCGGGTTGAGGGCGGCGAGCTCCTCCCGCTCCTCCCAGAAGGGCTCGACGACGAGCTCGTGGCGCACGTCGTACTCGCCGAGGACGAGGCGGACGAACCGGCAGCCCGGCAGGAAGGGATGATGGTGAAGAACGAACATGGGGACAGCCTGTCCTTTCCGGTCCGGCGCCGGCTCATCCGTCGGAGCGCGGGCACCCGCCGCGGCTGGCTGAGGCCTTGCGCCGCCGGCCCGACCGGCATAGCCAACCGGCGCGGCGGAGGCCACAACCACGCGTCCAGGCGGGGTGCGGCCCGACGCGCCCCGCCGCCTGCCACGCCGGAGCCGCCATGGACGAGACCACCATCGCAAGCGCCATCGTGCTCGGCCTCGTGGAGGGGCTCACCGAGTTCGTGCCCGTCTCCTCCACGGCCCACCTCCTGCTCCTCGGCCACTTCCTCGGCTTCGACAGCACGGGCCGGGCCTTCGAGGTGCTGATCCAGCTCGGCGCCGTTCTCGCCATCCTCGCGGTCTACTTCGGCCGCCTGTGGCAGGTGGCCGCCGCGACGCCGGAGGACCCGAACGCGCGGCGCTTCGTCCTCGGCATCCTGATCGCCTTCCTGCCAGCGGCCGTCATCGGCGTCCTCGCCCACGGCATCATCAAGACGGTCCTGTTCGAGACGCCCGCCCTCGTGTGCGTCACGCTGATCGTGGGCGGTTTCGTGCTCCTCTGGCTCGACCGGCTGAAGCGGCCGCCGCGCTTTTCCGACGCCTTCCGCTATCCGGTCTGGCTCGCCTTCGGGATCGGCTGCTGCCAGGTGCTCGCCATGGTGCCGGGCGTGTCGCGCTCGGGCGCCACCATCGGCGGGGCGCTCCTCCTCGGGGCGGACAAGCGCTCGGCGGCCGAATTCTCCTTCTTCCTGGCGCTGCCCACCATGGCCGGCGCCTTTGCCTACGACCTGTGGCAGAACCGGGACGTCCTGTCGGCCGACGACGCGCTCGTCATCGCCATCGGCTTCGTGGCGGCGTTCGCGACGGCGCTGTTCGTCGTCAGGACGCTCCTCGCGTTCGTCTCGCGCCACGGCTTCGCCCCGTTCGCCTGGTGGCGGATCGCGGTGGGCTCGGCGGGCCTCCTCGGCCTGTGGCTCCTCGGCTGAGGGCGCGCCGGGGCCGTCAGGCGTTGCGCGTCGCGAACTGGCCCCCGGGGCGGTAGATCCACAGGTAGGTGGGCAGGATCGCCGCCAGCGAGTGGGGGTTGAGGCCGATCGCGGCGAACGTCCGGCCGTCGGCGACCGCCTCCTCGGAGACCACGTTGTCGGCCGACAGGAGCGCGATCTGGTCGAGGGTGAGGGGCGGGTCGGGCAGCAACGACAGGACCCGCGCCTGCAGCCTCGCCACCGGCAGCGGCATCTCCACGATGAGCCGCTTGCGGTCGATCACCGAGAGCATCTGCTGCAGGAGCTCGCGGAAGGTCTTGATCTCGGGGCCGCCGAGCTCGTAGACGCGCCCGCCATCGACCGCCCCGTCCACCGCCTCGGCGACGAAGTCGGCGACGTCGCCCACGAACACGGGCTGGAAGCGGGTGTCGCCGCCGACGACGGGAAGGGCCGGGCTGATTCGGGTCATCCGGGCGAAGCGGTTGAAGAAGCCGTCCTCCGGGCCGAACACGATGGACGGGCGCACCACCACCGCCTCCGGGACCGCCTCGAGGACGAGCCGCTCGCCCTCCGCCTTGGTGCGGCCGTACTCGGCGGGGCTGTCCGGGTCGGCCCCGATGGCGGACATCTGGATCATGCGCGCCGCGCCCGCCTCCCGCGCGAGGCGGGCGACGCGGCCCGCCCCTTCGGCCTGGACGGCCGAGAAGGTCTGCTTGCCGGAGGGGGCGAGGATGCCGACGAGGTTGACGACCGCGTCCGCGCCCGTGACGGCCGCCCTCACCGACGCCTCGTCCCTCAGGTTGGCCTTGACCGCCCGGATCTGGCCCACGTTGCCGAGGGGCTGCAGATGGTTCGCGAGCTCGGGCCGGCGGACGGCGGCGCGCACCCGCCAGCCGCGCTTGGCGAGCTCGCGCACCACGTGCCGGCCCACGAAGCCCGATCCACCGAAAATCGTGACGAGGCGTCCCGGATGCCTCTCGACCATCGCTTCTGTTTCCCTTTCAGCCCCGATGGCGACCGCCGCCGGCCGCGCGGGGAGGTATAGCGGCCTCGCGCCGTCGATCAATTGACTCGCCAGCCGCGAGCGCCTAGATCGGCGGCACCGCGAGCCCAGGTGGCGGAACTGGTAGACGCGCAGGTTTCAGGTACCTGTGCCGCAAGGCGTGGAGGTTCGAGTCCTCTCCTGGGCACCACCGCCCCCCAATGCCGCGAAAGACCTGAAGATTTGCCGATCCGGGACGATCCGAGGGCTGACGGCGTCCACGCAAGGCTCCGCAGGCCGCTTCCTCGGGATGCCCTCCCCCACCCGACGCAAGCGGTCCGGCGAGCTGCAAGTCCAGAAGCGCATCCGGGGACGTGCCAGAGGCCGTGACGTGACAAGCGGTCGCGATCCCCCCGGGGTACCGATCCGTCATGGGGCGCATTTCCGCCGCGGCCCACGGGATCACCCTTTGCCTCGATACGCTCGACCCTGAGGAAGCCACGGCCCACACGGCGTCGCCACGGCTCGCCTCGACGGGGTGCTTGAACGGGCCCGGAGCGGCCCACGGACCGGTGGGGTGGAACCAGCGACGGATCGCTGCCCTCGCCGGGCCGTTGGACGGAGGCCGGAGGGCCGCCTTCGCCGATGCGGTCGATGATCCCGGTGCAGACGGCGGTGACGGAGCCAGGCCGGCTGTGCCGCATCGCGAGGCCGTTCAGGTGGTCCGTGTCCGCCGCGGCGAGGCGGCTGACGAAGGCCGGCCGCCAGACCGGCCGGAAGCGAGGGGGTCGGGCGCGACCATGGCGGCCACTCCGTGCCGGGCGCGGGGGACGGCGACGGAGTCGACGACATCACCGTGGCGACCGGTGGCGACCCGAACGGGACCGACCGGGCCAGCGCCCGCGCGCGCGTCAGACCGGGCGGGGCGGCAGGACGCCCGCGGCCTGCATGGCCGCGAGGTGCTCGATCAGCATGTCCTCGGTGTCCATGCAGTCGTGGAAGCCGAAACGGCGCGCCTTGATGGTGCTCGCCATCACGTCCCAGCCCCTGCGGAGGACGTCGTTGGCGAACGACCAGTCCACCAACTCGGCGAGCGGCGGCGCGGCGAGGCCGTGGCGGACCCGCATCCGGTCCCACGTCTCGCCCTTTTCCGCCATGAAGGCGGCGAGGTCGATCGTCTGCGGCTCGCCGGGCGCGATCGCGAACAGGTCCGCGATCCGCGGCCAGACGTTGCGCCAGCGGAAGAAGTCGCCGTTGGTGACGTTGAACGCCTCGCCCGCGGCCGCCGGCTCGAGGAGGGCCCAGTGGATGGCCCGGGCGAGGAGGCGCGCGTCCGTCGCCTGGCCGATCGCCTCGAACGAGGCGCGGCTGCCCGGGAAGCGCAGCGGCAGGCCGAGCTCCGCCGAGAGCGCCGCGTACACCCCGACGACCGCCATCAGGTTCTGCGGGGTGTTGAGGGACATGCCGCAGATGACGTGGGGGCGCAGCAGCGTGAACGAAAAGCCCGCCTCCGCCGCCGCGGCCCTGAGCAGGTCCTCCTGGTCGTAATAGTAGTTGGGCGGCATGTGGCGCGGGTCGTCCTCCTTGGCCGGGGTGCGAAACGGGCCGAGGTGGCTGCCGTAGTACTTCATGCCCTGGACGAGGACGACGCGGCCGATGGGGGCGCGGGCGGCCGCGAGCCCGGCGAGCGCGTTCTCGAGGAGCGCGCGGTTGGGCGCCACCTGCTCGAGGAAGGTCGGCGCGGGGACGAAGCCGCAGTGGACGAGGTCCGTGACGCCGCCGAACCCGGCAAGGCCCGCCACGGCCGCCTCCCGGTCGAGGAGGTCGACCGTCACGTAAGGGACGTCGCCGGCGTCGGCCGGGCGGCGGCGGGCGAGGCCGATCACGTCGAGCGCGCCCGCCGCCCGGGCATGGGCGATGAAGTGCCGGCCCGTCACGCCGCTCGCGCCGACCACAAGGACGGTCCGTCCCGCCATCGCCCCCTCGCCTCGCCGGCGGCCGGCCCGTCCGGTGCGGACCAGCGGCTCCGTTGACACCTCGTCGGAGCGGACTGTAGCCTCACGGCAACGAACAAGACAGGGGTGCCCGTCCCACCGGGCGCGGCCCCTCCGGGAGGAACCGCGTTGCCGCGTGAGAGCATCCGATGCGTCGGGTTCATCGGGCTCGGCGTCATGGGCGAGCCCATGTGCCGCAACCTCGCCCGCAAGCTCGGCGAGACCAGCGCGGAACGCCTCCTCGTCCACGACGTGTCGTCCGCCCCGGTGGAGCGCCTGGCAGCGGAGGGGGCGGAACAGGCCGAAGGCCTTGCAGGCCTCGCCCGCGCCGCGGATCTCGTGCTCCTGTCCCTGCCGGGCGGACCGGAGGTGGAAGCGGTGGTCGCCGGGGAGGGCGGCCTCGCCGAAGCCGTGCGGCCGGGAACGATCCTCGTCGACCTCAGCACCACGCCCGTCGACCTCACGAGGACGCTCGCCGCGCGGCTGAAGGACAAGGGCGTCACCCTCGTCGACGCCCCGGTCGCCCGCACGCGCGCGGCGGCAGAGGCGGGGACGCTCGCGATCATGCTCGGGGGCGAGGCGGACGCCCTCGACGCGGTGGAGCCGTTCCTGCGGACGATGGCGAGCGACATGGTGCGCTGCGGGGGCCCGGGCGCGGGGCAGACGGTCAAGATCCTCAACAACATGGTCCTGTTCGAGACCGTCCTCGCCCTGTCCGAGGCCCTCGCCATCGCCGAGCGCAGCGGGCTCGACGGCGCGGTCCTGTTCGAGGCCCTGTCGAACGGCTCGGCCGACAGCTTCGCCCTGCGCAACCACGGCATGAAGGCGGTGCTGCCGGGCGAGTTCCCGCGCCGCGCCTTCTCCGTCGCCTACGCCTCCAAGGACCTCGCCTACGCCCTCGACCTCGCCCGCTCGGTCGGCCTGTCGCCCGCGGGCGCGCTTTCCGTGAAGGCGGCGTTCGAGCGGGCGAGGGCGGCCGGCCACGGGGACGACTACTGGCCGGTCATCTCCCGCGTCGTCGACGATGCCTCGCCGGCGGACGGGGGCAAATAAAGAAGAAACGCGTCCACGAACGAAACACCGATCCGAACGGGGAGGAGACCCATGTCCATCTTCGCACGCAGCTGCCTTGCCGCCCTCGCGGTCGCGGCGATGGCGTCCGCGCCGGCCCTCGCTGAGCAGCAGCTGCGCCTCGCCCACTACGCCTCGACCACCAGCACCACCCACGCCGCCGCCGAGCACTTCAAGGAGGAGGTGGAGGAGCGCACGAACGGGGAGATCACCGTCAGCATCCACCCCGCCCACGAACTCGGGGACGATCCGAGCCAGGTCCGGGGCGTGCGGCTCGGCACCATCGACATGGCGGTCATCGGCAACCCGTTCCTCACCGCCGTCATCCCGGAGCTCAACGCGCTCGACCTGCCCTACCTGTTCTCGGGACCGGAGCACGCCTACCGGGTGCTCGACGGCGAGATCGGCGACGAGATCAAGGGCTGGTTCGAGGACGAGGGCATCAAGGTGCTCGGCGCCTGGGAGATCGGCTTCCGCAACATCACCAACAGCGAGCGGCCGATCGAGCGCCCGGAAGACCTCGAGGGCCTCGCCATCCGCACGACGCCGAACCCCGCCCACGTGAAGGCGTTCGAGACCTGGGGCGCCAACCCGACCCCGATGAGCTTCAACGAGGTGTACCTCGCCCTCGAGACCGGCTCGGTGGACGGGCAGGAGAACCCGGTCGTCCTCATCCACTCCCAGCGCTTCCACGAGGTGCAGGACCACCTGAGCCTCACCCGCCACGCCTACACCACCGCCTTCCAGATCATGAACAAGGCGAAGTTCGACGGCCTGTCCGAGGAGCACCAGCGGATCCTCCTCGAGGCCGGGCACAACGCGGGCCAGTTCGAGCGGGACCTCGTCGCCGAGCGGGAGGCTGACAGCCTGACGGCGATGAAGGCGGAGGGCCTCCAGGTGGTCGAGAACCCGGACCGGGAGGCGTTCCGCAAGGCCGCCGAGGAGGTGACGCGCCAGGCCTACGTGGAGGAGCACGGCAGCGAGCTCCTCGACCGGATCGACGCCGCGCGCTGATCCGCCCGCGGTCCCCGGGCGCCCGCCGATGGCCGGTCCGCGCGGCCTCTTCCGCCCCCGCGGCCCGGCCGGCCGGGTGCTCGCCCTCGCCGGTCACCTCCTCGACGCGGTCGTCGGCCTCGTCCTCCTTGCGATCGTCGCGATCACCGTTGCGGGCGTCGTCGCCCGCTACGGCCTCGGCGCGTCCCTGCCTTGGACGGGGGAGCTGTCGGTCCTCCTCTACGTCTGGATGATCGCGCTCGCCGCCGCGCGGGCGGGCCACATGCGCATCACGATGATCGTCGACGCCCTCCCCCCGACGCTTCGGCGGATCGCGGAAGGCCTCGCCCTCGCCGTGTCCCTCGCCTGCCTGTGGCTTCTCGTCGACGGCAGCATCACCCTGTGGCGGCTCACCGCGGGGGACAGGTTCACGGCGCTGCCCCTGTCCCAGTCCCTGTTCTTCGTCGCCATCGTGGTCGGCGGCTCCCTGTGGGCCGTCGTCCTTCTCGCGCGCTTCGTGGCGCCGCCACGGAAGGCGGCCGCCGAGCCGCCGCCGGAGTAGGGCCCGTGGCCGTCCTCGTCCTCATCGGCACCCTCGCCCTCTTCGCCGCCCTCGGGGTGCCCCTCGTCTTCGCGATCCTCGCCTCGGCGGCGGTCACCGTCCTCGTGGTGCGCCCCACCATGCCGCTCGACGTGGCGGCGCAGATGTTCGTCGACGGCATCGACGGCAGCCTGCTCCTCGCCATCGTGTTCTTCTTCCTCGCCGGGGAGCTCATGAACCAGGGCGGGATCACGCGGCGGATCGTGACCTTCGCGGGCACCCTCGTCGGCCACATCCGCGGGGGCCTCGGCCACGTGAACGTGACCTCGAGCGTCCTGTTCTCCGGGATCAGCGGGTCGGCGGTCGCCGACACGGCCGCGGTGGGCACCATCATGATCCCCTCGATGGTGGAGCGGGGCTACCCGCGGGCCTTCTCCGCCGCCGTCACCCAGACCTCCTCCATCGTGGGGCCGATCATCCCGCCGTCGATCCCGATCATCATCTACGCGGTCCTGGCGGAGCAGTCCGTCGGCAAACTGTTCGTGGCCGGGATCGTGCCGGGCCTCGTGATCGGCGCCTGCCTGATGGTGACGGTCTACATCGTGAGCGCGCGGCGGGGCTACGAGAAGGGCGAGCGGGCGGGGCCTGCCCGGATCGGCCGGGCGTTCGTGAGCGCGCTGCCCGCCCTCGGCATGCCGGTCATCATCGTGGGCGGGATCCTCGGCGGGGTGATGACGGCGACGGAGGCGGGGGCGGTGGCCGTGGTCTACGGCCTCCTCGCGGGCTTCTTCGTCTACCGGGAGCTGACGCTCGCGCGGGCCTGGCAGGCGGTGCTCCGGGCGGCCTCCGGGGCGGCGACCGTCCTCGTCATCGTCGGCGCCTCCACCTTCTTCGCCTTCATCGTCGCGGACCAGCAGGTGAACCGGGAGGTCGCCCGCGTCGTCTTCGCCATCAGCGAGAACCCGACGGTCGTGCTCCTCGCCGTCGTCGCCGTCGGCATCCTCGTCGGCACGCTGATGGACCCGCTCGCCGCCCTCATCATCATGGTGCCGGTGTTCCTGCCGGCCGCCCTCGAGATCGGGATCGACCCGGTCCACTTCGGCCTCGTCCTGGTCCTCACGCTGATGATCGGCCTGTGCACGCCGCCGGTCGGCTACCTCATCTACCTGTCCGCCTCGATCGCCGGGGTGAAGCCCGAGGCGGTGATCGCGGAGAGCCTGCCCTTCCTCGCCACCCTCGTCGTCGCGCTCGTCTTGATCACGGTGTTTCCCTCGCTCACGCTCGGGCTGCCGACCCTCCTTGGATACTGACCCCGGAAAGCGGAACGGAGACCGTCCCCATGAGCGAGCCGACCGACACCGTTCTCATCGCCCTCCACTACCAGAACGAGAACTGCCACCCCGACGGCAAGATCAAGGTCGGGATCAAGGAAAACGCCGAGTGGCGCGAGGAGACCCTCGGCACGGCGAAGCGCCTCCTCGCCGGGGCGCGCGCCATCGGGCTGCCGATCGTGCACGTGCGCCTCGCCGTCCGGCCCGACCACCGGGACGTCATCCCCAACAACTTCATCTTCCGTCAATGGGTGGAGCTCGGCGCCTGGGCGGAGGGAAGCTGGGGCGTCGACTTCTACGAGGGGCTGGAGCCACGGGACGACGAGTTCGTCCTCACCCACACGCGCAACAACGCCTTCCTCAACTGCCAGCTCCCGGAGGTCGTGACCCGCCTCGCCCCCCGCCGCGTCGCCTGTTGCGGGGTGTCGACGGCCTACGTGGTGGAATCGACCGTGCGCCATGCCTCCGACGTCGGCTACGACACCCTCGTCGTGGGCGACGCCTGCTCGACGGCGACCCGGGAGATGCACCGCAACGCCCTCGCCGCCATGTCCTTCATCGCCACGGTGACGACGACGGACGCCTTCCTCGCCGATTGCGCGGCGCGGGCGGGGGTGCCTGCGCCCGCCGTGTGACCGCCGCCCGGCGCGGGGACGGGGGCGAGGATCGCCGCACACGAGGCCGCCGGCCGCCGGCGCCGGCTCCGCCGCACGAGGGTCTTGCGATGGCGCACCGAATGATCGACCTCAGCACCCCGATCCTGACCGACCATTTCCGCTGGAAGGCGGAGCGGCGGGAGCTCAGCAGTCACGGCCCGGACAGCCACGTCCAGGCCTCGTGGATCTCGATCCCGTGCCACGGCTTCACCCACATGGACGCACCCCGCCATTTCGCGGCGGACGGCGCCACCACCTCCGACCTGCCGCTCGAGGCCTCGGCGGGTCCCGCCGCCGTCATCGACCTGACGGCGATCGGGCCGGACGAGCAGGTCACCGAGGCCGCCGTCGAGGCCGCGTCCGGCCACCTGCGGGCGGGGGACATCGCGCTCCTGCGCACGGCATGGGACCTGAAGGCCTCGATCCGCGAGCCCGCGTTCTGGTCGACCGCCCCCTTCATGACGGCCGGGGCGTGCCGCGTCCTGCGCGCCCGCGGGATCAGGGGCATCGGCTTCGACTTTCCCCAGGACCACTGCATCCGCGACCTCGTGAGCGGCGCCCGCAGACCGGCCTTCGAGGAGAACACCACCCACGTCGAACTCCTCCTCCACGGCATCGTCATGTTCGAGTACCTGTGCAACATGAGCGAAATCCGGAACGATCGGGTCGCGTTCTTCGGCCTGCCGCTGAAGATCCCGGCGTGCGACGGCGCTCCGATCCGCGCGGTCGCCGTGGAGGACGCCTGACCGGCGGAGACCGTGTCGCCGGCCGCGTCTTCCGCCCCGTCGGGCGGCCGGGCGGCGCGGGGCGAACCGGAAGCGCCGGGCCGCGGCCCGCGTGCGCTGGTCATGGCGGGCGCCGATCGGCCCGGCGCGAAGGGGCAGGACGTCCCCGACGCCGCGCACAGGGCATCGACGGGTCCCGGGGCGTGTCCGCCGGCATCGGCGCCCTCGCGACCTACCCGGGACATGCCTGCCGGACCGTCGCCCCCGCGCCAGTGACGCCGGGCACGTGACAGGCGAAAGGGCACGGCTGGCCGGGCGACCCCGGCCCGTCGCAGCGAAGGGGCACCCCGTCGGGGGACCTCGCCGGCGGGGACGGCAAGGAACTGGACATGGCCGCGAACGCGCCGCGAAGCGCATTCGCCCGCGAGCGAGCGGCGACGTTCGGCGCTGGACCGGCCGTCGCCGGTCCTCGACGGTGCGGCGGGCATGCAGCGGGACACCAGGGGCCGAGGGGAGCGAACCGGGAGCGGCGCCGGCACGGTTGCCGACGGCCGCGCGAGCGGTGCCATGCCTCGGGGTGAGCGCGGGGGCCGGCGGCCGGCACGATCGGTGGCGGCACCGCCGGCCTGCCGTGTCGCCGGGGCGATGCGACCGGACGGCCCGGGACGACCGGCAGACCGTTTCCCGGGCGCGGCGGCGCGTCGGCGGATGGCGGAGAGGCGGCGGGTTCTCCGCCCCCGTCGCCGGGCGCTCGACCGCCGGCTTCCACGACGGGAGAGGGCGGCAGGATGCCGCACCACGCCGCGTGCGGTGCCGCCTCCCGAAGGCGGTGGCGAGGGGGCCGCCAGCTACGGCGCCCGCGCGGGTGCGAGCCCGGCGCGTCGTGTCGGGCGCGGGCCGGCATTCGTTCTCCTGCCGGCGGTGCGGAGGCCGCGCTCGCCGCGGCCCGCGGGGCGGCTGCGGCACGCCGCCCGCTCCTCCGGGACAAGACGTCCCCTGTCGACGGGTGGACACGCGCTCCGCGGTTCTCCACTCGGGGGAACGAGTGGACGAACGCCGGGGACCGGCGCCGCGCGAGGACCAGCATGACGACCACCACGCGGCTGACGGCAGCCGGTTTCCTGGCGACGGCCGTCGCGTTCGGTCCCGCGCGGATGGGTTTCGGCCTGTTCCTGCCGGCGTTCCGGGACGATTTCGCCCTGTCGACGTCGGCGGCCGGGCTCATCGCGAGCGGCGGCTTCGGCGCCTTCCTGCTGGCCCTCGTCCTGAGCGCCTTCATCGGCCCGCGCTACGGGGAGCGCGTGGCCGTGATCGCCGGCGCGCTCTCGGCGACGGCGGGCTTCGCGGCGGTGGCGGCAGCGTCGGGTCCCGCCCTCCTCGCCGTCGGGATCGCCCTTGCCGGGGCGAGCGCCGGCCTGTGCTGGGCGCCCTTCAACGACGCGGCCGAGCGCGTCGTGCCCGAGGCGCAGCGCGCGACCGCCCTGTCGGTTGTCTCGACCGGCACCACCGTCGGCGTCCTCGCCGCGGCCGTCCTCTCCCTCGCCGTGACGGGGGGAATGCTCGGCTGGCGCGGGGCGTGGCTCGGCCTCGCCGTCGGCAGCCTCGTCCTCGCGGGGATGGCCTTTGTCGGCATGCCGCCCCCCCGGCCGCGCAAGCGCAAGGGGAAGGCGGCGCGGCGGAACGATGGCGCGGCGGGCGCGGAGGGGCCGATCGCGGAGGTCGCCGAAGCCCTGCCCAGCCTCGCCCAGCCCGCCGCCATCCCGCTCTACGCCTCGGCGCTGTGCTTCGGCATGACGAACGCGATTTTCCTGTCCTTCGCGGCCGACCGGGTGGTGACGGCGGGCGGGCTGCCGGGCCTTGCCGACGAGGCCGCGTCGGCCGTCATCTTCCTCGGCTACGGCACCTGCGGCGTCCTCGGCCTCGCCACCGGGCGGATCGAGGCGAAGATCGGCCTTGCCCCGCTGTTCTGCTGGATTTTTGGCGCGGGGGCGCTCTCCCTCGTCCTCATCGCGCTGTTTCCGACCTCTTGGACGGCGGTGCTCGCCGCCTCGGGGCTCCACGGCATCGCCATCATGATGGTGAGCGCCGTGTTCTCCTTCTGGAGCCTCAGGCTGTTTCCCGGGCGCGGCACCACGGGCTTCACGGTGACGCTCCTCGGCGTCGCGGCGGGTAGCGTGATCGGGCCCGCCGCCGCCGGGATCCTCTCGGAGGCGCAGGGGCCCCGCGTCATGTTCCTCGCCGCCGCCGTCCCGCCCCTCGCCGCCACCCTGTATTTCGCGACGAGGCTGCCCCGTCGCCGGCCGCGCCTGCCCGGCGCCGCCGAATGACGCCCGCGCGGCTCCCCGGGCCGACCGGGCGCGCCGCGGCCCCGAAACCCGTGCACGGCCCGACGGACCCGCCACGGGCCGCTGGATCGGCCGGCGGCCCATCGGTTACCGGTGGCCCGGCGGGGACGGGGACGGCGCCGTCGGCGCGCCTTCCGGGCAGGGGGCGGACGCCGGCACGGCGTCGCGCGGTCGCCTCGGGCGGCGCCGCCCGTCCCCAGGGTGCCCGCATGGCGGTCCGGGGGGCTCGATGAGACCGATCGTGGTGGCGTGCGCCGCCTTCCTCTGCGCGGCCTGCAACGCCGTCGGCCCCGTGCCGCCGGCGCTGTTCGGCTGCGCGGGCGCCGACCATACCGGCCCGGACCGGCGACCGCCGCTCCCGCCGGGCGCGACGGCGCTCGCGCCGGGCCCTGCATCGGGCCTCACGGACCGGGAACGGGCGGCGCTCGCGGCGGCGTTCGACCGCGCCGTCTCGCAGACCGGCGCGCCGTCCATGACGGCGGCCGTCTGGCAGGCGGGCGGCGCGCCCTGGTCGGCCGGGCGGGGCGCGGGCGAAGGCCGGCTCCACTACTGGGCGAGCGTCGGCAAGATCCTGACAGCCGCGGCGGTCCTTCGCCTTGCCGGGGACGGGCGGCTCTCCCTCGACCACCCCGTCGCCGACTGGCTCGAGCAGGGTCCGGACGGCGAGACGATCACGCTGCGGATGCTGCTCGACCACACCTCCGGCCTCGGCCGGGCCGGCGGCGAGCACCCCGTGCGGGCGAGCGGGGGCCGAACCTGTCCCGGGAGCGCCTGGCGCTATTCGAACGCGGGCTATGCGCTGCTCGGCGCCGTCATCGAGAAGGAGACGGGGAAGACCTACGCCGCGGCCGTCGCCGACCTCGTCCTGTCGCGAAGCGGGGCGCGCGCGATCCGCGTCCTCGCGCCGGACGATGCCCTCGCCGACGTCGTTCCCCTCGCGCCCGCGCCCGGCAGCCGCCGCGTCGACCCGGCCGATCCGCAGGCCGCGGGCGGAGTCGTCGCGGACGCGCCCGCCATGGCGGTCTTCCTCGTCGATCTCTTCTCCGGCCGGATCCTGCCGCGCGAGACGGTGGCGTCGATGGTGGCCGACCTCTCCCCGATGGACCAGCCCGGATTGTGGTACGGGCGCGGCATGATGGTCTACGACGTCCCGGGCGCGGACGGGCCGACCGTGTGGATCGGTCACTCCGGCGGCGTGCCGGGGGCGAAGGCCGTCGCCGCCTGGGTGCCGTCGATGGACGCCGTGGTGGCGGTCGCGCTGACCGGCGACGGGTCGGCGGAGGCGTCCGCCAACCTCCTCCTGTCCGCCCTCGACCGCGGACCCCGAGAGCGCGGCCCCTGAGAGCGCGGGCGCCCCCGTCATCGCCGCGCGCGCCCGCCGGGACCCGCCCGCCCCGCCGCAGGCCGGCGCCGCCCCGCCGGCCCGCCGGGGAACGGGCGCCCCGCCTGCCGGGTTGATCGACGGCAACGAAGGGCGGGACATGGAACAGGACCAGGCACAGGCCGCGCCGACGGACGAGGCGGACGGACCGGCGGACCCGATCCGGCCGACCATGAAGGCGAAGGGGCGGGTCGAGGGTTTCGGCGACCTCGCCACGCGCCTTGCGGGCAGCGAGCAGGTGATCCCGCCGGTCCTCCTCGCCGGGCAGGCGCGCCGCGAGCACGTGCGCTCCACCCTCCGGGAGGACCACGCCAGCCGCATCGAGCAGCAGAGCCACGGCGCCCGCGTCAAGTTCGACGAGCTGGCCGACAGCCTGTTCAAGTTCTTCCGCGGCACCGCCCTCCTCTTTTATCGCGACATGGCCGGGCAGGATGCCCACATGCCGACGGTGATGGCGCTCGGCGACGTTCACCCGAAGAATTTCGGCGTGATGCCGGACATGCACGGCGCACCGATCTTCGGCGTCAACGACTTCGACGAGACGATCTACGCCCCCTTCACCTGGGACCTGAAGCGCGGCGCCGTCGGCTTCTGGATCGCCGCGAAGGAAGTCGGCGGGCTCGGACGGAAGAAGCGGGCGAAGATCGTGGCGCGGTTCGTCGAGGGCCATCTCGACGCCATGCGCCGCTATGCCGAGCACGCCACCGAAAAGAACGACCAGTACCGGATGGACAACTCGCCCCCCGTCATCCGCCGCCTGTTCGAGGAGGCGTGGGAGGAGCGGCACGTCTGGCTTCAGGAGGACTACCTCGACCCGTCGCGCCGCCGCTTCCGGGCGAGCGACGAGCTCCAGCCCGTCTCGGGGGAGGTCGACAGGTTCCAGGGAGCGGTGGACGCCCTCGCGCGGCAGAACCGCATCGAGAAGGGCGGGCGCGGGGGCGAGCTGCGCGTCAAGGACGTGTGCGTGCGCCACGGGCAGGGCACGGCGTCGCTGGGCCTGCCGCGCTACTACGTCCTCATCGAGGGGCCCTCGCGGGACGGGACGGACGACCTCGTCATCGAGTTCAAGCGCGCCCGCCGCTCCGCGCTGAGGGGCCTGACGCCCCCGTCCGACTTCGCGGCGGGGAGCGAGGCGGAGCGGATCGCCCACGGGCAGGCGGTGCAGCTCGCCCATGGCGACCGCTTCTACGGGGCGGTGACGATCGACGGGGAAAGCTTCATGAGCCGCGAACGCGCCCCCTTCCGCGACGACATCGACCTCGACGCGCTCAGCAAGAAGACGTGGAAGGAATACGCCGCGGTCTGCGGCGCCGCGCTCGCCCAGGCCCACGCCCTGTCGGACGACCTCGGCGAGGTCGACTACGACGTGGAGCCATCGATCGTGGCGGCCGCCACCCCCGAGGCGCTGTTCGTGTCGGACATCGTGCGCTTCGCCACCGAGGCGGCGGACCGCCTCGCGACGGACCACGCCCTGTTCCGCGAGGACCATGCCCTCGGCGCCTTCGACCGCATCGAGATGGTCTACCGCTAGTCGAGGGCGTGGGGAACCGGCTCAGCCGCGGCCGATGTAGGGCATCTTCGTCGCCATCACGGTGACGAACTGCACGTTCGCCTCCGCCGGCAGCGAGGCCATGTGGAGGACGGTTGAGGCGACGTTCGCCACGTCCATCACCGGCTCCACCATGATCTCCCCGGTCGCCTGGATGATGCCGGTCTGCATCCGCTGCGTCATCTCCGAGGCCGCGTTGCCGATATCGATCTGCCCGCAGGCGATGTCGTGGGCCCGCCCGTCGAGCGAGATCGAGCGGGTGAGGCCGGTGATGGCGTGCTTCGAGGCGGTATAGGGCGCCGAGCCCGGCCGGGGCACGTGGGCCGAGATCGACCCGTTGTTGATGATGCGCCCGCCCTTCGGGTCCTGGTCGCGCATGGCCCGGAAGGCGCGGTTGGCGACGAGGAAGGCCCCGTCCAGGTTGACCGACACCACCTTCCGCCAGGCCTCGAAGTCGAGGTCGCCGAAGTTGGTCGACGGCACGTTGGTGCCGGCGTTGTTGAAGACGACGTCCACGCGGCCGAAGCGCTCGAGCGTCGCCCGAAAAAGGGCGTCGACCGAGGCGGGGTCGGCGACGTCGGTCGGGACCGGGAGCGCCGCGGACTGGCCGGCGGCCACCGCCCCGATGGCCTCGGCGTTGCGCGCGGCGAGCGCGACCTTCGCCCCCGCCTCCAGGAACGCCTCGGCGACCGCGCGGCCGATCCCCTGGCTCGCCCCGGTCACCACCACCACCTTGCCCGCGACCGCCATCGGCTTCCTCCCGCCTTTCCCCGTCGTTGCGCGCGAGGATGGCCCGGGGGGCCCGCCGCGGCAAGCGCCCCCTCCCCCGCCCGCAAGGCTCGACGGCCCCGGCAGGACGGCTCTACTGTCGCGATCCGGGACACGCAGAACCGGCTTCAGACCGGCGAGGGAGGAAGCGAGACCATGGACGATCACGGCAAAGGGGACGGCGGCGAGCGCCCGGCGGATGGCGCGGGAGCCCCGAGCGCGCGGGACAAGGTCGCCGACATGCAGGGCCGGATGCCGGACGAGGGCCCGCGCCTTCGCTCGCGCGCGTGGTTCGACAACCCGGGCAACCCGGACATGACCGCGCTCTACATCGAGCGCTACATGAATTACGGGATCTCGCGGGAAGAGCTCCAGTCGGGCCGGCCGATCATCGGCATCGCCCAGACCGGCTCGGACCTTTCGCCCTGCAACCGCCACCACGTGGAGCTCGCCAGGCGGGTGCGCGAGGGCATCCGCGATGCGGGCGGCATCTGCCTCGAGTTCCCCGTCCACCCGATCCAGGAGACCGGCAAGCGGCCGACCGCGGCCCTCGACCGGAACCTTGCCTACCTCGGGCTCGTGGACACCCTGCACGGCTACCCGCTCGACGGCGTGGTCCTCACCATCGGCTGCGACAAGACCACGCCCGCCTGCCTGATGGCGGCCGCGACCGTCGACATCCCGGCGATCGCGCTGTCGGTCGGACCGATGCTGAACGGCTGGTTCCGAGGCGAGCGCACGGGCTCGGGCACCATCGTGTGGCGGGCGCGGGAGATGATGGCGGCCGGCGAGATCGACTACCAGGGGTTCGTGGAGCTCGTCGCCTCCTCCGCCCCCTCGGTCGGCTACTGCAACACCATGGGCACGGCCACCACCATGAACTCGCTGGCCGAGGCGCTCGGCATGCAGCTTCCCGGTTCGGCCGCAATCCCGGCGCCGTACCGGGATCGGGCGGAGATGGCCTTCCGCACCGGGCGGCGCATCGTGGAGATGGTGCGGGAGGACCTGAAGCCCTCGAAGATCCTGACCCGCAAGGCGTTCGAGAACGCGATCCGCGTCGCCACCGCCATCGGCGCCTCGTCCAACGCACCGATCCACATCACCGCGATCGCCCGCCACATGGGCGTCGACGTGTCGATCCGCGACTGGGCGCTCGGGCGGGACCTGCCGCTCCTCGTGAACCTCCAGCCCGCGGGCGAGTACCTCGGCG
The DNA here is from genome assembly GCA_964547415.1 of uncultured Hyphomicrobiales bacterium. GTDB lineage: Bacteria > Pseudomonadota > Alphaproteobacteria > Rhizobiales > Amorphaceae > CAZJNX01. Next base: position 23,314 of record CAZJNX010000057.1, read on the forward strand.
AGGACTACTACCACGCCGGCGGCGTTCCGGCCGTCGTCCGCACGCTGATGGACGAGGGCCTCATCCACGAGGACGCCCTCACCGTCACGGGCAAGACCATCGGCGAGAACTGCCGCACCGCCGAGATCGTGGACGAGGACGTGATCCGCCCGTTCCACCGCCCCCTCGCCGAGCGCGCCGGCTTCCTCGTGATGACCGGCAACCTCTTTACCTCGGCCGTCATGAAGACGAGCGTGATCTCGGACGACTTCCGCCGCCGGTACCTTTCCGACCCCGACGATCCGGACGCCTTCGAGGCCCGTGCCGTCGTGTTCGACGGGCCGGAGGACTACCACGCCCGGATCGACGATCCGGCGCTCGCCATCGACGAGAACACCTGCCTCGTCATGCGCGGCACGGGACCCGTCGGCTACCCGGGCGCGGCGGAGGTGGTGAACATGCGCCCGCCGGACTACCTCATCAGGAAGGGCATCACGTCCCTTCCCTGCATGGGCGACGGGCGCCAGTCCGGCACCTCCGGCTCTCCGTCCATCCTCAACGCCTCGCCGGAGGCGGCGACGGGCGGCGGCCTCGCCCTCCTGAAGACGGGGGACCGCTTGCGGATCGACCTCGCGCGGGGCCGGGTCGACGCCCTCGTGCCGGAAGCGGAGTGGGCGGCGCGCCGGACGGCCCTCGAGGCGGAGGGGGGCTACGCCTACCCGCCCCACCAGACGCCGTGGCAGGAGATCCAGCGGTCCATGGTGGGCGAGCTCGAGACCGGCGCGGTGCTGGAGCCGGCCGTCCGCTACCAGCGCATCGCCGAGACGAAGGGGCTGCCGCGCGACAACCACTGATACCACCGCGCCTAATTAATGACCCTCTCGATCCATGGCTGAAGGCATAGCG
>CAZJNX010000058.1:0-23874 GCA_964547415.1 uncultured Hyphomicrobiales bacterium
CGCATCCGCCTCGCGGGCGAGGGCGAGGCCGGCTTCATGGGCGGCCCGCCGGGCGACCTGTACATCTTCCTGTCGATCCGGCCCCACGCCTTCTTCCAGCGGGAGGGAGCGGACCTTGCCTGCCGCATGCCCATCTCCCTCGTCCAGGCCGCGCTCGGCGGCACCTTCGAGGTCCCCACCATCGACGGCGGGCGCACCAAGGTGAAGGTGCCCGAAGGCACCCAGACCGGCCGCCAGTTCCGCCTCAAGGGCAAGGGGATGCCGGTCCTGCGCTCCCAGCAGTACGGGGACATGTACATCCAGGTGGTGGTGGAGACGCCCCGCAACCTCACCCGTCGGCAGCGCGAGCTCCTGGAAGCGTTCGAGGAGGAGAGCTCCCACGACAACCATCCGGAGTCCCACGGTTTCTTCTCCCGCGTGCGGGAGTTCTTCGACAACCTGAGCCACTAGGCCGATGCCGGCCATAGCGACAGCCGCTCGGCGCCGACGAAGGCGGCGGCAGCCGTTTTCTCCCCGCCCGTCGCGGCCCTGACGGGGCCTCGCCCTTCCCTCCTCCCGACGTTCCGGCAGACGCGCTCCATGCAGAACCAGGCCTTCAAGCTCCTGCCCGCCCAGAAGACCGAGGCCGACGCCACGCCGTCGCCGGACCGGGAGGCGCCACCGACCGCCCGCCGCGGCCGGCCGCGCCGCATCGGCGCCTTTCCCGACAAGCTCGCCGACGACATGCGGTTCCTGAAGACCTGGGCCGAGCACCCCCTCTCCACAGCTGCCGTCACCCCCTCGGGCGTGATGCTGTCCCGCCTGATGGCGAGCTTCGTGGAGGCGGAGCGGCCCGGCCCCGTGGTGGAGCTCGGGCCGGGCACCGGCGTCGTCACCCGCGCCATGCTCGCCCGCGGCATCCCGGAGGAGCGGCTCGTCCTCATTGAGTGGAACGGGGAGTTCTGCGACCTCCTCGCCGAGCGCTTCCCCCGCGCCACCGTGATGCGCGGCGACGCGTTCGCCCTCGGAAAGACCCTCGCCGACATGCCCGACCACAGCCTCGCCTCGGTGATCTCGGGCCTTCCCCTCTTCATCAAGCCGGTGCCCGCGCGCGAGCGGCTGATCGACGACGCGCTGCGCCTGATGGCGCCGGGCGCCCCGTTCATCCAGTTCTCCTACGCGCTGGTGCCGGCCGTTCCCAACAAGCCGCGACGGTACGCCATCGACCGCTCGTCCTGGGTGCTCGCCAACCTGCCGCCCGCCCGTGTGTGGACGTACCGGGCGATCGTCTGACGCCTGGCGCGCGCACCCCCATTGAGAGGGCGGCCCGCGCGTCCATATGGAAGCGGCAGGGACGAAGGACGCCATGACAGACCACGACAGCCACACCGCTCCCCTCCTCCACGGCACCACGATCCTCACCGTCCGCAAGGGCGGCAAGGTGGTGGTGGCCGGCGACGGCCAGGTCTCCTTCGGCCAGACTGTGATGAAGGCGAGCGCCCGCAAGGTGCGCCCGATCGGGGGCGGCAAGGTGATCTCCGGCTTCGCGGGCGCCACCGCCGACGCCTTCACCCTGCTCGAGCGGCTCGAGACCAAGCTCGAGCAGTATCCCGACCAGCTCCTGCGCGCGGCCGTCGAGCTCGCCAAGGACTGGCGGACCGACCGCTACCTGCGCCGCCTCGAGGCGATGATGATCGTCGCCGACCGGAACCAGTCGCTGGTGCTCACCGGCAACGGCGACGTCTTGGAACCGGAGGACGGCGTCATGGGCATCGGCTCGGGCGGGCTCTACGCCCTGTCGGCCGCGCGGGCGCTGATGGACACCGACCTCGGCGCCGAGGAGGTGGCGCGGCGCGCCATGGGGATCGCGGCCGAGATCTGCGTGTACACCAACGACCGGCTGGTGGTCGAAACGCTGGACGCGGAATGACCGTCGGGGCGGCCGCCGCCATCGGCTTGCGCCCGGCGGCGGAGGAGGATCGTCCGCCCGTCGCGCGCTGGCCCGCCGAGCCGCACGTGCGGGAGGGGCGGGGCGATCCGCAGGAAGAGCTCGCCCCCATCGCCGGCGACATCGGCGCCGGGCACGTCGCCGGTTCCCTCGCGACGCTCGGGGGTGCACCCTTCGGCTCCGTCGAGGCGTGGGACCCGCGGGCGTTCGGCCTGCTCCACGACCAGCCGGCGGGAACGCGCGGGATCGACCCGTTCATCGGTGCTCCCGCGTTCCTCGGCCGGGGCCTCGGTGCGGGCCCCGTCCGGGCGATGGCGGAGCGGCTCTTCGAGGGCGGCGTTCCGCGGGTGGTGATCGACCCCGATCCCGCCGACGCGCGGGCGATCCGGGCCTGCGAACGGTCCGGCTCCCGCGCCCTCGGCGTCCGCGTCCTCGCGGGCGACGCGGTGCTCCTCATGGCGCGCGACCGGCCAACGGAAAGCGAAGCAAGATGACCAACTTCTCCCCCCGCGAGATCGTCTCCGAGCTCGACCGCTACATCATCGGCCAGAAGGACGCGAAGCGCGCGGTCGCGATCGCGCTCAGGAACCGCTGGCGCCGGCAACAGCTCGACGAGGACATCCGCGACGAGGTGCTGCCGAAGAACATCCTGATGATCGGGCCCACCGGCGTCGGCAAGACCGAGATCTCCCGCCGCCTCGCCAAGCTCGCCCAGGCGCCGTTCCTCAAGGTGGAGGCGACCAAGTTCACCGAGGTGGGCTATGTCGGCCGCGACGTGGAATCGATCGTGCGGGATCTCGTGGAGACGGGACTCGCCCAGGTGCGCGAGATGCGCCGCAAGGACGTGCGTGCCACCGCCCACGTCGCCGCCGAGGAGCGGGTGGTGGAGGCCCTCGTCGGCAAGAACGCCTCGCCCGCCACGCGCGACGCCTTCCGCAAGCGGCTGCGCGACGGCGAGCTCGACGACAAGGAGATCGAGATCGAGATCACCGCCGCCCCGCAGATGCCGTCCTTCGACCTGCCGGGGATGCCGGGGGGCAACATCGGCGTCATGAACCTGTCGGACCTGTTCGGCAAGGCCTTCGGCGGGGTGAAGAAGACCCACCGCACCACGGTGCGCGATTCCTACGAGCTCCTGATCGCCGAGGAATCCGACAAGCTCCTCGACCAGGAGAAGCTGACGAAGGAGGCGCTCCGCTCGGTGGAGAACAACGGCATCGTCTTCCTCGACGAGATCGACAAGATCACCGTGCGCTCGGACCGCATGGGCGGCGACGTCTCCCGCGAGGGCGTGCAGCGGGACCTCCTGCCGCTGGTGGAGGGCACCACCGTGCAGACCAAGCACGGCCCGGTGAAGACGGACCACATCCTGTTCATCGCCTCGGGCGCCTTCCACGTGTCGAAGCCCTCCGACCTTCTGCCGGAGCTGCAGGGCCGCCTGCCGATCCGCGTCGAGCTCGCCCCCCTCACCAAGGAGGACTTCCGCTCCATCCTGACGGAGACGGAGGCGAGCCTCATCCGCCAGTCCGTGGCGCTGATGAAGACGGAAGGGGTGGAGCTCGTCTTCACGGACGATGCGATCGACGAGATCGCCCAGGTGGCCGTCGACATCAACGCGACGGTGGAGAACATCGGCGCCCGCCGCCTGCAGACGGTGATCGAGCGGGTCCTCGACGAGATCTCCTTCACCGCGTCCGACCGGAGCGGCGAGCGCATCGAGATCGACGGCGCCTACGTCAAGGAGACGGTGAGCGACATCGCCCGGAACGCGGACCTCAGCCGCTTCATCCTGTAGGGGTCGCGGACGTCGGAAGGCGCCGCGGTCACTCGCCCCGCCCGCGGCGCCGCACGGTCCGGCGGGCCGGCGCGCTGGCGGTGCGGCGGCGCGGCCGGCGGGGCGAGGGCGGGGCGCCCGCGGCGGCGGGCTCGGTCTCCCCCTCCTCCTCTTCGCGGGGGCCGCGGTCGGCGAGAAACGCCTCGTCGATGGGGACCTGGAGGCCGGTGGCGAGGCGGTTCGTCTGGCTCGCCATCCCGACGACGGCGAACAGCTCGGCGAGGATCGCGTCGGAGATGCCGTGGGCGCGGGCCGCGGCCGTGTGGGAGCGGATGCAGTACTCGCAGCCGTTCGCCGTCGACACGGCGATGTAGAGGAGCTCCTTGGTGATCGGGTCGAGGGCGCCTGGCGCCATCGTCCCCTTCAGGCTCGACCAGGTGCGCTCGAGGAGCCCGGGATCGTTGGCGAGCACACGCCAGAAGTTGTTGACGTACTCGGTGCCGCGGGTCGCGCGGATGTCGTTGAACACCGCGGCGGCGCGTGGGCTCAACTCCTCGTCGGAAAGCATCGGCAGCGTCGGCATCGGCATCCCCTCTCCTTCCGCGGGCCCTCTGTCGCCCGCGCCGCTTCGCCCCCTCCCCCGCCCGCCCGGGCGCCTCGCCTCGCCCTGCCGCGCGTGCGGCTCATCGGCTGACGGTTACCGCCCGCCCGGCGGCGCTCGAGCCGGAGAAGGTCTGCTGGCCGGTCGCGAGGAGGGTGGCGACGGTCTGTCCCTCCCCGCCCTTCAGCGTCACCGTCTTGCCCGTGAGGTCCCAGGCGGAGATGGACGACAGCGCCTCGCCGGTGCAGCCGCGGGTGGAGGCGCGATAGCCGCCGGTCCACTGGGTGAGCGACATGAAGAGCTGGCACGTCTCCCCGCCCGAGGACAGGGCCCAGCCGCCGACGAGGTCGTTGCGCGAGACCTCGAGCGCCGTCTCCTCCGGCGGCAGGGCGGCGACCTCGGTCTCCTCGGCGGCGGGCTCGGCGTCGAGCGGCTCCTCGTTCGTCGGCGGCGGCTCCACGGGCGCGAGCGTCGTCTGCTGGACGGGGGTGGCGGGCGTGGCGGGGAGCGGCGAGGCCTGGAAGCGCGTCCCGCTCGTGCAGCCTGCGAGGGCGGCGGCGGCGGCGAGGAGGACGATGGCCGTCCGCGCCGCACCCGCGCTCGCCGGAACCAGTTCGTGCATTGTCGACCTCGGCTGAGCCGTCGTGGCGGAAGCGGGGCGGGCGGCGCCGACGCCCCGCGCGTTCCGACGGACAATAGCGACTCGCCCGGCCGCCATCAAAGGCGCCGGGGCGGCGGCGGCGGGACCGGCGGCCCGCGAAGGTCCGGACGTTGCCCGGATGCGACGGTCAGGCCTTCTCCATGACCATGACGATGTGAATGTAATCCATGGCGTGACCTTCCGGGTCCTCGGCCACCAGGTCCTCGTAGGACTTGTAGAAGTCGTCGACGATGGCGGCCGCCTCGGCCGGCGGGCGCCCGTCGAGCGCCGTCAGGAACACCGTCTCGGACCAGGAGCGCATCGTCGGGATCAGGCTCTCGGCGAAGGCGCGGGGCGACATCGTCCCGCCCGAGGCGGCGAAGGCCTCCTCGAACGGGCAGCGGGTGTGGAGGCTCTTCGCCTCCAGGAGGCCAAGGCCGGCCGCGCGCACCGGCGAATCGGGGTCGGTCAGCGGGGCCGTGAACTCCTCCATGGTCCGGTAGTACTGGGCGAAGGTCGCCTTCTCGTACTCGGCCGGCGTGATCCGGCCGGCCTCGGCGAGGCGGCGCCACAGCATGTCGAAGGTGTCGAACATGTGGCGCCCGCCGGTGTTGCCGAGGTAGCGCCCCGCCTCGTCGATGCCGAAATTGAGGACGACGAGGCGCCCGCCCGGCTTCAACTCGCGCGCCCGGGCGAGGAGGATCGTCTCCCAGTCCTTGCGCGCCCGCTCAGCGAACAGGGCCGCCTCCTCCCCTTCCGCGCCGACGGCGTGGACGTGGGTGGTGATCTCGCAGGGCTTCTCGGAGACGTAGTGCATGGCCGTCGCCGAGAAGCCGAGGTCGAGCGTCCCCGTCGGGAAGAGCTGGCGGTGGAAGCCGGTGCCGCAGCCATGGACGAAGATGCCGGGGAGCTTCGCCTGGTAGGCGAGGGCCGGGTCGCCCTGGAGGCCCTGCATGGTGCGGAAGAGGGTCGAGAAATCGTTGGAGGGAAGGTCGGTGTAGGTGATGACGATCTCCCGCCCGTCCCCAGCCTCGCGCAGGCGAGAGAAGACCGCGTCCCACATCTCGCGGCTGGTGCCCCCGTCGGCCGCCCCGTAGTCGGCGACGCGCAGGACGCCGTCCGCCCCCGGCCGGGCCGGCAGGCCCTCCTTCACGAGGGGCAGCGCCCAGTCGATGACGCGCTTGGCGCCCACGGTGCGCTCGGAATAGTAGCCGCCTCCCCGCATGGACAGGACGGCCTGGGTGCTGCGGCCGGTCTCCTCGGTCATGGCCTTGCGATCCTTCTTGTTGGCGCTCGGGGCAAGACCCTAGCGCAGGCTGTTGAAATAGTCCGGCAGGGCCGTCGCGAGCCCCGGGAACAGGAGCACGAGGGCGAGGACGGCGAGCTGGCACAGGACGAACGGCAGGACGCCGAGATACATGTCCCGGTAGGTGAACTCGGGCGGCGCGATGCCCCTGAGGTAGAAGATCGACGGTGCCATCGGCGGGGTCAGGTAGGAGGTCTGGATCACCACGATCACCAGGACGGCGAACCAGATCGGGTCGATCCCGGCGGCCGGCAGGAACGGCAGGAAGACGGGGATCGCGATCAGCACCACCGACACCCAGTCGAGCAGCGCCCCCAGCACGAACACGATGGCGAGGAAGACGAGGACGAGCTCGATCGTCGACAGATCGAGCCCGCCGACGAGGACGTCGACCAGCTGCGGCCCGCCGGTGAGGCGGAAGACGCTGGTGAACAGCGTCCCCCCGACCACGATGAGAAGGATCATCGAGGTGAGCGTCACCGTCTTCTTCGTGGCGTCGAGGAAGTTGGGGATCGTGAAGTCGCGGTAGAGGAGGTTGAGGATGATCGCCCCGACGGCGCCGACCGCCGCCGCCTCGGTCACGGCGGCGATCCCCGCCATGATGGACCCGACCACCGAGACGACGAGGATGAGGGGCGGCAGGAGGGCGAAGGCGCTCGGCCGTGGCTCCCCCTCCCCGTCCGTCGCGGCCGCGCGTGCCTCGGCCACGATCGCCTTCGCCTCCCGGTGGTGGCCCGACAGGACGCCCCAGGCGAGGGCGTAGCCGAGGAACAGGCCCACCATGACGAGGCCGGGCAGGAGCACGCCCGCGAACAGGTCGCCCACCGACAGGTTGGCGACGGAGGCGTAGATGATGACGACGATCGACGGCGGGATCATGGTCCCGAGGGAGCCGCCCGCGCAGATCGTGCCGGAGATCATGGCCCGCCCGTAGCGCTCCTTCATCATGGAGGGGATGGCGAGGAGGCCCACCATCACCTCCACCGCGCCGACGATGCCCGTGCCCGCGGCGAAGATCGTGCACATGGCGATGGTGGCGATCGCCATGCCCCCCGGCATCCAGCCGAACCAGCGCTTCATGAGGACGAACAGGCGCGCGGCCATGCCCGAGCGCTCCAGCATCGCGCCCATGAAGATGAACAAGGGCACGGCGGCGAGGGCGTAGTTGGACGCGACGGAGCCCAGGAAGCGGAACAGCTGCAGGCCCGTGAGGTCGCCGACGACGGGGATCGCGAAGGCGACCGACACGACGATCAGGCTGAAGCTGACCGGGATGCCGAGGAAGATGAGAAGGAACAGCGCGGGGAACATCCACGCCGCGAGCGGCACCTCAGCCATGGTCGGCATCACGCGTGATCGGGGATCGGGACGGGTCGGGGGAGCCGAAGGCGGCGACGGCGGCCTTCAGGCCCTGGGCGAGGGTCTCGACCGCCAGGCACGACAGGGCGACGGCGAGGGCGGCGCGGAACGGCCAGATGAGCGGCTTCCACGGGCTCACCCGCTCGATCTCCCCGCGCACGTAGGCTCGCACGGTCTGGTCCCAGGCCGCGTCGGCGAGGATCAGGACGGCGGGCAGGAACAGGAGGAGGAGAACGCCGGCGTAGACGCCGTGGCGCACCCTTTCCGGCAACGCCTTGGAGAAGACGTCGATGGCGACGTGCTGGTGGATGCGCAGGGTGTAGGCGGCGGCCAGCGTGAAGGCGGCGCCGTTGAGCATCCAGGCGAGGTCGAAGGCGAACAGGGTCGGCGCGTTGAACAGGTAGCGCGCCCCCACCTCGTAGAGGGTGACGGCGATCATGAGGAGAATGGCCCCGCCCGCCACGATCAGCGACGCGTGGGAGAGCACGGCCGCGATGCGGTCGATGAGGCGGATTGCGGTTGCCATCGTCTCGTCTCCATCGCGCCGGGCCCCGGGACGCGGCCCGGGCGGCGCCTGTCGCCCGGGCGCCGGGGCGCCGCCTCGGGCCCGCCATGCACGGACCGTGCCCGCGGCTCGCGCCGGCGTTCGGCTGAAGCCCGGACGAGGCGAGGCGAAAGGCGCCGGCCCCCCCTCCCGGGACGGCCGGCCGCTTCACGGCAGGGAAGGAAAGCGGCGGCGCGCGGGGCGCCGCCGCCTGGCGGCGTCAGTCGATCTGACGGTAGTCGCCGTGCTCCATCCACTTGTCGTAGTAGTCGTAGTAGCTGTCGGCGATGCGGCGCATCCAGGGGTTGCCCGCCTCGTCCTGCTCCTCGGCCTTCTTGTAGGCCCAGTCGCGGCCGGCCTCGCGGATGGCATCGCGCACCTCGGTCGGCAGCTCGACGAACTGGGCGCCGGCCTCCTCGAGCGCGGCCATCGCCTCAAGGTCGTTGGTGGTCCAGGTGAGCAGCGTCTCCATGGTGGAGAGCTTGGCGGCCGCCTCGACCTTCTGCTTCATCTCGTCGGACAGGGCGTCCCACGTCTCGGCCGGAACCAACAGCTCGAACATGAAGGCGTTGGTCTGGGCGCCAGGCATGACGATGTAAGGCGCGGCGTTGTGGAGGCCGGCCTTCATGTTCTCTGACGGGGACGACCAGTCGGCGATGTCGATGCCCTTGCGCTCGAGGAGGGTGTAGACCTCGGACCCCGGGACGACGGTCGGCGCGGCGTCGAAGTACTCCGAGAGCACCTCGGCGAAGGCACCCGCGGTGCGGAACTTGGCACCCTTCAGGTCTTCGACGGACTGGACCGGGATGTGGGAATGCCACACCTCCCCCGGACCGATGGACAGCGGGATGGAGTGCATCCCCCACTGGTCGCGCCGCATCTCGGCGAGGAGCTCCTTGCCGCCGCCGTTGTAGAGCCAGCCCATCATCATCTCGGGCGACATGCCGCCGGGATGGCCGCCGTAGAAGGAGTTGGCCGGGTCCTCGTTGACGACGTAAAGGGGCGTCAGGTGCCCGGCGTCGGCCAGGCCGTCGCGCACGGCGGCGTAGGCCTCGAACGGCGGGGCGATGACGCCCGCGGGGAAGGGCTCGATCACCAGTTCGCCGTCGGTGAGTTCGGCGACCTTCTCCACGAACGGGAGGGTCGTGAGGGTGTAGAAGGCCGAGGTCTCGCCCGCGAACTGGGTGAGCCGCCAGGTCTCGGTCGCGCCCGCGGTGCCGGCGCCGAGGGCCGTCGCCCCGGCGAGGCTTCCGGCAAGGGCGAGCGCGCGCAGGTTCCTGATCGTCATGAAGATGTCCCTCTGGATGACCCCGTGAGCGGGGGTTCGTTGGTGGCGACGGGCGCCGGGCAGGCGCCGGCCCGTCGCCGGCCGTGCCACTCTGGCACGCCTCTTATGCACGCCGCAAACGGCGGCCGAAAGCCTCCCCGTGCGGCACGCCCAAGGTTTTGGCAGCTATGCCCGGCCGGTCGGGTCGAGGCGGGCGCCGGGGTGGCCTCGGCGCGTTCGATCCGCGGCGGATAGCTGCAATCGCCGGGTGCTGGTCTGTCGCGCGCGGGCAAAGCGCCGTATCCTCCACGCTCCCGAATCCCGTGCCGCGACAGGAGATCCGCGAATGACCGGCCCGCTCGCCCACTTCCGCGTGCTCGACCTCACCCGCGTGCGCGCCGGGCCGACGGCCGGCCGCCTCCTCGCCGACTGGGGGGCGGACGTCGTCAAGGTGGAGATGCCGCCCTCGGCGGGCGATGCCAACGACCTGTCGGGCGGGCGCGACAACTCCGACTTCCAGAACCTGCAGCGCAACCGCCGCTCGGTGACGATCAACCTCAAGATGCCCGAGGGACGGTCGCTGTTCCTGGAGCTGGCCCGGACGGCGGACGTCGTGATCGAGAATTTCCGCCCCGACGTGAAGCGCCGCCTCGGCATCGCCTACGAGGACGTGGCGGCGGTCAACCCGCGCATCGTCTACGGCAGCGTGTCGGGGTTCGGCCAGTCGGGCCCGTACGCGGACCGGCCCGGCTTCGACCAGGTCGCCCAGGGGATGACGGGTCACATGTCGGTCACCGGTCTGCCGGGCCAGGGGCCGGTGCGCTACGGCATCCCGATCTGCGACCTCACCGCCGGCATCTTCTGCGCCTCGGGCATCCTCGCCGCGCTCCTCGAGCGGGAGCGGTCGGGCGAGGGTCAGTACGTGGACACCTCCCTCTTCCAGGCGGGCGTCTACATGCTCGACTTCCAGGCGACGCGCTGGCTGATGGACGGAAAGGTGCCGCCCCAGGCCGGCAACGACCACCCGACCACGATCCCGACCGGCCTGTTCCGCACCACCGACGGCGCGCTCAACCTGTCGGTGACCGGCAAGGCGATGTTCGCCCGCTTCGCCGACGCGCTCGGCCACCCGGAGTGGTGCGAGGACCCGCGCTTTTCCACCGGCGAGGCCCGCTCGCAGAACCGGCGGGAGATGAACGCCGCGATCCAGGCGGTGCTGGAGACCGGGACGACTGAGGCCTGGGTGGAGCGGCTCAACGCCGCGGGCATCCCGGCCGGCCCGGTCTACGACATCGCCGAGGTCTTCTCCGACCCCCAGGCGGAGCACCTCGGCCTCGCCTCGGAGGTGACGCACCCGCGTCTCGGCGCGATCCGCCTCACGAACCAGCCGGTGAACCTGTCCCGCACGCCAGGCTCGGTGCGCACCGCCGCGCCCGAGCTCGGCGCCGACACCGACGCGATCCTCGCCGAGATCGGCCGCTCGCCGGAGGAGATCGAGGCCCTGCGGCGCGCGGGCGTCGTCTAGCCCGGCCCGCGCGTCACGGGCGGCGGGATGGCGCGCCGCCGCGCCGCAATCCCCCCCGCCCGGGCCGCCGCCTCGAAGCCCCGGTTGCCGGGGACGCCCTGCCACGACGCCCCCCGCGCCAGGCTCGCCACGAAGCATCGGCACGCCGGCCTTCCCGGGCAGCGGGGCCGCGGCCGGCCTGCGGCGCGGCAGGCCCGCCCCATCCGCCGCTGCCTTCGCGGACGGCCCGCGGCAGCCTCGGGCGCCGCGACGGGTCGCCGCCCGCAGGTCCGCCGCGCGGCGCTCGCAAGGCCGGCGTCCATCGCGGCTGGACAGGCCGGACGGGCCGCGCTACCCGGGCCTGCGTCGCCGGCGCGGGACCGGCGGTGCACGCCGATCGCCACGTTTGGGGGGACCTTGGCACAGCTCGTGGTGACCGTTCTTCTCGTCGCGGTCCTCCTCTACGCACTCCTCGTCGCCGCCTTCTTCCTCGCCCAGCGCACCATCCAGTACCCGGCGCCGCGCCAGTATCTCGCGCCCGGGGCGGTCGGCCTCGAGGGCGTCTCGGTCCACCGCCTGCCGACCGACGACGGCGCCGCGTTCATGGTCTGGTGGCTGCCGCCGCCGACCGACGAGGCGCCCGTCGCCATCTATTTCCACGGCAACGGCGAGACCCTGTGGAACCTCGCCGAGCGGATCGAGCAGTTCGCCGCCGACGGCTTCGGCCTCGCCGCCGTCTCCTACCGCGGCTACCCGGGCAGCGAGGGCCGGGCGAGCGAGGCGGCCTTCATCGCCGACGCCCTCGCCGCCCATGCCTTCGTGACCGGCAAGGGCGTCGCGCCCGAGCGGATCGTCGCCGTCGGCTACTCCATCGGGAGCGGGGTCGCGGTGGCGCTCGCGGCCGAGCGGCCGGTCGGGGCGGTGGTCCTCTACGCGCCGTTCACCTCGGCCGCCGACATCGCGCGGAGCGTCTACCCGTTCCTGCCGGTCGGGCCGCTGATGCTGGACCAGTTCCGCTCCGACGAGCGAATCGGCCGCGTCACGGCCCCCGTCGCCATCGTGCACGGAAGCGCGGACCGGATCGTGCCCATCCGCTTCGGCGAGCGGCTGCACGCGCTGGCGGGGGAGCCGAGCCTTTTCGTCCGCCTCGAGGGGGAGGGGCACATCCTGCCGGTGGACGCGGGGCGGGAGGCGGTGCTCGCCTTCCTGTCCGAGACGGCCGGGCTGCCGGTGGGCCCGGCCGCGGACGCGGCGACCGCCGCCGACGACGCGACGGGACGCTGAGATCCGCCGCCGGCCGGCCGCTGCGGCCCGTCCATCGCCAGCCGGGCGGCGCCGAAACGGTCGTGGCCGCCGCGGCTCGCCCGTGGTAGCGCGAACCATGGCCACGCACGACACCATCGACCCGCCGGTCGCCGAGGACCCGGTCGCCGCGCCCTTCGGCGCCTGCCGGGAGCCCGTCGGCCCGCGCCTCCTCGCCCGGGTGCTGTCGGACCGGCGGTTGCCGCGTCCCCTGCGGGCGGCCGCCCGCCGGCGGCTGCGTGCCCTCGCGCCCCGCGGCCCCGTCGATCTCCACGTGGAGGGCATCCGCTTCCGCGCGTTTCCCGCCGACAACAAGGTGGACTTCGACCTGTGGGCGAAGCGGCGTCTCGACGAGCCGGCCGAGCTCGCCTTCCTCGTGGGCAGCCTCGCGCCGGGGGACGTCTTCGTGGACGTCGGCGCCAACATCGGCGCCCACACCCTCGCCGCCGTCCTGCGCGGGCCGCCCGGCGTCACCGCCCTCGCCGTCGAGCCCCATCCGGCGCTGCGCACGCGGCTCCGCGTCAACGCCGCGCTCAACGGCCTCTCCGGCGCCATCGCCGTGTCGGACCGCGCCGTCGGACCGGCGGAGGGGCGCGCCCGCCTCCACCTCGGGGGGCGGAACGCGGGGGCGAGCACCCTTCTCGCCCCGGTCGCCGGCGAGCGCACGGCGGACGTCGCGGTCAGCCCGCTCGCGCGCATCCTCGCCGCCCAAGGCATCGCGCGGGTCGGAGTCCTCAAGGCGGACGTGGAGGGCGTCGAGGACCGGGCGCTCCTGCCCTTCTTCGAGACGGCCCCGGAAAGCGCCTGGCCGCACGCCCTCGTGGTGGAACACGCCCACCGCGGCGCGTGGCAAACTGACTGCCTGTCGACGCTCGAGGATCTGGGCTATATGCCCGTCGGGAATACGGCCGAGAACACCATGCTCCGCCGCCGGTAGGGCGACCGCCGGTCGCCGTCCGCGAGCGGCGGGGCAATCCGAGACGACGGGACACGACGCGATGGTTCAGCTGACCCTTCCGAAGAACTCGCAGGTCCGCAAGGGCAAGACCTGGGACAAGCCCGCCGGGGCGAGCAAGCTTCGCGAGTTCCGCGTGTACCGCTGGAACCCGGACGACGGCGAGAACCCGCGGGTCGACACCTATTTCGTCGATACGGACGATTGCGGCCCGATGATCCTGGACGGCCTCATCTGGATCAAGAACAAGGTCGACCCGACGTTGACCTTCCGCCGCTCGTGCCGCGAGGGGATCTGCGGCTCCTGCGCCATGAACATCAACGGGATCAACCACCTCGCCTGCACGTCGGGCATGGACGAGGTGAAGGGCCCGGTGACGCTGTACCCGCTCCCCCACATGGAGATCGTCAAGGACCTCGTCCCGGACCTTTCCAAGTTCTACGCCCAGCTGCGCTCCATCGAGCCGTGGCTGAAGACCGACACCCCCACCCCGCAGAAGGAGTGGCGCCAGTCGCCCGAGGACCGCTCGAAGCTCGACGGCCTCTACGAGTGCATCCTGTGTGCGTGCTGCTCCACCTCCTGCCCCAGCTACTGGTGGAACGGCGACCGCTACCTCGGCCCGGCCGCGCTCCTGCAGGCCCACCGCTGGCTCGTGGACAGCCGCGACGAGGCGACGGGCGAGCGGCTCGACAACCTCGAGGACCCGTTCCGACTCTATCGCTGCCACACGATCATGAACTGCGCCAACGCCTGCCCGAAGGGGCTGAACCCGGCGAAGGCGATCGCCGAGATCAAGCAGATGATGGTGGAGCGCCGCGTCTGACGGGGCGGGCGCGGCCACCTCAGCCGCCGGCGGCGACGAGCCGCCCGGCGGCCAGCATCCCGGCGACGCGCTCGGCCGAGACCGCCCGCTCGAAGAAGAAGCCCTGGCCGAAGCGGCAGCCGCAGGCCATCACGGCCTTGGCCTGGGCGTCGGTCTCGATCCCTTCCGCGACCACGCGGGCGCCGAGGGTCGCGGCCATCTCCACCACGGAGGCGACGATCTTCCGCGCGAAGGCGCTCTCCCCCAGCCGCGCCACGAACGACCGGTCGATCTTGATGACGTCGACCGGGAACTCCTCGAGGTAGGACAGGGACGAGTAGCCGGTCCCGAAATCGTCGATGGCGATCCCGATGCCGTGGCGGCGCAGCGCCTCGAGCCGCGCCCGGTGCTCGCCCGTCGGCGACAGGTGGGCCGATTCGGTGATCTCGAGGTCGACGGGCACCGGCAGCGGCGCGAACAGGGCGCCGAGACGCTCCACGAAGGCGGGAAAGCGCTCGTCGTGGATCTGCACCGGGGAGACGTTGAAGGCGACGCGCAGGTCCTCTCCCGCCGCTTCTCCCCATCCGCGGACGGCGGCGGCGACGTCCGCCGCCACGCGGTCGCCGAGCTCGAGGATGGTGCCGTCCCGCTCGGCGATCGGGATGAAGATGTCGGGCGCCACGATCCCGAAGTCGGGCAGGTCCCACCGGGCGAGCGCCTCGAGGCCCACGATGCGGCCGGTCGCGATTTCCACCTGGGGCTGGAAGGCGACGTGGATCTCCCCTCGCTCGATGGCGCCCGGCAGCCGGTCCGACAGGAGGCGCTGGCGCGCGGCCATCACGCCCATCGCCGACAGGTAGCGCACCGGGCGCCCGCGCGGGCCGCTGCGGGCCGCGTTGAGGGCGAGCAGGGCCGCGTCGAACGCGGACAGGACCGCCGCCCGGTCCGCGTCCGGCTTCAGGACCACGTAGCCGCAGTCCACCCTCACCGGGAGCGACAGGCCATACACCTCGAACGGCCTGTTCACGGTCTCCGCGATGGCCGCGGCGAGGCGCTCCCCCTCCGCCCGGCCCGAGACCGGCGCCATGAGGGCGAACCGGTCGCCTCCCATGCGGGCCACGAAGGCGCCCGGCGTCGCCGCGAGGCGGCGGCCGACCTCGACGAGAACGGCATCGCCCACGACGGCGCCGGAGCGGACGTTGAGGTCCTTGAGGCGGCGCAGGCCGACCTTGAGGACGATGCGCGCCCCCCGCCGGCCGGCCGGCTTGGACGCGAGCGCCTCGAGGCGGCGGAAGGCGGCGCTGCGGTTCGGAAGGCCGGTCACCGCGTCCCGGTAGGCGAGCGCCTCGAGGGCCTCCCGCGCCCGCTCCTCCTCCGTCACGTCGAGGGCGATGCCGGTAAGGCGCGCGGGCCCGGCCGCGTTCCGGTCGGTGACGGCGGCGGCCGCCTGGATCACGCGGACCTCCCCGCCACCGCGGCGGACGCGGTAGCGCAGGCGCAGCTCGTTGCCCCTCTCGAGCGCGCGGGCGAGGCGGGCGCGCACCTCCGGCACGTCCTCCGGCAGGATTCGCCGCTCCCAGTCGGCGTAGTCGATCGCCTCGCCCCCGTCCGGCAGGTCGTGAAGGGCGCGGAAGGCGTCGTCGAAGGCGATCTCGCCGGTCGCGATCTCGTAGTCGAAGCTTGCCACGCCCGCCGCCTCCCGCGCGAGGCGCAGCCGCTCGGCCGAAAGGCGCGCCTCCCGGTCGGTCCGGCGGCGGCGGCAGCTCTCCGCGGCGAGCGCCGCCCGCTCCCGCTCCCGCTCGGTGAGGTCGGCGACGGTCGTGACCGTGTAGACCGACCCGTCCGCCCCGACGAGGCGGGTCGCCGTCGCGTGGATGCGCATGGGCGTGCCATCCCGCCGGACCGTGTTCCAGGTCCCGCCCGATTCGTCCGTCCGGCCCTCCACGAAGGCCCGGTGAAGCGCCCGTGCCGCCGCGCGCCCCTCCGGCGGGATCACGAGGTCGGCGAAGTCGCGGCCGAGCAGCTCGTCCTCAGCGTAACCGTAGATTGTCAGGTACGCCTCGTTCACCTGCACGAAACATCCGTCGGAATCGGTCACGCACAGGCCGATCTCGGCGCTGCGATAAATCGCTTCGACGAGGGCCGGCAGGTCCGCTTCGTCGATATGGGAACTCGTCTTCGCCATCAGCGCGCCACGTTACGAACCGGCGGACTTCGGCTGGCCCCTACCGACCGTCCACCAAGCCTTCCACTATCGCCGGACCGGCGGAAAAAGGAACCCCGCGCGTGCGCCCGTCGGCAGGCGCGCGGCGGGAAGCCGTCGGCGATCGTTCCTTACGCGGCGGCGCGCTCGGCCGAAAGGGCGCCGAAGCAGGCTTCGGTGTGGGCGAGGAAGGCCTCCGTCACCGCCTCGTCGCCGCCGTTGCCCCGCAGGAGGCCGATCTGGAACCGTCCGATCGGCGGCAGCCCCGCCTCGCGGGGGACCGGCCTCAGGCCGCCCGGCGCGAACCGCCGCGGGATCGCCGACACGGCAAGGCCGGCCCGCACCGTGAGCGCGAGGGCCGAGCCGCTCGTGCCGGTGTAGGCGATCCGGTAGTCGATCCGCGCCGCGTCGAGGGCCTCAAGGGTGAGGGTGCGCCAGGCGCAGCCCGGCTGCCACACGGCGACGGGAAGCGGGCGCTGCTGCTCCGTCGCCCCGTCCGGCCCCGTCACCCACACGAGGTCCTCCTCCATCAGGATGCGGGCGCCGCGGTAGCGCGCGTTCATGGTGACGATGGCGACGTCGAGCTCGCCCGCCTCCACGCGCGCCACCAGCTCCTCGCTCTGCCGGCACTCGATGGCGACCTCCACCGTCGGGTGGGTCGCGGCGAAGCGGCCGAAGATGTCCGGCAGGAAGGTCTCGGCGTAGTCGTCGGGCGTGCCGATGCGGATGCGGCCCGAAAGGGTCGGCGTGGCGAAGCGGCCGACCGCCTCGTCGTTGAGGCGAACGATCCGCGCGGCGTAGTCGAGAAGCTCCCGCCCCCGCTGGGTCAGCACGTTGCGCCGGCCCTGCTTCTCGAAGAGGGGGACGCCCAGGAGCTCCTCGAGGCGGCGCATCTGCACGCTCACCGTCGACTGGGTCTTGTTCACCCGCTCCCCCGCCTCCGCGAAGCTCGGCGCCTCGGCGACGGCGAGGAAGGTCCGCAACAGGTCCGGATCCAGGCTGCGCATGGCGCTCTCCGATAATCCATCGAAATCCTCCATGGATATCGCGCAAAACATTCGTTTGTGCAATCCATCACGGCGCGACACATTCGCTCTCACGATCGGTTGGCATGAACGGATGGAGAGACCCGATGCGACTGAAGGTGAGCGACACCATCGAGGAGACGGCCGAGGCGGTCTGGCGGCTGAGGGCGGGTGCGGGGCGGCTTCTTTCGCTGTTCGGCGCCCGGACGGCGGGCACGCGCCTCGCCGGTGCGGAGGCGGTGCCGCAGGACCCGTTCATGCGGCGCATTCCCTTCGCCCGCCCGCGGGCGGTGCCGCCGGCCGGCCCCTCCGCGGGGGCGGAATCGGGTCGCGCCCGGCCCGCCTTCCGTGTCCCGTCCGTTCCGGCCCCGGCCGACGGCACGGCCTGACCGGCCATCGGCCCCAGACGAGGATCAAGACCCATGCACGGCAACATCGGCCATTACGCCCGGCGGCGACCCGGCGTCGTCCTTTCCCTCGCGGTGCGCACGGCGCTCGCCCGCCTTACGGACGCCGTCCTCGACCTCGTGGTCGGGGACCCGACCCTCGCGCTCCTCGAGCGGATGGAAGACCGGCAGCTCGCCGACATCGGCCTGTCCCGGATGGACATCCACGAGGCGGGCCGCCACCCGCGCGCCGCCCGCAACCGCATCCTCGCCCGCGCGGCGGCGACGCGGCGCCGCCTGCGCCAGCTCGAAGGCTGCTAGGAACCGCCCGCGCCGCTCCCCGGAGGAGGCGGCGCGGCGGACGGAAGCCGCTGCGGCGGCGGGCGCTGCCGGGCGCCCCCGGTCCGCCGCCCCGGGGGCCGCGACCGCCCGGTCATCGTCGCCCCGCGCCCCGCCGGGCGTGCGCCTCCCCGTCCCGTCGCGCGATCGTGAGGAGCACCTATGTGTCATGCATCTCCCAATCGGGCCGCGAAGGCCCTACACCCGTGGCGAGACCACGGGGCAGACGAAGGCGGACGATGCGGACGACACGGAACGGACGGCGGAAGACGGGGAACGGGCCTCGCGCGATCGCGGGGCTCCTCGCGGGCGCCCTCGCGGGCCTCGCGGCGGGCGGGACCGGTGCCGCCGCCTCCCCCGCCGCCGTCGTCGAGACCGACCACATCCGGGCCGAGATCGTCCTGCGCGCCGCCGAGGTGGCGCCGGGCGACACGGTGGACGTGGCGATCCGCCAGACCATCGCGGAGGGCTGGCACACCTACTGGATCAACCCGGGCGATTCGGGCGATGCCATGCGCCTCGACTGGACGCTGCCGGAGGGGGCCTCGGCCGGTCCCCTGCGCTGGCCCGCGCCCGAGCGCATCCCCTACCCACCCCTCATGAACTACGGCTTCGCGGAGGAGGTGACGGTCCTCACCTCCCTCACGGTGCCGCAGGACTGGACGGCGGGGCGGCCGCTGCCGGTGGATCTGTCGATCGACTGGCTCGTATGCGAGAAGATCTGCATTCCGGAAAGCGGCTCGGCCTCCTTCGTGGTTCCGACGGGCGAGGCGAGCGTTCCCGATTCGCTGTCGGCCTTCACCTTCGTGCAGGCCGAGCGGGCCCTCCCCCGACGGACGGCGCTTTCCGCCACGGCCACGGTGGGCGATGAGCGCATCGCCCTCGCCGTCGCCACGCCCGGGCCCGTCTCCGACGCCTACTTCTTCCCGCGGAAGACCGGCCTCATCGACCACGCGGCGCCCCAGGCGCTCTCGAGGGACGCGGACGGGCTCGTCCTCGACATCCCGCGCGGCCGCGCCATGCCGCCCGACCCGCTTCGCGGCGTCCTCGCCCTCACCGACGCCACCGGCACCGTCACCCACCACGCCCTCGCGGCGCGGGTGGAGGACGCGCGCTCGCCCGAGGCGCTCGCCGCCGCGGCGGCGCCTCCCGCCGCGCCCGCGGGCCCCGCCGCGGGGCCGGCCGTCCCGACCGGGGCGACGGTGCCCGCAGCCGCCTTCTCCGGCGTCCTCCACGCGGCCCTGTTCGCCCTCCTGGGCGGGCTCGTCCTCAACCTGATGCCGTGCGTGTTCCCGGTCCTCGCCCTCAAGGCAGTGGGGCTCGTGGACAAGGCGGACGCGCCGGCGGCCGAGCGGGCGGCGCACGGGCTCCTCTACACGGCCGGGATCCTCGCCTGCTTCATGGTTCTCGCGGCGGCGCTGATCGCGGTGAAGGCGGCGGGGGCGGAGGTCGGCTGGGGCTTCCAGCTCCAGGACCCGCTGGTGGTGGCCGTCCTCGCCTACGTGATCTTCGCCGTCGGCCTCAACCTCTCCGGCCTGTTCGAGGTGGGGGCGAGCCTCACGCGGGCGGGCAACCTCGACCGGGGGAGCGGGCGCGCGGGCGCCTTCCTCACCGGCCTCCTCGCCGCCGTGGTGGCGACGCCCTGCACCGCCCCGTTCATGGCGCTCGCCATCGGCTTCGCCCTCACGGCCGGCACCGGGACGACCCTCGTCGTGTTCCTGGCACTCGGGCTGGGCCTTGCCCTCCCCTTCCTCCTCCTGTCGCTGGTGCCGGGGCTCGCGCGGCTCATGCCGCGTCCGGGGGCGTGGATGGTGCGGCTGCGCCAGGCCCTCGCTTTCCCCATGTACCTCGCCGCGGCCTGGCTCGTGTGGGTTCTCGCCCAGCAGGCGGGGGCGGACGCCATCCTCCTCACCCTCGTGGGCTTCGTGGGGCTCGCCTTCGGCGGCTGGCTCCTCGGCCTCGCCCAGCACGGCGCGGCGGGGCGGGGGCGTCGGACGGCGCTCGCGGGCGCGGCGGCGGGGGGGCTCGCGGCGATCGTCATGCTGGTGCCGCTCGCGCTTGGCACCACCGCCGGCTCCGCCACGGCCGCAACGCGGCCCGCCGGGCAGGCCGGCGTCATGGCGGAGCCCTACTCGCCCGCCCGCCTCGCCGCCCTCAGGGCGGAGGGCCGGGCCGTCTTCCTGAACGTCACGGCCGCCTGGTGCATCAGCTGCAAGGTGAACGAGCAGGTGGCGCTCGCGGGCGATGGCTTTCGCGAGGCGCTCGCGGCGGGCGACTACGTCTACATGGTGGGCGACTGGACGCGACGGGACGAGGACATCACGCGCCTCCTCGCCGACTTCGGCCGGGCGGGGGTGCCGCTCTACGCGGTCTATCCGGCGGGCGGCGGGGCGCCGACCGTCCTTCCCCAGATCCTGACGGAAGGGATGGTCGTGGAGGCGCTGTCGGCGCGCTGACCGGCGGGCGGCCGCCTGCCCGCCTTCCCTCGCCGCGCCGGCCGGCTATCATGGCGCCGCGCCGGAACCCCGCGTGGCGGCCCCCGTTCCGGCTTCGCAGGAGGACAGGCGATGGCCACCACCAGCGGGACGGCGAAAACGGCGGACGCCGCCGGGCGCACGGCGACCCGGCTCCTCGCGGCCCTTCCGGACGAGGCCCGCGCCGCCGCCACCGCTCCCTTCGAGCCCGGACGGCTCCGGGACTGGCACTACGTCCCGCGGGAGCGGCCGGGGCTTCCCGTCGGCCGCATGGACGGGACGGCCGAGGGCCTCCTGTGGGAGCTCCTCGCGACGGTCCTCAGCCCCGCCGGCCGGCGCCGCGCCGCCGACATCCTGGTGCTCGAGGGCATCCTCGGCGAGATCACCGATCGCCGCGCCCTGCGCGACCCGGGCAACTACGCCCTCCTCGTTATGGGCGATCCCTCGGGCGGCGCACCCTGGACGTTCCGCTTCGAGGGCCACCACCTGTCTGTGACGGTGACGGTCGCCCCCGGCGCGGGCGTCGCCGCGACGCCCACCTTCTTCGGCGCCAACCCGGCGCGCGTGCCGCAGGGCCACGACCATGCCGGCTTTCGCCCCCTCGCGGAGGAAGAGGACATGGCCTTCTCCCTCGTGAACGCCCTCGAGGGGGAGGTGCGCGCGACGGCCCTCATCGCCGACCGCTCCCTCGGCGACATCGTGGCGGGTCCGGGCCGGGAAGAGATGGTGCGCCGCCACGAGGGGGTGCCGCTCGCCGCCATGGGCGAGGGCGAAGCGACGCGCGCGCGGGACATCGCGGCCCGCTTCGCCGCCTGCCTGGAGGAGCCCCTCGCCCGCGAGGCGCTCGAGCGCCTCAGGGAGGACGGCTCTCTACACTTCGCCTGGGCCGGCAGCCTCGCCCGCGGCGCGCCCCACTATTTCCGGATCCACGGGGCGCGTACCCTCCTCGAGTACGACAACACCCAGGACGGCGCGAACCACGTCCACACCGTGTTCATCGACCCGGTCGACCTGTTCGGCGCCGATCTCCTCGCCCGCCATCACGCGACCGGCCACCACCGCTGACGGGGGCCGCGACACGCAGGAGCACCCGCCCGGTCGGCCGGCGGGGAACCATCCGGGACGACCGGCGCGGCTCGGCCCAGGGGCCGACGACGACGCCCGCCGGACGGGTGCGGCGCACTGACGCGAGCGGCGCGGCGACGTTCGCAAGGCGGATGACCGCGCATCGCCGGAAACGGATCGGCGGATGCGGGACATGTCCGATGGGCCCGTCGCGACCCGCGGTCATCTCCGCCGACCGAGACCGGCCGGGCCTGGCCGGGCAGCACGAAAGGGCGGGTGCGGCGGCAGCGGCTGGACGGAAGGGCGGCCGACCGCCCGGGCGGCGGGGGCGCGCTCGATGGCCTCGGACCCGCTCGCGCCCGTGTTTAGGGGCTAGGTGGCACGGTGCCGTAGCCGATCCGCGGTGCCGGAGCCCGGACCCGCCCGGTCCCGCCCGCTGCTCGCGCGTGGCAACCGGCGGACGGGCGAGGAGACCGGCGCCGCCGAGGGGTGCGCGGCGGCCTCCATGAGCGGCCTCGGACGTGGTTGCACCGCCACGCCGTGACGGAAAGCGGCGCCGGCGCGCGGGTGGCGGCAGGGCGGGTCAGCCGCTCTGCCAGGCGGCGAGGGCGCCCTCGACGGCCTCGGACCCGCTCTCGCCCTTGCGCAGGGTCAGGATGGCGCGGCGGCCGTTCTCGTAGAGGATCGGGATGTCGATCCAGTCGCGATCACGCAGGAGCTCGAGGTTGACCTCCCGCTCCTGCTCGCTGTTGGACAGGGCGATCCAGAACAGGTCCGACGACACCCGCGCCGCCGCCCCGCGCAGGGCGTTGCCGCGGGCCTGCTCCGTCTCCTTCATGATGAGGCCGGGGACGTTGGCGATCCCCTCCCCCGCGAAACCGTCCGGCACCTCGAAAGAGACCTCGATCAGGTGGCTCGCCGGCAGCGCCCCGTCCCGGTTCTCGCGAATCATGACGGTGGCGGTCATGTCCCGCTCCGGAATGTCCGCAACCGCCCGGATCACCGGCTCCGGATCGCCGCCGCCGATGGACTGGCGGGCGACTTCCCACGTCACGGTCCCCGGGAGCGCCGCCCCCTGCTCGCCGATCTGGGGCGATTCCTCGTAGAGGACCGCGGACTGGCCGCCGCTGTCCCCAGGCGCGTCCGGCGTCGCCTCGCGGACGGCATCCACCTCCGCCTCGGCGGCGGTGCGAACCGTCTCCTCGGGCGCGGGCGCCGCGCCGGTCTCCGCCCCCGCCTCGGCGGGCGCGTCCGCCCCGGCCGTCCCGTCGTCGGGCGGCGGTGTCACGTCGCGCACGGCCGTCCCGTCCGTCCCGCCGTTCTCCGACGGGGCGACGATCCGCGTGGTGCGCACGCGCCGCACCTCCTCGTCGGGGGCGGGCGCCGGACCGCCGAGCCGGTCGTCGTTCTTCGGCATGCCCGGCGGCTGTCCCTCGCCGACCGCGACGGGCTCCGTGCGGCCGTCCTCGCCACCGGTGAGGCCGGCCACCATCTCCATGATCGCGTCGCGCTGCAGCCAGGCCGCGTAGCCCGCGCCCGCCACGATGAACAGGACGGCGGCCGTCAGGATCACCCGCGCGATGCGGCGGTTGCGGTTCTGGGCATGGCGGTCCCGCCCGAGGCGGTCGGCCGCCACGGGGCCCGCGAGGCCGCCGTAGGCCTCGTCCTCGTCCCCGTCCTCGTCGTCGTAGCCCTCGTCCACCTCGCCGAGGGCGTTGCGCCGCGGGCCGGCCGGAACGAGGGCGGCCGGGCCCGGCGGGCGCCGGTCGTGGTCGGCCTCCTCGAAGGCCTCCTCGTCCTCGAAATCCTCCGCTGCCTCGTGGCGGCGCGGCACATCGGACGCCTCGCGCCCGGGCAGCGGCGGCGGCACGGCGACCGCGGGAGGCACGCGCTCCCGCCCGTCGCCCTCGCTCCGGCGGCGCCGGCGGCGCTCGCGCCGGCCGGGTCGTTGCGCCTCCGCCTCCTCCCGGCCCTTGCCGGCACGGCTGCGGGAGAACAGGGCGAAGCGGCGGCGGCCCCGTTCGGCGGGCGCCGGCTCCCCTTCCCCCTCCTCGTCCTCCTCCGCCTCCTCGTCGTGGTGTCGGACGGGGCGGGCCCTCGCGGCACGCGGCGGCTCGATCTCCTCGTAGGGCTCCCCGTACGGCTCGTCCGCGTCCGTCCCGTCCCCGTCGAGGGCGTCGGCGTGCGGCTCCTCCTCCGAAGGGGCCGGCTCCGGACGGCGGCGGGGCGGCTGCGGCCGTTCGCTCGGGGCCTCGCGCGGCGGCCGGGGCGGCGGCTCGGCGGCGTCCGCAGCCGGCTTCGCCTCGCGGCGGAAGGAGGCGACCTCCCCGCGCGACGCGGGCGGCGCGCCCTCGGCCGGGGGCGGGGCCGCCGGGCGGGGCGGGCGCGGCGCGGGCTCGGC
>CAZJNX010000059.1:0-23585 GCA_964547415.1 uncultured Hyphomicrobiales bacterium
CTTCGGCATCCTCGCCGACGACACGCCGCCCGTGGGCCTTGCCGCCTACGCCGCCGCGGCGATCTCCGGCGGCGATCCGATCAAGACGGGCGTCCAGGGCTTCACCTACGACATTCGCACGGCGCTCCTGCCGTTCCTGTTCATCTTCAACACCCAGCTCCTCCTGATCGACGTGACGGTGCTGCAGGGCATCTTCGTCTTTGTCGTGGCGACCGTCGCCATGCTCGTCTTCGCCGCGGCGACCCAGCGCTACTTCCTGGCGCCGTGCCGCTGGTGGGAGGTGGCGGCGCTCCTCCTCGTCGCCTTCACCCTGTTCCGGCCCGGCTTCTGGCTCGACCAGGTGCAGCCGCCCTTCGACGCCCACCCGGCGGCCCAGACCTTCCAGGTCGCGGGGGCGCAGCCCGCGGGCGGGCAGGTGCGCCTCGTCCTCGAGGGGACGGACTTCAACGACCCGGACCGTCGCGTCACCAAGGTGCTCGCCGTCGACCTTCCCGAGGGCGCGGACGGGGAGGCGCGGCTCGCCGACGCGGGCCTCACGGTCATGGCGGACGGCGACAGCTTCACCCTCGAGGAGCCGTTCCCCGGCACCCGCTACGCCCCGCTCTCCCAGGAGTTCGACTTCTGGGCCGACGAGCCGGTGATCGTGACGTCCATCGAGACCCGGGCGGAGCAATGGCCGAAGGAGGTGTTCTACATCCCGGCGTTCGCCCTCCTCGCCCTCGTCATCGCCCTGCAACGCCGACGCCAGACGGTGCCGGCCTTCTGACCGCCCGCGGCAGGGCAGCTGCGCGACGGCCGCACGGGCGCGGGGCGGCCGCCGCCACCACATGCCGCCCGTCGCGCCCCCGACCCGCCGAGGCCGCCATGCCGTCCCGCCACGTCTTCCAGCGCCATTCCGCCGCCGAGATGCCCGTCGCCGTCGGCGGCGACGGGCCGTACGTGGTCGCCGCGGACGGGACCCGCTACCTCGACGCCTCGGGCGGGGCGGCCGTCTCCTGCCTCGGCCACGCCCACGAAGGGGTGAAGGCGGCGATCCACGCGCAGGTGGACGCCCTCGCCTACGCCCACACCGGCTTCTTCACCTCCGAGGCGGCCGAACGGCTCGCGACGCGGCTCGCGGAGCGGGCGCCGGAGGGAATCGAGCGGGTCTACTTCGTCTCGGGCGGGTCGGAGGCTGCGGAGGCGGCGATCAAGCTCGCCCGCCAGTATTTCCTGGAGAGGGGCGAACCCGCGCGCCACCGGGTGATCGCCCGCCGCCAGAGCTATCACGGCAACACCCTCGGCGCGCTGGCGGCCGGCGGCAACGAGTGGCGCCGCGCCCCGTTCCGCCCGCTCCTCGCCGACGCCTTCGTGCACGTCTCGCCCTGCCATTTCTGGCGCTGGGGCGAGGCGGGCGAAAGCCCCGAAGCCTACGGCGAGCGCCTCGCCGCCGAGCTCGAGGAGACGGTGGAGCGCCTCGGGCCGGAGACCGTCGCCGCCTTCATGGCCGAGCCGGTGGTGGGGGCGACCATGGGCGCGGTGCCGGCCGTTCCGGGCTACTTTTCCCGCATCCGCGAGGTCTGCGACCGGCACGGCATCCTCCTTATCCTCGATGAGGTGATGTGCGGCATGGGGCGGACGGGCACCCTGTTCGCCTCCGAACAGGACGGGGTGCGGCCCGACATCGTGCTGATCGCCAAGGGCCTCGGCGCGGGCTACCAGCCGATCGGCGCCATGCTGGTGTCCGCCGAGATCCACGACGCGGTGGCCGCGGGCTCCGGCTTCTTCCAGCACGGTCACACCTACATGGGCCACCCTGTCGCCTGCGCGGCCGGCAACGCCGTCCTCGACGCCATCGAGGGGGAGGATCTCCTCGCGGCCGTCCGCGCCCGCGGCGAACAGCTCCAGTCGGCGCTGGAGGCGCGGCTCGGCCAGCACCCCAACGTGGGCGACATCCGCGGCCGCGGCCTGTTCCGCGGGATCGAGCTCGTCGCCGACCGGGACACGAAGGCGCCCCTCGACCCGGCCCGCCGCACCCACGCCGCGATCAAGAAGGCGGCGATGGCGCGGGGCCTCATGACCTACCCGATGGGCGGCACCATCGACGGGCGGCAGGGCGACCACGTCCTCATCGCCCCGCCCTTCATCGTGACCGCCGGGGAGATCGAGACCATCGCCGACCGCCTCGCGGACGCCGTCGCCGACGTCCTCCCCGCTGCCCGCGGCGCCTGACCGCCCGGGCCTCGGCCACCGGCCCGCGGGCGTTGCGGCCCGGCACCTTCGAGGGGGCGGACCGCAGGCATCCCGGACCCGACCGCCCGCCCGTCCGGCGAGGCCGCCGTCACCGGTCCCCGGGCAGCTCTTCCCGGCCCGCGCCGGCGCCGACCGCAAGGTGCGCCAGGCCGGCGGGACGCGCCGCGGCTACTGCCGGTCCGTTTCCGTGCCGCCGGCCGGCCCGAACAGCTCCACCGGGTCGCTGATCCCGTCGAGCAGGAAGGCGCCGCGGCTCGCGAAGGCGCCGGGACGGGCCGCGGCGACCTCCCCGGTGACGAGGACCGGCTCGCCCAGCACCTTCGTCATCGCCTCCACGCGCGCCACGCGGTTCACCGTCGGCCAGACCACAGAGAAGGACAGCCGCTCCGGCACCCCGACGTTGCCGAACATCACCGTGCCCATGGCGACGGCGAGGCCCGCGACCGGCTCCCGCCCGTCGAAGGCCGGGTCGCGGGCAAGGACGTCGAGCCGGGCGAGCGCGTCGTCGACCGCCCGGAGCGCGCCCTCGATCCCGCCTCCGTCCTCCGGGAAGATGGCGAGGACGGCATCGCCGATGAAGTCGAGCACCTCCCCGCCCGCGGCGATCACGGCCCCCGCCGTCGCGTCGAAGTAGCGGTTGAGGAGGGCGATGAAGGCCGCCGGCGCCAGCGTCTCGGCGAGGCGCGTGGAGCCGCGCATGTCCGCGTACCAGATGCAGGCGGGGATGTACTGCCCGTCCCCGAGGCGGATCTCGCCGGCGAGCACCCGCTCGCCCGCGATGTTGCCGAGATAAGTGCGGGCGATGGCGTCGGTGAGCCCGCGCGCGATGGACATGCGGCAGGACAGCGCCAGCACGTAGCGCAGCCGTTCCAGCGCGGCGACGTCCGCCTCCGAGAAGCCGCCCGCGGCGTCGGTGCACAAGCTCACGACGATGCCCGGCTGGCCGGGCTCGTGGTCCTTCACCGCCCGCGGCTCCCGGCCGCCGAAGCCCACCTTGAAAACGAGGTATTCCGTGTGCCCGTTGGCGGCGAAGTCCGAGAAGGCGGCGAAGCGCGCCTTCATGTCGGGGTCGGTGAGGTCCATCCGCCAGCGCACCGCGTCGCTCTCCAGGAACACGCGCAAGGGGCTGTTGAGCCACGCCGTGCGGTAGAGCGAGCCGTAGCGCCAGCGCGTCGCCGTCGTGCGCCGCCCCACCGCCTCCCAGACCACCTCCTCGGCCCGGAACAGGGGGTGGATCATCTTCCAGGCCACCATCACCCGCGAGACCGGCAGCCCGCCGGTCCTCAGCGTCTCGCCGAAGGCGTCCACCATGTCCTCGAGCGGACCGTCGGCGAGTGCGCGTTCGGCGAGCAGGACCTCCACCCGCGCGATGAGGACGTCGTGGCTCAAGGCAGTCTTCCGTTCGGGGCCGGCCCTCGGGCCGGCGGGGGACCGTTCATGCCCCGCGCCCGCCGCCCGGCGCGCTGGGGTATCTCAACGGGCCGGGGCGACCGGCCCGCGAAAGCCTGCGCCGCGCCCGGCCCGGGCGCAACCGCCCGCCGGACACGCGGACGCGGCAGGCGAGGCTTGCCCCGCCCTGCCCCGTGGTCAGATAAGCGGGCGGGACGGGGCGTTGCGGCGACACGGGAGAGACGCGATGGCGAGCCTTGAGCAGGAGCCCTTCGGTGCCGGGGGCAACGAGTTCGTCGACAACCCGGAGCCCCGCTGCCCCGTGGTCCTCCTCCTCGACACGTCCTACTCCATGTCGGGCGCGAAGATCGACGCCCTCAACGAGGGCCTTCTCCACTTCCACGAGGAGCTCGCGGCCGACAAGCTCGCCATGAAGCGGGTCGAGGTGGCGATCGTGACCTTCGGCCCGGTGGAGACCGAGGGCGCCTTCGTGACGGCGGACCGTTTCCGCCCGCCGCGCCTCGACCCGGGCGGCAACACGCCGATGGGCGAGGCGATCCTGAAGGCGGTGGACATGCTGCGCGCGCGCAAGGACCACTACCGCTCGGCCGGCGTCGACTTCTACCGCCCGTGGATCTTCCTCGTCACCGACGGGGCGCCCACCGATTCGGTCGCCGAGGCGGCACGGCGCGTGAAGGCGGGCGAGGAGGGCAAGGAGTTCATGTTCTTCGCCGTCGGCGTCGAGGGGGCGGACATGGAGGCCCTCTCGGGGATCGCCGTGCGGGAGCCCCTGAAGCTGAAGGGGCTCGCCTTCCGCGAATTGTTCGCCTGGCTGTCCAACTCCCTCGGCGCCGTGTCCCGCTCGCGCACGGACGAGGCGGCGCCGCTGAAGAACCCGACCGCGCCCGACGGCTGGGCGGTGGCGGGCTGACCGCGCCGCGCGGGCCCGTGGCCGGCTGGCTGACGGCGGCCGCCTCCCGGCGGGGAACGGCCCACGCCCGGCGGGGCGAGCCGCGGCAGGACGCGGTCCTCGTCCGGCACGGGCCCGGCGAGGCGCTGGTGGCCGCCGTCGCGGACGGGGCGGGCAGCGCACCGCGCGGGGGGGCGGGGGCGGCGCTCGCCTGCCGCGTCATGGCCGCGTCGGCCGCGGCCCGCCTCCGCCGGGACGGGTTCGCCGCCCTCGATCCGTCGGCGGCGGTGGAGGCGGCCCGCGCTGCCCTCCTCGCTGCGGCCGGGCGGCACGGCATCGCCCCCCGCGCCCTCGCGACGACCGCGATCCTCCTCCTGTCGGACGGCGAGCGGACACGCCTCGCCCACGTGGGCGACGGGGCGGTCGTGGCCCGCGGCGCCGACGGCGGCTGGACCGCCCTCGCATGGCCCGCCGGCGGCCCCTACGCGGGCATGACGGCCTTCCTCACGGACGAGCCCGCGCCCGAGGTGCGCGTGCGCGAGGTGGACGGGCCGGTGTCGGGCCTCGCCCTGTTCACCGACGGCCTCGAGCGGCTCGTCCTCGACCTCGCCGGCGGAACGCCCCACGCCCCGTTCTTCGACATGGTCGCCGCCCCCCTCGACCGGCGCGCCGCCGACCCCGCCGTGCCCGCCGGCCGAGACCGGACCCTGTCCGCCGCCCTCGCCCGCTACCTCGGGAGCGAGCCCGTCACCGACCGGACGGACGACGACACGACGCTCCTCCTCGCCGTGCGCCGCCCGCCGGCCGGGCCCTGAGCGAGGCGGACGGGCCGTGACGGTCGCTGACGGGGGATACCGGCTCGACGGGCGGCCGGTGCGCCTCGCCGAGCGGCTCGGGCGGGGCGGGGAGGGGGAGGTGTTCGCCCTCGCCGAGGCGCCGGAGACCGCCGTCAAGCTCTACGCGCCCGAGGCCGCCGCCCGCCGCGCCGACAAGATCGCGGCGATGGTCGCCGCCCGCTTCGCCGGGGCCGCGCCCTTCGTCGCCTTCCCCCGCGCCCTCGTCCACGACGGGCGGGGCCGCTTCGCGGGCTTTTCCATGGCGCGGGTGACGGCGGCCGAGCCCCTCCACGAGGTCTACGCGCCAGGCCCGCGCAAGGAGCGTTTTCCGGACGCGGACTACCGCTTTCTCGTGCGCGTCGCCCTCAACGTCGCCCGCGCGGTGGCGGCCACCCACGCGACGGGCTGCGTGATCGGGGACGTGAACCATTCCGGCTTCCTGATCGGGCCGGACGGGCGCGTCACCCTCATCGACGCCGACAGCTTCGCCTTCGCCGCGGATGGCGTCCGCCACCCCTGCCACGTGGGGGTGCCCGAATACACCGCGCCCGAGCTTTCCGGCCGGTCCCTCGCGGGCGTCGACCGGACCGTGGACCATGACGCCTTCGCCCTCGCGGTGGTCCTCTTCCAGCTCCTGTTCATGGGCCGCCACCCGTTCGCGGGCGTCTCCTCCGCCGGCCACGTGACGGTGCCCGAGGCGATCGCCGCCCACCGCTTCCCCTACGACCGCACCCGCGAGACCGGCCTTTCGCCCCCGCCGGGCGCGCCGCGCCTTCAGGACGTGCCCGCGCCGCTCGCCGCCCTGTTCGAGGCGGCGTTTGCGCCGGATGCCGCCGGGCACCGGCCGGCGGCGAGCGCATGGGTCGCCGCCCTCGAGGACCTCGAGGCGCGGCTGAGGCCGTGCGCGGAGAGCCTGCGCCATCACTTCGCCGACGGAGCGCCGGGGTGCCCCTGGTGCCGGCTCGAGGCGGCGAGCGGGACGCCCCTGTTCCTGCTGCCGGACGCCGTCCTCGGCCGCGCCCTCGGCCTTCCGGACCTTCCGCCCCTGCCGCCGTTCGACGGGGCGGGCGTGCGCGCCCGCCTCGCCGCCGCCGCCCCGCCCGAGAGCTTCCGCTACGATCCGCCCGCCCCCCTCGCGCGGGACGTTCCGGCGCCGCCGAGGCGCAGCCGCTGGCCGGACGTGCCGCGCCTCCTCGGCGGGCTCGTGCTGCTGGCGATCGGGCTCGTCAACATCGGCCTCATTCCGCAGAACTGGCTGATGTCGGTGCCGGTCCTCCTCGGCGGCTTCGCCTGGGCGCGCGATTCCGTCCGGCCGGACCGGCAGCCGCGGGCCGAACTCCTCGAGGTGGACAGCCGCCTCTCCCGCGCCCTGCGCAGCTACCAGGCGGGGGTCGACATCGACGGGGCAGCCCTCCTCGCCGCGGAGGTGGAGGGGCTCGTGGCCGCGCGCGAGACCCTGCCCACCCGCCTCGCGGACGAGGAGCGGCGCTTCCAGGAGGAGCGGGTGCTCGCCCGCCGCGCGGCCTACATGGCGCGCATCCGCCTTCGCGAGGCCGCCGTTCCGGGGCTCACCGCCGATGGCCTCGCCCGCCTCGAGGCCGCCGGTGTCCGGACGGCCGCGGATGCGGCGGCGGCGGATCTTCGGGCCGTCCCGGACCTCGACGGGGCGGAGGCCGAGGCCCTCGCCGCCTTCGTGCGCGGCGCCCTCTCGGGTTTCCGCCCGGATGCCGCCTTCGACGAGGGGGAACGGGCCGAGTTCGCGGCGCGCCACGCGGCCCTCGTCGCGACGGCGCGGGACCTCGACGAGCGCCTGCCCCGGGAGGCCCGCCGCCTCGAGGCCCTGACGGCGACGATCGAGGCCGCGCGCACGGCCCGCGAGCCCGCGATCGACCACCTTCTCGCCCGCCGCGCCTCCCTGGTCGCGGAGATCGAGGCCCTCGGCAAGGCCGCCCCGGCCCGTCCGGTCCAGCCCTCGAAGCGCCTGTCGGAGGAGACCCGCCGCCGCGCCCGCGCCCTGAGGACCGGCACGCCCCCCTCGCCCGCCTGACGGGCTCTCGCGGAGCGGGCAGGGGGGACCCACGCGCGAGCGCAGCCGGTCGATGGTCGGCGCGCGGGGCACCCACCGCGCCGACCCTCGACCGGCCGGTCCGCGCTTGGCGCGGCTCCGGGCGGGTCGGATCGGCCGGAACGTCGGCGGAGGTGTCGCGCCGACGGAACGGGCCACGGACCCGCGGGGAGGGACGGGCGTCCGACCCGCGCGGTTGGCGCGGTCCTGACCGCGGACGGGACGACGGCGGGGCTGCCGGTCCGGCCAGCGACGGCGGGGCGCGGGGGCTGCCGGCGTGCGCGGACGGGCGGTCCGGTGCGCCATGCCCTGCGACCCGTCTCGCTTTCGGGAGTCACCCGGGGCGGGGTCGGGGAATCATCGGCCGGTGAATGGCCGGGCACATCCGATGGCCGCGAGACGGTCGCCGGAGGGGGCGTCGCCTCGGGACCGGACCGCCGGACGGGGCGCGCAGCGTTCCGGGACCTCCGCCGTGGAGAACGAGGAGTGGCGGCCGCGATGCGGTCCGGGAGGGGAGGGGAGGGACGGCCGCGCCGGCGGGCTCAGGCGGAGGCGCCGCGGGCGCCGACGAAGGCGAGGCGCAGGAAGTTGGTGGCGCCCGGGGTCCCGAAGGGAACGCCCGCGATCGCCACCAGGCGGTCGCCCGGGCGGGCGATTCCGGCGGCCGTCACCACCGCGCAGGCCCGGTCCACCATGTCCCGCTCGTCCTCGGCGTCGGGGCTGACGACGGCGTGGATGCCCCAGGCGAGCTGCAGGCGGCGGGCGATCCGCGCGTTCGGGCTCATGGCGACGAGCGGGGCGAACGGCCGCTCCCGGGCAACGCGCAGCGCCGTCGCGCCCGACGTGGTGTAGCACACGATGGCCGCCACCTTCAGCGTCTCGGCGATCTGCCGGGCCGCAGCGGCGATGGCGTCGGCGCCCGTGGGCTCCGGCTCGCCCCGCTGGGCGATCAGGATGCCGGCGTAGTTGGGGTCCCGCTCCACCGCGACGGCGATGCTGTTCATGGTGGCGACCGCCTCCTCCGGGAAGGCACCCGTCGCCGATTCGGCCGACAGCATCACCGCGTCCGCCCCCTCGAAGACGGCGGTCGCGACGTCCGACACCTCCGCCCGTGTCGGCACCGGCGCGGCGGTCATCGATTCGAGCATCTGCGTGGCGATGATGACGGGCTTGCCCGCCCGGCGCGCGGCCCGCGTGATCCGCTTCTGCAGGCCCGGCACCTCCTCGAGGGGCATCTCCACCCCGAGGTCGCCCCGCGCCACCATCAGCGCGTCGGACAACTCGATGATCTCGGCGAGGCGGTTGATCGCCTGGGGCTTCTCGATCTTGGACAGGACGGCGGCGCGGCCGCGGGCGATCTTGCGCACCTCGGCGATGTCGTCCGGCCGCTGGATGAAGGACAGGGCGATGAAGTCGACGCCCACGTTGAGGGCGGCCTCGAGGTCCCGCCGGTCCTTCGCGGTGAGGGCGGGCAGGGGCACCTCGCCGTCGGGCAGGCTCACCCCCTTGCGGTCCGACAGGAGCCCGCCGACGACGACGGTCGCCTGCGCCCGCTCCTCGCCCGCTTCGCGGATGCGCAGGACCAGCTTGCCGTCGTCGAGAAGAAGGCGGTGGCCCGGCTTCAGCGCGGAGAACAGCTCCGGGTGGGGGAGGTTGACCCGGTTGCAATCGCCTGGCGCGGGGTCGGAATCGAGGGTGAAGCCGGCGCCTTCCACGAGGCGGGCGTGGCCGCCGACGAATGTGCCGACCCGAAGCTTCGGTCCCTGGAGGTCGACGAGGACGGCCACCGGACGGCCCGTCTCGGCCTCGACCGATCGGATGTCGGCCGCCATGCCCGCGAGGGCGGCATGGCTCGTATGGCTCATGTTAATGCGGAAGACGTCGACGCCGGCGGCGTGGAGCGCCTTGATTTTTCCGGGGGTGGAGGAGGCCGGTCCGAGCGTTGCGACGATCTTGACGCAACGCGCCCGGTTCATCGCCCGCCGATGCCGGTCTTGGAACGCTCGGTCAGATGGACCGTCCAGGAGGCCTGGTCACCCGTGTCGATCTCGACGAAGCCCGTCCGCTCGAAGCCGCGGGCGAGGCAATCCTGGGTGCCCTTGATGGTGAACTCTTTCTCCTGGGTGCACATGTAGGCTGTCCCCGCCCACTCGCCGCCCTGCTGATAGTCGAGGCCGTACACATAGTAGTAGCGGGACGGAAGCGGACCCTCGACGATCACCTCGCACGTCTCGGCGTCGATGTTCCACCACCCCTCGCTCACCCACTCGTCCACCCCCTTGTAGCCGATGGCGATGCCCGCCTGGGTGGCGGTCTTGTTGCACAACCTCAAGTCTGCGTGGGCAGGGCCGGCGATGGCGAGAAGGGGGAGGAGGAAGGTGCTGACGGCGAGGAGTCCTGGAAGGCGGGAAAGGCGGGATTTCATGGTACGGCCAGACGTCCTGTTTCCCATATGTCGTTTTGCAGGCGGATGGCTCAGCCGACGCGGCTTCATGGCGGGTTCCCGCATCCTTGTCAACGTCGTGCCGATAGTGCCGCCCTGCCACTAGGCACGCCAAGCTTTTCCGCAGCTTGCGCCCCGCGTTTCACGTCGCGATTCACTGACTGTGGCGCCAACAACACGCCCGGCCCGGGCGGCGAACCCCCGCGGGCTAGCCGCCCGACGACGGCTTCGGCAACGTGCCCACGGACATAGCTGGAATGTCTGAACACCTTCCTAAGACGACTGGTCGAATCGGCGCGATCGCCGACGCGCGCTCGCGCGCGGGGGTCGACAGGCGCGGGCGAGCCATCAGATGGAAGGCGTGACGGCGGCGGACCGCGCCCCGTCCGTTCGAGGAGGACCTTGATGACGACCAGCGGCCACGAACCCGATTCCCCGAGCGGGGCCACCGACGAGGCGCTGGAGGCGGCCGCCTTTCGCCGCCTCCTCGGCCACCTGCGCGACAACCCGGACGTGCAGAACATCGACCTCATGAATCTCGCCGGCTTCTGCCGCAACTGCCTCGCCAACTGGTACGCGGAGGCGGCCGCCGAGGCGGGCGTTCCCATCGACCGGGAGGCGGCGCGCGAGCGCATCTACGGCATGCCCTACGCCGAGTGGAAGGCGCGTCACCAGAAGGAGGCGAGCGCGGAGCAGACGGCCGCCTTCGCCGCCCGCGGGAAGGGGCACGGCTGACGACTCCCGTCGGCGGAAACGACTTGTTGGTGGATTGCTGGTTGGTTCCGGTGGATACCGTGGTGGCTTCGGTGGACGGCTCGCCTTCCCCGCGTTGACGGCGCCCGCCCGCCCGGATCACCTCGGTGGCCACGGAACCCGAGGAGACTGCCATGACCAATCCCGGAGGCGTCGCCGCCGACCAGCTGCGTCAGATCATCGAGCGGATCGAGAAGCTCGAGGAGGAGAAGCAGGCGATCGCGGACGACATCAAGGACGTCTACGCCGAGGCCAAGGCCAACGGCTACGACACCAAGACGCTTCGCCAGGTGGTCCGCCTGCGCAAGCAGGAGGCCCACGAGCGGGAGGAGCAGGAGCAGCTCCTCGACCTTTACCTCCATGCCCTCGGCATGCGCGCACCCGTCGAGGACGACCGGGCCGAGGCGGCCTGAGCCCGGCCGCCCGCGGGCCCCGAGCCGCCGGTCAGTCGGCCCTGGGCGCGCGGGCGTAGGCGATGGTCTCGAAGCGCATGTCGAGGCCGTCGACGAGGAGGAGGCGCCCCAGCAGCGGCGTCCCGATGCCGAGAATCACCTTCAGCACCTCCAGCGCCTGGAGCGTGCCGAGGACGCCCGCGAGCGCGCCGAGGATCCCCGCCTCGGCGCAGGCCGGGACCGTGCCCGGCGGCGGCGGGCTCGGAAAGAGGCAGCGGAAGGTCGGGTTCGGCCGTCCGTCCGGCCCCGCCGCGAAGGGGGCGAGCGTCGTGAGGGAGCCGTCGAAGCGGCCGAGGGCGGCCGTCACCAGCGGCCGCCGCGCCGCCTCGCAGGCGTCCGCGACCGCATAGCGGGTGTCGAAGTTGTCCGAGCCGTCGGCGACGACGTCGTGGTCGGCGGCAAGGCGCGCGGCCGTTTCCGCGTCTACCCGCGCGGCCAGCGGAACGACCGCGACGTGCGGGTTGAGCCGGCCCGCGGCGTCGGCGGCGCTGTCTGCCTTGGGGCGGCCGACGTCCGCCGTGCCGTGGATCACCTGCCGCTGCAGGTTGGACAGCTCGACCACGTCGTCGTCCGCCACCGTGATCCGGCCGACCCCCGCCGCGGCGAGGTACTGGACGAGGGGCGCGCCGAGGCCCCCCGCCCCGACCACGAGCACCCGCGCCGCCTTCAGCCGCCGCTGGCCCGGCCCGCCCACCTCGGGAAGGACGATGTGGCGGGCGTAGCGGGCGATCTCGTCCGGCGAGAGCGGCGGCGCCTCGCCGGTCATGGGGCCGCCGCCTCCTCCTCCATGACGGCGCCGAGAAAGCTTTCCATGCGGGAGAGGCTTTCGCGGGCGAGGGGGAAGTCGAACGCCTCGAACACGTGGCAGCCGCCCACGTGGAGGGCGAGCTCCGTCCCGTTGCCCGCCGCCGCCCAGCGTGCGGCCATGAACAGGCTGTCGTCGATCAGCGGGTCGCGCGTGCCCACGCTGAAGAGGGCGGGGGGCAGGCCCGACAGGTCGGCGAAGATCGGCGAGACGTCCGGGTCGAGCGGGTCGTGGCCGTGCAACAGGTAGTGGCGCACGAACATCTCGATGTCCCGCGTCGTCAGGATCAGCCGCTGGGTGCCGAAATTGCGCGCGCTCGGCGTCAGCGTCAGGTCGTAGCAGCCCGCGTTGAGGACGGCGGCGCGGAAGCGGCAGTCCCCGTGCAGGTGCCGGAGGCGCAGGAGCGTCACCACCGCGAGGGTCGCCCCCGCCGAGTCCCCGCCGATGGCGCACCAGGGCGTGTCCTCCCGCGCCATGCGGTCGAGGAACCACAGCGCCGCCGCCTCGCAGTCGTCGGGTCCGGCGGGGTAGGGGTATTCCGGCGCGAGACGGTAGGCGACCGAGGCGACGAGGAGCCCCGTCGCGTCGGCGAGGCGGGTGAGGCGCCCGTCCTGCTGGTCCGCCCCGCCGAGGGTCCACCCGCCGCCGTGGATGTAGAGGTAGCCGCCGCGCACCGGCCCGTCGGGCGGAATGAGGCGCACGTCGATGTCGCCGCGGGGGCCGGTGATCGTCTCGGTCGCGGCCGCGGGGTTGGGCGGATCGAGGGGAAGAAGGCCGCCGCCGGCCGCGCGCGCCTTGCGCACCTCGTGGATGGGCTGGGACCACTGATCGGCGAGGCCGGCGGCCCGCGCCAGGATGTCCTCGTTGAGCCGGGCGGTCTCCGCCGCGGGCTTGTCGGTCAGGCGGGCCGGATCGATGAGCATGGGGTCCCTCCTCGGGTGTCTCTCGGGTTGGGGCGGCGCGCCCGCCTCCCCTATACCCGCTCCGGCGCCGGGCGTGCAAAGCCGGCCGATCCCCGGCCCGGCGGGGGTGCCGCCGTGACCGCCCTGCGGCGCGCACTGCGTTTTCGCAGCGCGCCCAGGAGCGGAAGGATCCACCCTCGAACGTGCCCGTCGGCCGGTCTCTCGCCCGGCCAGCCCCGTCCTGGAGGATCCCATGCCGCCTGCGACCTTCCTCGGCCCCGTTCGCGCCGTCCTCGCCCTCGTCCTCGCCGCCCTCCTCCTCGTGCCGGCCGCCGTCCGGGCGGCGGACCTGCCGGTCGTCGTCGCCTCGCCCGGCACGCTGTACGAACTCGGCCCCTTCGAGCGGCGGGGCGTCCTGATCCTGGAGGGCGCGACCCTCGAGATCCGCGCCGACGGCTGCTGGCGGACGGACATGCTCGTCGTCAACGGCAACCCGGAGCCGCGCACCGTGTCCGTCTCCTACCGCTGGTACGGAAGCGGCGGGCGCCCGATCGCGTCCATCCCGGCGATCTCCCGCGCCGTGCTGTCGCCGGGCGTGCGCACGCCCCTGTCGGCCAACGGGTGCAGCAACCAGATCGCGCGGTCCTACCGCACCCTGGCGGCGACGAGCGTCGTTCGGCTGATGTCCGTCGGTTTCTGACCCTCGCGCGAAGGGCGGCCCGTTCGGACCGTCCGACGGCGCCCGGGCGCGAAGGCACCGCTTGCCGTCGTGCGCCGCCTCGCCTAACCGTGGCGCGGCGCGCGGAGGCTTCGATGGCGACGGACGTGCTATTCTATCACCTCGAGCGGCAATCGCTGGAGGCGGTGCTGCCGCCCCTCCTCGAGAAGTGCCTGGAGCGGGGCTGGCGCGCGGTGGTGCAGGTGCGCGACGCGGAGCGCCGCGACGCCCTCGACGCCCACCTGTGGACCTTTCGGGACGATTCCTTCCTCCCCCACGGCACGCCGGTCTCGGGCCATCCTGAGCGGCAGCCCGTCCTCCTCACCACGGGAGCAGACAATCCCAACGGCGCGGTCGTGCGCTTCCTCGCCGACGGGGCGACGATCGCCGACACCGACGGCTATCTGCGGATCGTGCACCTGTTCGACGGGGCGGACGCCGAGGCGGTCGCCGCCGCGCGGGAGCGCTGGCGGGAGGCGAAGGCGGCCGGCCATGCGGTCACCTATTGGCGCCAGTCGCCTGCCGGCCGGTGGGAGAAGAAGGCCTGAGCCGCGCGGCGCCGGCCGCCCCGCCGTTCAGGCGTCGGCGGTCTCGGCCGGCGGCGGTTCGGCCGGGGTCATGGCGGCGGCCGGGGCGGCGAAGCGGGCGTTCGCGGTGAACATCACGTCGATGAGGAGGGGCGCGTGGCCGGCGTGGACGGCCGCGAGAACCCGCTCGCGCAGGCCGTCCGCCTCCGCGACGGTCAGCGTGGCCCGGGCCGGGGCGAGCACCACGTGGACGAGGACGTTCGTGGTGCGCCCGGGCTTCACCGCGCGGACGTGGATCGCCGCGACGGGCAACGCGCCGAGGGCGCCGCGCACCCGCGCCTCGATGTCGGCGATGGCCGCTTTGCCCACCGAGCGGTTGAGGAGGGCCATGAGGCCCCCGCCCAGGATCCGCACCGGCACGGCGAGGCTCGCCGTCACGACGAGGGCGACGAGCACCGGGTCCACGTAGCGGGCGAGCGCCTCGAGCCCCTGAAGCTGGAGGACGAGGGCGACCAAGAAGGCGACGAGCATCGCCCCCGAGATCGCCGTGTTCACCGTCCAGTTGGCGATGTCGCCGGCGACGAGCGGGCTCTTCGCCCGCCGCTGCAGCCGCGCGAGGACGACAAGGGTCGCCCCGCAGGCGAGGGTGGCGAAGACGCCGTAGGCGATGGCGTTGCCGGCGGCGAGCGGACGGCCGCCGTCCGCCACCGTCATGCCCGCGTCGATGAGGGCGACGATCGACACGCCGAGGATGAGGAGCCCCTTCACCGCGTTCACGAGGGGCTCGAACTGGAAGTAGCCGAACGGGAAGTCCTCGTCGTCGGCCCGCTGCACCAGGCTCGCGACCTTCAGCGTCACCAGCGCGACCACCACGAAGGACAGGTTGAACGCCCCGTCGAGCATGATGGCGCCCGACCCGATGAGGAGCGCGGCGACGCTCGCCACCACCCCGATGAGGAGGGCCACGCCCGCCGACAGGAGAAGCGCCGTGCGCTCCGCCTTCATCCCGTTCTCCGCTCGCCCGCGGGCAGGTCGAGGCGCGCGGGCCCCGAGGCGTCGGCGAGCCCGCGCGCCTCGGCGAAGGTGAGGTGCCTGAGGCCCGTCCCGTCGTGGTAGGCGAAGGCGAGGGTGCGCCGGCGGGAGACCATGCGCGCGGGCAGCGGGTCGTAGCGCCCGCCCGTCCCGCCGAGGAGCGGCGTCACGCTGCCGACGTCGGTGCGCGTGCCCGTCTCCACCCTCAGGAGGTGGAGGCGCCGGCCGGCGCCGTCGATCCCGACGAAGGGGATGCCCGCAAGGCGCAGGAAGCTCGTGGGGTCGGGGGCGGCCGAAAAGCCCTCGAGGAAGCTCTCCTCCACGAGGTCGAGGTCCCGCTCCGGCTCGCCGGCGGCCGCGCCCCGCTCTCCATCCGTCCGGTGGGGCACCTGCCACTGGGCCGCCCGGCCGGGGCGGTTGTGGCCCGTGCCCGCGGGCGGATGGCGGTGTCCGTCGTCCTCCCCGTGCATGGGCGTCACAGGCTCACCGGCTTGTCGATCAGCCCCTTGTGGCTGCCGAGCTTGCCGTGGGCGACGAGGGAGCCGAGGGCGTCGACGATGATGCGCGTCCCCATGAGGGCGGTGATGTCCGACGTGTCGTAGGGGGGCGAGACCTCCACCAGCTCGAGCCCGCAGATGCCCTCCGCCACCACGAGGCCGAGGAGCTTCAGGGCCTCGCGCGGCAGGAAGCCGCCCGGCTCCGGCCAGCCCGTGCCGGGAACGAAGCCGCAGTCGATGGAATCAATGTCGAAGGAGATGTAGACCGCGTCGGCGTCCTTCCAGGCGAGCTCCAGCGCGATCTCGGCCGTCTTCTCGATGCCGTACTTTTCGATGTCGTCGATGGTGAGGACGTTGCTCTCCCGCCGCCGCGCCTCCTCGACGCCCGAGCGGGGCACCTGCCAGCCGCCGATGCCGAGCTGGACGAGATTGCGCGCCGACACGTTGGGAAGCTCCGTCGCCCAGTACCAGGGCGTGGTGTGCATCCGCTCGTCGAGATCCTTCGCCTGCATGTCGATGTGCCGGTCGAAGTGGATGATGCCGATGCGCTTCGAGGTGCACGCGGCGATCCCGCGCACGCACGGGAAGCCGATCGAGTGGTCGCCCCCAATCATGATCGGCAGCGCCCCGGAGGAGAAGACGTGGGCGACGCCGCGGCTGATCTGGTCGAAGCTCTTCTCGATGTTGGCGGGGATGGTGAACACGTCGCCCGCGTCGCACAGGGTCATCTGCTCGCGCAGGTCCACGCCGGTCTCGTAGTTGTAGGGCGTGTAGAGGGCGGAGATGCGGCGCACGCCCTGGGGGCCGAAGCGGGTGCCGGGCCGGTACGTGGTGCCGCCGTCGAAGGGGATGCCGAGGACGGCGGCATCGTACTTCGCGACGTCGCGCACGTTCTCCACGTACGGCGCCTTCAGGAACGTGTTGATGCCCGCGAAGTGGGGAAGCTCCCCCCGGGCGAAGGTCGGGATCGACCGGTCCTCGAGGCTGTCGGCCCCCGGCAGGCCCATGTCGAGGGCCCACTGCTGCTCCCGCCGCCAGCCGTCGGAGGAAAGGCGCCCCTCCGCGTCGAGGGCCTGCCAGCCCTGCGTCTTCAGCTTGTCGTAGTCCGGGTGGTGGCGGCGCACCCGCTCAGGCGCGGGCCGGGCGCCGGCATGGCGGGTGGGTCGGGCGAAGGG
This sequence comes from uncultured Hyphomicrobiales bacterium, assembly GCA_964547415.1. Lineage (GTDB taxonomy): Bacteria > Pseudomonadota > Alphaproteobacteria > Rhizobiales > Amorphaceae > CAZJNX01. Next base: position 16,737 of record CAZJNX010000059.1, read on the forward strand.
CGCCTTCCGCACGGGCTGGTCTCCTCGTCGGCTGTCGGACGTCGCCCGTGGCTATCATCTTCCGGCCGTAACGGCGAGAGCCCGCCGCACCGAGCGGCCCGCACCCGGCGCTCCCGGGTGGTCCCGCGCCTGGAAACGCTCCGGCCGGGCGCGGCCACACGTCCGCGCGCCGGCCCCCGCGCGCGCCATGATGGGGGAATGCCGGCAGCGGAGGCGAGCGCTGCCTTGGCCGCCCCAGCACGGCGCGGTCCGCCGGTGCGCGATCATCACTTCGTGTTGCAGGCCCGCGTCGGCCCCGCGCCGCCGCTTGCGCGGCGCCGGGACCTGCACGATCTTCTCTTCCGTCCGGCAATCGGTGCCGGGCGTTCGGCGGAGTTCGGTCCGCCTCCCTCTCGGACGACGCCCATGAGCGGCAAGCCCCAGTCGGTCCCCAAGCCCACCTCGAAGCCCGGCACCAAGCCCGGCCCGAAGAAGTGATCGTCCGGCCGCCGGCCGCGTGAGGCGCCGGCGCCCGGGACGGGAGGCGGGCCACGCGCCCGCCTCTTTCGGCCGGCGACCCAGGATACAAACAAGAATATAGTCCTGTTTTCTGGAACCGGTCCACCGGCGCTCCGTTCCGCCGTGGTCCGCGGCGAAGGGAGACAGAGCGCCATGTTCCATGATTCCTCGAAGCTTCAGTACGAGGTCCGGGTCGACCGGCCGAATCCGGTGTTCGCCAAGATGCTGCAGCAGGCGATCGGCGGCGTCGAGGGCGAGATCCGCGTCGCCATGCAGTACTTCTTCCAGGCGATGGGGGCGCGCGGGCCCGTCAAGTACCGCGACCTGTTGATGGCGACGGCGACGGAGGAGCTCTCCCACATCGAGTTCCTCGGCCACGCGGTGGCGCTCAACCTCGAGAAGGCGCCGGTGACCATGCAGGAGGAGGCGGCGAAGGACCCGGTCGTGGCCGCGATCCTCGGCGGCATGAACCCGCGCCACGTCCTGTCCTCGGGCCTGTCGGCGATGCCGGTGAACGCGAACGGCATCCCCTTCGACATGAGCCACGTCTACGCCACCGGCAACATCGGCGCGGACATGTTCGCCAACGTCACCGCCGAGGCGGGCGGGCGCACCCTCGCCGCCCGGCTCTACCACATGACGGACGACGCGGGCATGAAGGACATGCTGTCCTTCCTGATCGCCCGCGACACCATGCACCAGGAGCAGTGGCTCGGCGTCATCGAGGAGCTCGGCGGCCTGGAGAAGGTGATGCCGATCCCGAACTCGGTGCCGGAGAACGCGGAGGCGCGCGAGCACGCCTACGTCTTCCTCAACACCCACCTCGACAAGGAGGCGCCCGAGGGCCGCTGGACCTCGGGCCCCTCCATCGACGGCAAGGGCCGCTTCTCGGCCGCCGAGGCGAAGGCCCACGGCCAGGAGCCCTCGCTCGGCAACGCCCGCCCGGACACGGCCGCCCAGCGCGAGCAGATGTGAGGCCGCCGGGCGGGGGCCGGTTTGCGCGCGCCCGCCATCGGCCCTAGACAAGGGGAAGGGGCGACGGGCGCTGCCCGCCGCCCGCCCCATGCCAGGAACGGGAAAGCGATGACGGACGCGCTCGGAAAGAACCCGCGGCTCGACGACGAGGAAGAGGACGAGGAGAAGCTGAAGGGCCAGCAGTCGATCCAGGTCGACAAGCACCTGTTCGACGCCCGCACCGTCATGATCATCGGCCAGGTGTCGATGGACATGGCGCGCGACGTGTGCCAGCGCCTGCTCGCCCTGTCCCACGTGTCGGAGAAGCCGATCAACGTGATCGTCTCCTCGCCCGGCGGCCACGTCGAATCGGGCGACATGATCCACGACACCATCAAGTTCATCCGCTCGCCGGTGAACATCCTCGGGATGGGCTGGGTGGCGAGCGCGGGCGCGCTCATCTACATCGCCACCCCGCTCGAGCGGCGCTTCTGCACCCCCAACACGCGGTTCCTGCTGCACCAGCCGTCCGGCGGCGCGGGCGGGCCGGCCACCGACATCGAGATCCAGGCGCGCGAGATCCTGAAGATGCGCGACCGGCTCAACAAGCTGTTCTCCGAGGCGACCGGCCAGCCCGTGGAGCAGATCGAGAAGGACACCGACCGGGACTACTGGATGGGCCCGGACGAGGCGGTGAAGTACGGCCTCGTCGGCAAGATCATCAATTCCCAGCACGAGATCGGCTGACGGGCGGGGGCAGGATGGAACCGGAAAAGCAACCGGTCGTCGAGGCGAACGGCGCGGCGATCCCGCGCATCGGCCTCGGCACCTTCGGCCTCGAGGGGCGGGAGGCGGCCACCGTCACCGCGACGGCGCTCGGCCTCGGCTACCGCCACGTGGACACGGCCGAGATGTACGGCAACGAGAAGGAGGTGGGGGAGGGGATCCGCGCCTCCGGCGTGCCGCGCGAGGCGATCTTCCTCACCACCAAGGCGTGGGTGGACAACGTGGCGCCCGGGCGGCTCGAGGAGGCGGCCGAGCGGTCGATCGACAAGCTCGGCGTCGGGCCGGTGGACCTCTACCTCATCCACTGGCCGAGCCCGACCGTCGCGGTGGAGGCATCCGTCCGCGCCCTGTGCGCGGTGAAGCAAAGGGGCCTCGCCCGGCACGTCGGGGTCTCGAACTTTCCGGTCGCCCTCGTCGAGCGGGCGCTGGCGGCGACGACGGAGCCCCTCGTCGCCAACCAGGTCGAGTACCACCCCCACCTCGACCAGCGCCCGCTCCTGAAGGTGCTGCGCGAGAACGGGATGGCGCTCACCGCCTACTGCCCGATCGCCCGCGGGCGCCTCGCCCACGACCCGCTCATGGCGGAGATCGCCGAGCGCCACGGGGCCACGGTCTCCCAGGTCGCGCTCGCCTGGCTCATCGCCCAGGACGGGGTCGTGGCGATCCCCAAGACGTCGAAGGAAGCGCGGCTGAAGGAGAACCTCGGCGCGTACGGGGTCGCCCTTTCGCCGGACGAGGTGGAGGCCATCCACGGCCTGAGGCGCGCCGACGGGCGGATGATCCGGCCCGCCCACGAGCCGGTCTGGGACACCTGACCGGCCGCTCCGCCCGCGGCGGGTCGGTCGGCGCCGCCGGCGGTCTCGCCGCTCATGAAAGCCGGCGGAAGGCGCCGCGGGCTCACGGCGACCAGAGGGAGGGTCGCAGCCACGGCGCCGGCAGGCGGAGATCCCCCTCGGGCGGCGCGCCGGAGCCGAGGGGGAGCGACGCCCAGGCATCACGCCACGCATCGGGAAGCGGGTAGAGGGGGGAGGGACCTGCCGCTCGGCGCGGAAGCCGAGGCGGCCATAGAAGGCCGGGTCTCCGAGGACGTACACGGCGCGGGCGCCGCCCCGCTCCATGGCGGCGCACCCCGCCGTTACGAGGGCGCGGGCGATGCCCCGCCGCCGGAAACCCGCCGCCACCGCGAGTGGCCCGAGGAGCGCGGCCGCCCCCTCCTCCTCCCCGACGGCGCACCGGGTGAACAGGACGTGCCCGGCGAGGGCGCCCTCGATGCTCGCCTTCAGCGACAGCACCGCCGGCCCCTCGGCGAGGAGCGCACCGAGGAGCGGGACGAGGTCCTCCTCCGGGAAGGCCTCCCGGTAGAGGGCGGCGAGGGCGGCCTCGTCGCCGGCGGCGGTCTCGGCGATGGCGGGGGCGGGCATCGGGTGCTTCCTTTCGCTGGACGGGACCGCGGCGGCGCTGGACAGGCGGTTCGGTTTCGTGCTCGTGCCGGGGAAACCGGCCGCGCGCCGGGCCCCCTCCCGGAGGAGACGCCGTGAAGCCGATCGTCACCGTCCTCAACGGTCCCAACCTCAACCTCCTCGGCAAGCGCGAGCCGGACATCTACGGCGCGGAGACCCTCGCCGACGTGGAGGCCGCCGCGAGGGGCCTTGCGGACGAGCTCGGCCTTGCCGTCGACTTCCGCCAGTCGAACGCGGAAGGCGTCCTCGTCGACTGGATCCAGGAGGCGCGGGAGACGGCGGCGGGCATCGTCATCAACCCGGGCGCCTACAGCCACACCTCCATCGCGATCCTCGACGCCCTCAACGCCTGCACCTTCCCCGTCCTCGAGGTGCACGTCACCAACATCCACCGGCGCGAGCCCTTCCGCCACCACTCCTACGTCTCCCTGAGGGCGGACGGGGTCATCGCCGGCTTCGGGACGGAGGGCTACCTCCTCGCGCTGCGCCGCCTCGCGAGCCTCCTTGCGGCGGGCGGCGGCCGGTGATCGCCCGCGCCCCCGCCCTCGCGCCACGGGGGTTTCCGGCGCGGCGCCCCGCGCCAGGTTGAGGTGGTCGCCCCCGATCCGGTCGTCCATGCTGCCCGTCGTCCACAATCCCCGCTACCAGGCGGACCTTCCCGAAGGCCACCGCTTTCCCATGGGCAAGTTCCGCCGCGTGGCGGAGGTGCTGGTGGAGGAGGGGCTCGTTCCGCCCGGCGGCTACCACAGCCCCGCGCCCGCGCCGGCCGAGTGGATCGCGCTCGCCCACGCGCGGTCCTACGTGGACCAGGTGATCGGGGTCGCCGTCCCGCCGAAGGTCGCCCGGGAGATCGGCTTTCCCATGACGGAGAGCGTCGCCCTGCGCGCCCGCTCCGCCGCCGCGGGCACGACCCTCACGGCCCGCCTCGCCCTCGAGCACGGGATCGCCTGCAACACGGCGGGCGGCAGCCACCATGCCCGTCGCACGCAAGGGGCCGGCTTTTGCGTCTTCAACGACGTGGCGGTCGCGATCCGCGTCCTCCAGGCGGACGGGGAGATCGGCCGCGCCCTCGTCGTCGATTGCGACGTCCACCAGGGCGACGGCACCGCCGACATCTTCCGCGACGACCCGTCCGTCTTCACCTTCTCCATTCATGCCGAGAAGAACTATCCCGTCCGCAAGATCCCGTCCGACCTCGACGTCGGCCTTGCCGACGGCACCGGCGACGCGGCCTATCTCGAGGTGGTCCGCGCCGAGCTTCCCCCCCTGCTCGACCGCATCGGCCCGGACATCGTCTTCTTCAACGCCGGCGTCGACCCGCACGGGGAGGACCGGCTCGGCCGTCTCGCCCTCACCGACGCGGGCCTCCTTCAGCGCAACCTTTTCGTGATCGACGCCGTGCGCGCCCGGGGCATCCCCCTCGCAGGCGTCCTCGGCGGCGGCTACGGGGCGGACATCGACGCCATCGCCCGCCGCCATGCCCTCCTCCACCGCGCCGCCGCCCGCTTCGTCTGACGAGCCGCCGGCGGGTCGGCCGCCGGCCTTGCGGCGGCCGCCGACCGCCCCGCCGTCTCCCGCGACACGGGTCCGCACCCAGCTCGCCGCGATCTTACCGAAGGCGGGGACGCGGCGGCAGGCGGACCTCGGCCGCCTCCGCGCCGGCAGCGCCCCCCGAGGCCGTCCACCGGTTCCCCACAAGGCGGCGGGGGCCCACGGGTGACGAACGCCCCGGCCCGCGCTACATGTGGAACAAACGACGGACGGAGCCCCATGATTCGCGACGACGGAACGCGCTACAGCGAGCCGGACGAGGGCGGCCATCCCGACGCGGGCGAGGCCGCGGCCGTGGCGCCGCGCGCGGGGGGCATCGCCGCCCGGGCCATGGGCGCGGCCGCCCGCCCGGCCGACTACCTCGCCCCCCTCAACCCGGAGCAGCGCCAGGCGGTGGAGGCGCTCGACGGCCCCGTCCTCGTGCTCGCGGGCGCGGGCACCGGCAAGACGCGGGTGCTCACCACCCGCATCGCCCACATCCTCGCCACCGGCCGCGCCTGGCCGAGCCAGATCCTCGCCGTCACCTTCACCAACAAGGCCGCGCGCGAGATGCGCGAGCGGATCGGCGATCTAATCGGCGGCTCCATCGAGGGGATGGGCTGGCTCGGCACGTTCCACTCCATCGGCACGCGCATCCTGCGCCGCCACGCCGAGCTGGTGGACCTGCGCCCCGACTTCACGATCCTCGACCCGGACGACCAGCTGCGCCTCGCCAAGCAGATCCTGTCGGCGGAGAACGTCGACGAGAAGCGCTGGCCCGCCCGCCAGCTCCTCGGCCTGATCGACGGGTGGAAGAACCGGGGCCTTTCCCCGGCCGAGCTGCAGAAGGGGGAGGGAGCCCACTTCGCCAACGGCCGTGGGGCGGACCTTTACGCCCTCTTCCAGGAGCGGCTGAAGACGCTCAACGCCGCCGACTTCGGCGACCTCTTGCTCGAGCCGATCCGCCTGTTCCGCGCCCATCCGGACGTCCTTGCCGACTACCAGCGCCGCTTCCGCTACATGCTGGTGGACGAGTACCAGGACACCAACGTCGCCCAGTACCTTTGGCTGCGTCTCCTCGCGCAAGGCAACCGCAACATCTGCGTGGTGGGCGACGACGACCAGTCGATCTACGGCTGGCGCGGGGCGGAGGTCGACAACATCCTGCGCTTCGAGCACGACTTCCCGGGCGCGACCGTGGTCCGCCTCGAGCGCAACTACCGCTCCACGAGCCCGATCCTCAAGGCCGCCTCCCACCTCATCGGCCACAACGCCGGACGCCTCGGCAAGACGCTCTTCACCGAGGCCGCGGACCCGGACGCCGAGCCGATCACCGTGGCCTCGGCCTGGGATTCGGAGGAGGAGGCGCGGGCCGTCGGCGAGGAGATCGAGAGCCTGCAGCGCAAGGGCGCGAGCCTCGACGGCATGGCGATCCTCACCCGCACGGCCGCCCAGATGCGCGCCTTCGAGGACCGCTTCGTGACCATGGGGATGCCCTACCGCGTCATCGGCGGCCCCCGCTTCTACGACCGCAAGGAGATCCGCGACGCGCTCGCCTACTTCCGTGTGATCGTGCAGCCCGCCGACGATCTCGCCTTCGAGCGGATCGTGAACGTGCCCG
>CAZJNX010000060.1:0-22848 GCA_964547415.1 uncultured Hyphomicrobiales bacterium
CCGACGGTGTTCATCACCTCGCGGAGGATGTCCTCGTCGGTGATCTTGCGGGCCGCCTCGGCGCCGTCGCGCTCGGAGACCTCGGCGCGGAACCGCTCGATCTCCTCGGCGGCCATCGCCTTGAAGTCCTTGTCGATGCCTTCGCCCGATTCGAGCTGCTGGGAGTCGATGAGGAGGGTGCGCGGGCGGATCGGGACGTCGCTGTCCGGGTCGAAGTTGCGGAACAGCTCGCACTTGCCCGGCACCGGCGTGGCGTTGCCCTCGCCCGTTTGCCGGTAGTAGCCGGAGACGTAGTCGTAGATCAGCTTCGAGATCGCCGTGTTCTGGCAAACCACGATGAACACCGGCGGCACGGCGATACCGGCCTCGGCCCAGGCGGCGTACGTCTTCTCGTAGTGGCCGTAGAGCGCGTCGAGAGCGGACACGAGCAGCGTGGGGAGCTTGTCCGGATCGAGCTGCTGGGCGCCGCGGCCCTTCTTGGGCATGTCCTTGGCGATGTGCTTCCAGAGCTCGCGGTAGATCGGGGCGTCCTTGGCGGCCACGTTGTCGGTGATGGGCACGCGCGGGAGCTTCACGATCCCGCACTCGATCGCGTCCATCAGCGAGAAGTCGCTCATGGTCCAGGGAAACAGCGTTCCTTCCGCATAGCCCGAGCCGCGCAGGAAGAAGGGGGTGGCGGAGAGGTCGTAGACGGCCGAGACGCCGATCTTGCGCTTCACCGCCTCGAGCCCGGAGATCCAGAGCCGGGCCGCCGCGTTGTTCTCCTTCGCCTCGGCCTTCTCCTCGGTGGACAGCTTCTCCTCGTCGGGCGGGCCGACCTTCTCGCGGTAGCAGTGGTGTGCCTCGTCGTTGATGACGACGACGCGGTTAAGGCCCATGAGGTCGCCGGCCACGCGCTGGACCATCTGGCCCTCGGTTTCCTGCGTCTCGACCTCGTGCCTCTCCCAGCCCGACAGCGCCGTGCGGGTCCCCTTCGAGAGCTGGACCCGCTCGCGCATCTTGAAGGCGTGGTAGTTCGTGATGACGATCTTCGCGGCCTGAACGTCGCGCAGCATGTCGACCGGGACGAGTTCGCGCGACTTGTAGTAGCTGTCCGGATCGTTCGGCTGCAGGACGCGCAGCCGGTCGCGGATCGTGATGCCCGGCGCGACGATCAGGAAGCCGCGGGAGAACACCTTCGAGCCCGGCGTGCGGACGGCGTTCACGGTCTGCCAGGCGATCAGCATCGCCATCACGGTGGTCTTGCCGGCCCCGGTCGCGAGCTTCAGCGCGATGCGGAACAGCTCCGGGTTCGCCTCCGCGTTCGCGCTCTTCAGGTATTCGAGGATCCGCCTGCCGCGCGCGCCCGCCTTCGGCGCGACCTCGGCGAGCCAGATCGCCGTCTCCACCGCCTCGATCTGGCAGAAGAAGGGGCGGATGCTTGCGAAGGCGTGGGAGCGCCAGTGCCGGAGGAGGCGGGCGGTCTGGGGCGTGACCTGCCAGTCCTCCGGGTTCGGCAGGTTCCGCCACTCGCCGACGTAGCCGCGCACCTCGTTGATGAGGCGACTCGTCGTGTACTGCTGGTCGTCGTCCGACAGGCCGTCGCCCTCGCCGAAGACCATGCTCGCCTGGCGGGCGCCCTTGCCCTTCCGCTGGCTCCGGGACTTCGGGACCGGCGAGAGGAAGGCCGACGGGCGGCGGGTCTCGACGATCTCGTCGGTCGGGATTCCGCTCTCGTCGAGGAGCCAGTGCCGCCCCGGGAATCCGTAAGGCGAATTGATGATCGGCTTGTCGTAGAACGACTGGCCCGGCACGGCTGCCCCCGCGTGTGTTGCCCAATTTCAGACAACGTACGATGGGCAGCGCCTCAACGGGCTGTCAACCGAGTCTGACGCAGTGTTCCTCGTGAGGCACGGCAGGCCGGACGGCCGAGATCGCGGAGACGCTTGCCCGGGATAGACATGGCGTTTGCGTAAACTTGCGGCTTCGCAAAGTCACCTTGACTGTCCGCAAGCCGCGGCGCGAACATCCCGCGAACGTTCAGTCTCCGGAAGGACCCGTCGCGTTCTCCGGGTGGTCGCGCGCCTCCGTCGACGGTGCTTCCGCGGCGGCCGGGGGGTCGAGGGCCGCGAGGCGGGCGGCGACCGTCTCGCTGGTGGCGCGGAGCGGGTCGACATCGCGGTTCACGTAGCGGCCCGTCATCTCGAGCGTGCGGTGGCCGAGGAGGTCGCGCACGAGGAACGCGTTCGCGCCGGTCTGGCCCGCCCAGGTGCCGAAGGTGTGCCGGAGGTCGTGGAGCCTGACGTCCTCGAGCCCCGCCGCCCTCCGCACGCGCTGCCGGATCTCCCCGATCGTCTCCTTCGGGAAGGGCTGCGACGGGTCCGAGAGCTTCGGGAACACCCATCGCGACGTCGCGGGGCCGGGCTGGCGGCGCGGGATCGCCTCCACCGGGTCGGTGAGCGCGACGACGTGGCGACGCCCGTTCTTCGTCTCGTCGATGCGCAGGCTCCGGCCGGCGAAGTCGACCGCGTCCCGGCGCAGCGTCAGGACCTCGCCGAGCCGGCAGCCGGTGAACAGGAGCACCCGCACGATGTCGACCGCCGGCGGCGGCACCATCGTCCGCCGGTTCTCGGGGCGGCGCGCGTGCTTGCGGTAGAGGCGGGCCGGATCGCCGGCCCAGGCGAGCCCCCTCGGTCTCGGCGATGCGCAGCGTTCGCAGGAGCATCTCGACCTCGTCCGGCTTCAGGAAGCGCTCCCGCTTCGTCTCGGGAAAGCGCCTGAGCCGCCGGCACGGGTTCGAGTTTTCGGGCCGCAAGCCCCAGTCCTCGGCGAGGGCGAACATCTTCGACAGGACAGGGCGAAGTTCGCCTGGCGCGGCGTCGCGGCCATCGCGCCGTGGAAGCGCGCGACCTCTGCGCGGGTGACGGCCTCCACCTTCAGCCCGCCGAGGGCGGGGCGGATCCGCTTCTCCACGAGGCGCGTGACCTCCCTGGCGGTGGTCTCGCGGTTGTGGTGGGCGACGTACTCCTTCAGGTAGCGGGTGGCGAGATCGCCCACCGCGGGCGCGGCGCGCACGTGGGCCCTGTCCGCCGCCGGGTCGATGCCGCGCGCCACCTCCAGAAGGAGAAGGCGCGCTTCCTGCCGCGCCTCCTCGACCGTCATGACGCCGTGCCGGCCGATGGTGAAGCGCTTCGAGCGCCCGTGGGCGTTCCGGTACTGGATCAGGTAGGAGCGCACGCCGCTCGGCTTCACGCGCACGCCGAAGCCGGGCAGCTCGGTGTCCCATTCGAGCCGGTCGGTCGCGCCCGGCTCGATCCCCTCGACGATCCGCTTGGTCAGCTTCGGCATGGGCTGCCGTTCCCGTTCCGCATCCCGGGATGCCACGGGAGCGACCGCCTGATAGGCTTGTCGCACGAGGCGGGCGTCGCGGCCCGCCTCGCGGCAAGGACGGACGAGCCCCGGGTGCGTCCGTCCGGCGGCGCGCCACCGGGGTTGCACCTCGCACGCCCTCGGGGCGGCGGAACGGGAGGGACGATGGCGGACGAAGGCGGGCGGCGGCGCGTCGCCCTCATCGGGCTCGGGGCCATCGGCCGGACGGTGGCGGACGGCCTCCTCGCGGGCACGGCGGGCGGCGCGGTCGAACTCGCCGCCGTCCTGGCGCGCCCGCGGCGGGCGGAGGAGGCGCGCGCCGTCCTCCCCCCCGCCGTGCCCGTCGCGACGGACCTCGCCACCCTCCTGCGGGACCCGCCGGACCGGATCGTCGAGTGCGCGGGCCACGGGGCCGTGACGGCCCACGGCGAGGCGATCCTGTCCGCCGGGGTCGACCTGTTCGCGATCTCCTCCGGCGCGCTCGCGGACCGGGAGACGCTCGGCCGCCTGCGGGCCGCCGCCCGCGCGGGGCGTGCCCGCCTCCTCGTGCCCGCCGGGGCCATCGCGGGGCTCGACGGGCTCGCCGCCCTCGCCCTCGCCGGCCTCGACGCCGTCACCTACGTCTCGACCAAGCCACCCGGTGCGTGGAAGGGCACCCTGGCCGAGACGGTGGCGGACCTCGACGCCCTCCGTGAGAGGACCACCGTGTTCGAGGGCAGCGCCCGCGAGGCGGCGGCCGCCTTTCCGAAGAACGCGAACCTCGCGGCCACGGTGGCGCTCGCGGGCCTCGGCCTCGACGACACCCGCGTGCGCCTCGTCGCGGACCCGGCGGCCGCGGGCAACACCGGCCGCATCGAGGCGGCGGGCGCCGTCGGCACGCTGACCGTGGAGATGGGCGGGGCGGCGTCCGCCAATCCGAAGACGTCCGCTTCGGTCGCCTTCAGCCTCCTCGCCGCCGTCCGGGACGACGCCGCCCCGATCGTGATCACGGGCTGAGGCGCGCGCCGGCCCGGTCAGGTGGCGCGCTGGTTGAACCGACGGCCCACCATGGCGGCGGCGATGTTGGTCTTCTGCACGTCGATGGTGCCGCCCGCGATGCCCCAGCCCCAGGCGTCGCGGAAGCGGCTCTCCATGCCGTACTCGGTGTGGTAGCCGTAGCCGCCCATCAGCTGGAGCCCGTGGCCGACCACCTCCCGCACCATCTCGTTGGCGAAGCACTTGGCCAGCGAGGCGTCCATCACCGAGGGAAAACCCTCGCCCGCCGAGGCCGCCGCCTTGTGGATGAGGAGGCGGGCGGCCTCCGTCTTCAGCTTCATCTCGGCAAGGCGCAGCTGCACGGCCTGGAAGTCCACCACCGGCTTGCCGAACGCCTCACGCTCCTGGACGTAGGCCGTCACGTCCTCGAGCGCCCCGGCGGCGAGGCCCAGCGACATGGTGGCGTTGCCGCAGCGCTCCAGGTTGAAGGCCCCCATCAGCTTGCCGAACTCGCCCGGGCCGGCGAGCAGGTTCTCCCTCGGCACCCGCACGTCCTCGAAGACCATGTCGGCGCTCGGGATCCCGCGGAAGCCCATCAGCGTCTCGCGGGGCCCGAAGCTGAAGCCCTCCGCCCCCTTCTCCACGAAGACGGCGCCGATCCCCTTCGCGCCCGGCGCGTCCGACAGGCGGCAGAAGACGACGTAGCCGTGGGAGTGACCCGCGCCCGAGCACCAGCGCTTGGTGCCGTTGAGGACGATCCCGTCCCCGTCGATCCGGGCGGTCGTCCTGAGGTCGGTGAGGGCGGTGCCCGCGTCGGGCTCGGACATGGAGATCGCCACCAGCATCCGCCCGGCCGCCGCCTCAGACACCACCCGCTCGGCGAGCGCGGGGTGGCCGTAGCGCTCCACGATGCGCACCGGGCCGACGGCGCACTCGAAGACCGGGAAGGCGACCGCGCTCGACACCTTCGCGAACTCTTCCAGCACGATGAGGGCGTCGAGGTGGGACAGGCCGAGGCCGCCGTAGCGGGTCGGCGTGTTGATGCCGAGGAAGCCCATCTCGGCGTAGCGGGCGAGCATGTCCGCCGGGACGGGGCGGTTCTCCGCCTCCAGCGTGCGGGCGAGGGCCGGGAGCTCGGCTTGCGCGAACCGCCGCGCCGTCTCGCCGAGGGCGAGCTGATCCGCCGACAGGCTGAAGTCCATGGCGCCCTCCCGTGGCCGTCGCGGGTCGGCGCCCGCCTTGCCTTGACCATACACCGTACTACGCCGTAGGTTTCAAGGCCCGCACGGGCGGCGAGGCCCCGCCGCCCCACCCACGGAGACGGTGATGGGCGTGATCTTCAAGCCGCGCCTTCCGGCGGACGCCGAGGACTGGCGCGTCCGCGCGGAGGCCCTCGCCGAGGCGCGCTTCCGCCCGATCGCCGCCGAGATCGACGCCGCCCAGCGCTACCCGTGGGAGAATGTGGAGGCGCTCGTCGAGGCCGGCCTCGCCGGTCTGTTCCTGCCGAAGGCCTACGGCGGGGCGGGCGCCTCGCTCACGGCCGCCGTCGCCGCCACCGAGGCGGTCGGCGCGGCCTGCGCGTCCACCGCCGCGATCCTGTGCGCCTACCAGCTCGGCGCCTTCCCGATCCTCCTTGCCGGCCGGGACGACCAGAAGGAGACCTACCTCGGGGCCCTCGCCCGGGGCACGGCGACGAGCTTCGCCCTGTCGGAGCGGTCCACCGGTTCGGACGCGGCCGCCATCGAGGCGACGGCCGTGCGCGAGGGCGGCGGCTGGCGCATCCGCGGCGAAAAGTACTGGATCGGCAACGGCGGGGCGTCCCGCTACTACATCGTCTTCGCCAAGACCGACCCGGCGGCGGGCGGGCGCGGCATCACCGCCTTCATGGTCGACAAGGAGGCGGAGGGGGTCGCCGTCACCGAGCTTTCCGACAAGATGGGCATCCGCGGCACCATGACGTCGAACCTCGAGGTGGACGCCTGGGTGCCGGACGGGGCGATGGTGGGGGAGGAGAACCGGGCGCTGCGCCTCGCCTTCCAGACCCTCAACGTCGGCCGGATCATGGTCTCCGCCCAGTCGACGGGCCTTGCGCTCGCCGCCTACCGGGAGGCCGCGGCCCGCGCCGTCACCCGCCGCACGTTCGGCAGCCCCATCGTCGAGAACCAGGGGATCGGCTACCGCCTCGCCGACATGGCGACGGAGATCTCCGCCGCCCGCATGATGCTCTACGAGGCCGCCGCCGCCTACGACCGGGGCGAGGACGTCGCCACCCTCGGCGCCATGGCCAAGCTCTTCACGTCGGAGGTCGCCCACCGGGCGGCGGACGCGGCGGTCCAGGTCTGGGGCGGATTCGGCTACGTGAAGCCGAACACGGCCGAGCGGCTCTACCGGGACCAGCGCATCCTCGAGATCTACGAGGGCACCTCGGAGATCCAGCGCCTCGTGATCGCCCGGGCCGTCCGCAAGGAGGCCGAGGGCTGGCTCGCCGCCGCCGACGGCGAACGGGGGGCGTGAGGCGGGGATGGCGGCGGTGGGGATCGACGCGCCGATCGGCCGGCCCGGCACCGGCTCGTCCGGGCGGGCGGAGATCCTGGAGGCGGCGGCCGCCTCCTTCATGGAGTACGGGTTCTCCGGCGCCACCATCGACGACGTGGCCGACCGGATCGGCGCCACCAAGGGCCGCGTCTACCACTACTACCGCTCCAAGATCGACCTGTTCCTCGACGTCCACCTGATGGCGATGACCCTGATGCTCGACGCCGTCACGCCCGTGGCGGAGGGTCCCGGAACGCCCGCCGAGCGGCTCCACGCCATGGCGCGGCGCCACGCCCTCGCCCTCATAGAGCACTTCCCGTTCCAGAAGGTGTCAATCCAGGGCCTCGAGAAGCCGCTGATCTCGAGCCGCGCCGCCCGCCCCAACGCCATGATCGAGAAGGTGGTCGGGATGCGCAACGCCTACGAGGCCCTGTTCGCCCGCGTTCTCGAGGAGGGGATCGCCGCGGGCGCCTTCGTGGACGGCTCGCCCCGCCTCCTGACGAAGCCCCTCCTCGGCTCCCTCAACTGGCTGACGCTGTGGTACCGGCCGGAGCTCTCCGAGGACGGTCAGAGCCGCGAGCGGATCGCGGCCACCCTCGCCGATTTCGCGCTCCGCGGCGTGTCGCGCCCATGAGCGCCCCCGCCGACCCGGACGCCGGCATCTGGAGCGCGTGGGAGACCGCCTCCCGCGACCGGCTGGAGGCCCACCAGCTCGCCGCAATCAAGGCCCAGTTCGCCCGCCTCGAGGGGGTGCCCTGGTTCGCCGAGCGCTTCCGCGCCGCGGGTTTTTCCGCCGGCGACTTCAAGTCCCTGTCGGACCTTGCCGCCCTCCCCTTCACCACCAAGGACGACACCCGCGCGGCCACCGAGGCGGACCCGGTGGCGCCCGCCCCCCTCGCCGTCGCGCCGGGGGAGGTGGTCCGCTACCACTTCTCGTCCGGCACCACCGGGCGGCCGACGCCCATGTACTGGACGAGGCGGGACCTCGCCCGCTGGGCGGACCTTTACGCCCGCTACCTCTACGCCCAGGGCCTCAGGGCGGGCGACCGCTTCCAGTGCATGTTCGGCTACGCCTGGTTCGTCGGCGGCCTCGGGGCGACGGCCGCGGCCGAGCGGGTCGGCGCGGCCGTCGTCCCCGCGGGCAACCTCGACACGAAGCGGCAGATCGACACCCTCTTCCGCTTTTCCGTCGACGCGGTGATCGGCACCCCCTCCTTCATGGCCCACGTGGCCGAGACCGCCCTCGCCGAGGGGCGGGACATGCGCGATTGTCCCGTGCGCATGATGGGCCTCGGCGGGGAGCCGGGGGCCTCCGTGCCGGCGACGCGGGAGCGCCTGTCGGCGGCGTGGGACGCGGCCGTCTTCGACTGCTACGGCTCCCTCGAGTTCCAGCCCATCGCCTGGGACACGGGTGACGGCCTCGGCCCGGCCCTCGCGGAGGATTTCCTCCTTGCCGAGGTCGTCGACCCGGACACGAAGGCCCCCGTCCCGGACGGCAACCCCGGCGTCCTCGTCCTCACCCACCTCGACAAGGAGGCCTTCCCGCTGGTGCGCTGGTGGACCGGCGACATGGTCGTGCGGCGTGAGGTCGTCTCGCCGGCGGGGCGCACCCATGCTCGTCTCGAGGGCGGCGTCCGGGGGCGCGCGGACGACATGCTGATCGTGCGCGGCGTCAACGTGTTTCCGACGGCGGTGGAGGAGGTGGTCCGGGCGACGCCCGGCGCCACCGGCGAATACCGCATCGTGGTGGACCCCGCCCTCGCCGACCCCGCGACGGGCTCGTTGTCGCGCCTGAAGCTCGTGGTGGAAACCGCCGGGGATCGGGAACCGTTCGCGAAGGACCTGGCGGCGCGCGTGAAGGAGACCCTGTCGGTCGGCGCCGAGATCGAGGCGGTGGCCGAGGGCAGCCTTCCGCGCAGCGTCCACAAGGCGCAGCGCATCGTCCGGCCGTGAGGGCGGCGGGGCGGCGCCCCGCTTCCCTTTCAGGCCCGGGGACGCCCGGCACCCCGACCCGTCAGGAACAGCCCATGCGCCTTCCCCTATCCGCCCGCCTCGCCGCCCGCATGCTCCGCATGGAGTGGCGCGCCGTCCTCCTCGGCGCGGCGGCCCTCCTCGCCGTCATGCTCGCGGCCCTCTTCGTGGAGATGGTGGCGGGCGACGGGCGCAGCCTCGCCGACGCCGCCCGCGGCACGGCGGCCCTTTTCCCCGCGACGCCGATGTGCCTCGCCATGACGGCCTCGCTCTTCGTGTGGTTCTGGTACGCCTACGTCCTCACCGAGGCGCGGGGGATGGCGATGTCCCCCCGGCGGATGCTCGCCACCATCCCGGCGGCCGTCCTCCTCGACGAGTTCCACGGCAGGGTGACGGCGGTGACGGACCGCATCGCCCGGCGCTAGCGGCCGCCGCGCATGGCCGCCCAGTCCTCGTCCGCGAGCTCGGACAGGAAGCCGAAGGTGCCGGCCATCTTCGGCCAGCGCCCGCCGTCGAGGACCACGCACTCGCCGGTCATGTAGGCGGCCGCGTCCGACACCATGAAGGCGGCGAGGGTGGCGAGCTCGGCCCGCTCCCCCGGCCGGCCGAGGGCGTTGTTCGTCTCGTGCCGGGCGGCGAGCGCGGGACGCGGGACGAGCCGCTCCCACGCGCCCGCCGTCGGGAAGGCGCCCGGCGCCAGCGCGTTGAGGCGGATGCCGTGGGGGCCCCACTCGGAGGCGAGGGAGCGGGTCATGGCGAGGAGGCCCGCCTTCGCCATCGCCGACGGCACCACGTAGGGCGAGCCGTGCCAGGCGTAGCTCGTCACGATGGACAGGACGGCGGCCGGCACGCCCGCCTCGATCCAGCGGCGGCCGGCGGCGAGGGTCAGGTTCGCCGCGCCCTTCAGCGAGATGTCGAGGATGGCGTCGACGGCGCGGGGCGACAGCGTCTCGGAGCGGGCGACGAAGTTGGCGGCCGCGTTGTTGACGAGGATGTCGACGGCCGGCGCCTCGAAGGCGGCGGCGAGGAGGCGCTCCACGTCGCCCGCCTTCCTCACGTCCGCGACGACGGTGCGCACCGTCCGGCCGGTGCCGTCGGCGATGGCGGCGGCCGTCTCCTTGAGCTTCTCCCGGCGGCGGCCGCAGATGGTCACCTCCGCGCCGAGGGCGGCGAACGTCTCGGCCATGGCGCGGCCGAGGCCGGTGCCGCCGCCGGTGATCAGCGCCGAGCGGCCGGCGAGGAGGTCCGGCCGGAACCAGCGGGCCCCCGGGGCGAAGCCGCCCGCCATCCTCAGGCCACGAGGACGGCGCGGCCCGGCACCCGCCCGGCCTCGAGGTCGGCGAGCACCGCGCCCGCCTCCGCCATCGGCCGCTCGGTGATGGCGATGGGCGGCAGGCCCTTTTCCTTCACGAGGGCGACGTAGGCTTCAAGGTCCGCCAGCGAGCCGACGTAGGAGCCGGCGATCCGGATCGCCCGGGTGGTCACGAACGGGATCGGGTAGCGCAATTCGCCCCCGAACAGGCCGACCACCACGTAGGTGCCGCCCTTGCGGATGGCGTTGATGCCGAGGAGCGCGGTGTCCTCCGCGCCCACGAAGTCGATCGCCCCGCGCGCCCCGCCGCCGGTCGCCTTCACGATCGCCTTCGCCGTGTCCTCGCCCGGCGCGAAGGTGAGGGCTGCGCCGAGACGTTCGGCGGCGCCGCGCTTGTCCCCGTCCGGGTCCACGGCGACGATCCTGTCGTGTCCCTGCGCGGCGAGGAGGGCGACCGCCGTCTGCCCGAGGCCGCCCGCGCCGATGACGGCCACCCAGTCGTCCGGGCCGATCTCGCCGATCCGGCGGATGGCGCCGAAGGCGGTGAGGCCCGCGCACGCGCAGGTCGCCGCCTTCGCCGGGTCGAGGCCCTCGATGTCGAGGAGGTAGCGCGCGTGCGGCACGCGCACGTGCTCGGCGAAGCCGCCGGGCCGGAAGACGCCGAGGAAGCGGGCCTTGTTGCACAGGTGCTCCTCGCCCGAGGCGCAGGTGGCGCACGCCCCGCAGCCGATCCACGGGAAGACGAGGAAGCGGCGGCCGAGGAGGGAGGGGTCCGCGTCCGGGCCGACGGCCGCCACCGTGCCGACGATCTCGTGGCCGAGGACGAGGGGCGGGGACAGCCCCCGGTCGGCGAAGCGCAGCACCTTGCCGTCGCCGATCCCGTAGCCGCCCTCGTGGATGTGGATGTCGCTGTGGCACACCCCGCAGTGGCTGACGGCGACGATCACCTCCGCGCCCTCCGGCGGGTCGACCTCCCGGCGGACCGGGGCGATGGGGGCGCCGAAGTCGGCGGCCTCGTAGCGGGTGGTTTCCATCGGCGTTCCCTCTAGAGCTGGGCCGGCAGCCACAGCGCCACCGGCGGGGCGAGGATGAGGAGGACGAGGCGGGCGACG
The DNA here is from genome assembly GCA_964547415.1 of uncultured Hyphomicrobiales bacterium. Taxonomy (GTDB): domain Bacteria; phylum Pseudomonadota; class Alphaproteobacteria; order Rhizobiales; family Amorphaceae; genus CAZJNX01. Next base: position 11,254 of record CAZJNX010000060.1, read on the forward strand.
TCCATGGACCAGAACGGCAGGACGCCGCGGAAGATGGTCCCGGTGCGGATGTCCCCGATCGCCCCCTTGATGACGAACACGTTGAGCCCGAGCGGCGGCGTCATGAGGCCGATCTCGACGGCGATCACCACGAAGACGCCGAACCAGACGGCCGCCTCCGCCGTGGTCATGCCGAGGCCGGGCGCGATCGCCTCCACCAGCGGGAAGAGCACCGGCACGGTGAGGATCATCATGCCGAGGCTCTCCATGAAGCATCCGAGCACCAGGTACACCACCATGATGGCCAGCGCGATGGCGACCGGCGGCAGGTCGAGGCCGGAGACGGCGCCCGCGAACGTCTGGGGCAGCCCCGAGAAGGCGAGGAAGAAGGAGAAGATCCCCGCCCCGATCACGATGGTGAAGATCATCACCGTGGTGACGACCGATTCCACGAGGACGTCCCGCATCCGGGCAAGGTCGAAGCGGGAGACGACGGCGAGGTAGGCGAAGGCGGCGAACGCGCCGACCGCCGCCGCCTCGGTCGGCGTGAAGACGCCCCCGTAGATCCCGCCGAGCACCACGAGGAAGAGGACGACGACCGGCACCGAGCGAAGAAGCGCCCGCCCGAGGGCCATGCGCGCCTCGCCCGCCGCGGCCGGCCCGAGGCGGGGGTTCAGCCGCACCGCCACCTCGATCACGAGGACGTAGGAGGCCGCCGCGATGAGGCCGGGCACGAGGGCGGCGGCGAACAGGTCGAGGAGCGGCGTCTCGGTGATGAGGGAGTAGACGATCAGGATGATCGACGGCGGGATCAGGATGCCGAGCGCCCCGCCCGCGGCGATGGCGCCCGAGGCGAGGCCGTCGTCGTAGGCGTGGCGGCGCATCTCGGGCATGGCGATCTTCGCCATCGTGGCGGCCGTCGCGATGGAGGAGCCGCACACGGCGCTGAACATGGCCGCCGAGCCGATGGTGGCGCTCGCAAGGCCCCCGCGCCGCCGCCCGACGAGGGTGTTGGCGAGGGCGTAGAGCCGCTCGGACATGCCCGAGGCCGCCGTCGCCACCCCCATCAGCACGAACAGCGGGACCACCGAGAGCGAATAGTTCACGAAGTTGCCCGAGCCCACGATCCCCACCGTGTTGAGGGCGCTCGTGAAGCCCGCGAGGAGGGTGAGCCCGACGATCCCCGCGATCCCCATGGCGAAGCCGATGGGGATGCCGAAGCCGATCATGCCGAGCATCAGGGCGAAGCCCCAGACCCCGGTCCAGGCGGCGTCGGTCATGTCGGGTCCCTCGCCAGCGGATCGGCCGTCCCGCCGCCCGACGCCACCCGCACGAGGACGGCGAGCTGGATGGCGGCGGTGAAAAAGAGCATCGCCGTCGTCAGGTACCAGAACGGCCAGACGACGACCTCGAGCATCCACATCTCGTCGCCCCGCATCCGCCGCGCCACCGCGTATTCCCGGATCCGCTCGGCGAGGATCAGAAGGAAGCCGAGGGAGGCGAGCGGCGCGAGGACGGCGAGTGCCCGCCGCGCGGCGCCGGAGAAGCGCTCCACCAGGATCGGGACGGCCACGTGGCCCGAGACCGCGGTGCAGTAGGGAAAGCCGAGGGCGATCGCGGTGGCGAGGCCGTAGCCGACGACGTCCACGGCCGCCGGCAGCGGCGCTGCGAACAGCTTGCGCCCGGTCACGTCCACCACGGTGTAGCCCGCGATGGCGACCAGGATGAGCCCGGAGAGGACCGCGAGCGCGAGGGCGATCGCGTCACCCGCCCGCGCCAGCCGGCCGAGGATGGTCATGGCGCCTCCGCCCCCTGTCGTTCTCGTTCTTTCTTTCCGTCCGCGTATGCCATTCGCTTTCGGGAACGTCCATGGGCGCAAGACCCCGGATCCATCGCTTGACGGAAACGCCGTTCGCTGACGACAATGCCGCCACCGGCTCCAAGACCGGACCGACAGCGCGCCCGCCGCACCGGCGAGGCGGAACGGGAGGATCCCCGATCGGGGGGAGGGAGGAAACCCATGACGACTGAGGCACGGCTCCTCGGGGCCGCCTTCGGTGCCGCGCTCCTGGCCGGCGCCGCCGCGCCCGCCGTGGCGCAGGAGGTGACGATCCGCTTCGCGACCCCGGTGCCGGAGGGCCAGTGGATCTACGAGCGCGACCTCAAGGGCTGGAAGGAGGCGGTCGAGACCCAGTCCGACGGCCGCATCAAGGTGGAGCTCGCGCCGGTCGGCGTGTTCGGCAGCCCGGACCGGTATCTGGAGCTCGTGGAGGGCGGGGTCATCGACGCGGCGTGGTTCGTGCCGGGCTACGCGCCGGGCCGGTTCGAGCGCACGGGCGTCGTGGAGCTGCCCTTCATGTTCGAGAGCGGGCAGGTGGCCTCGGAGGTCTACTGGCAGCTCTACGAGGAGGGGCTGCTGGGCGAGGAGTACGACAGCATCGAGCCGCTCGCCCTGTTCATGAACACCCCGTACATCCTGATGACGCGGCACACGCCCATCGACGAGGTCTCCGACATGGAGGGCCTCAAGATGCGCGCCTCGGGCCGCATGATCGGCGCGGTGATGGAGGCGATGGGCGCGGCCGCCGTGGGCATGCCCGCGAGCGAGATGGCCGAGGCGATCCGGCTCGGCGTCCTCGACGGGACGGTCTTTTCCTACGAGGCGGTGAAGCCGTTCGGCCTCGACGCCCTGATCGAGGAGTTCAACGAGATCCCGCTCGCCTCGATCACCCACATCTTCATCATGAACAAGGACAAGTACGAGGCGCTCCCTGACGACCTGAAGAAGGTGATCGACGAGAACTCGGGCGCCGCCTGGTCGAGCGCGCTGGGCGCCTCCTACGACGCGGCCGACGCCGAGCTCCGGAAGCCCTTCGTGGACAACCCGGACTTCAACATCAACACGCCCGCGCCCGAGCTGGTGGCCGAGATGCGCGAGGCGACCTCGAGCGTGGTCGACGACTGGCTCGCGCGCCTGAAGGAGGACGGTGTCGACGGACAGGCGATCCTCGATCGCGCCACGGCGCTGCGCGAGGAGAAGCGCTGACGAGGGGGCGCCCGGCCGCCCGCCCGCCCGGCGCCGCCCGCTTCGCCATGGCCGCCCTCTCCCGCCTCTACTTCATGACGACCACCTGTTTCGGCGCCGGGGCGCTGGCGCGCCTTCCCGCGACGCTCGCCGAGGCCGGCATCGCCCGGCCCATGTTGGTCGCCGACCGGGGCGTGGAGGCGGCCGGCCTCCTCGCCCGCCTCCTCGATGCGCTCGGGCGGGAGCCGGCGGCGATCTTCCTCGACACGCCCGCGAACCCGACGGAGGCGGCCGCCGAGGCCGCCGCCCGGATCTACGCGGGAGCGCAGGCGGACGGGCTCCTCGCCCTCGGCGGCGGCTCGGCCATCGACCTCGCCAAGGCCGTCGCGATCCTCGGGCCCGGCCACGGTCCCCTCGCGGCCTACGAGTTCGTCCGCCCCGGCGGCCCGGCGCCCCTGCCCGCAACGGTCGCCCCGCTTGTCGCCGTCCCGACCACCGCGGGGACCGGGAGCGAGGTCGGCCGGGCCACCGTCATCTCGACGGCCGAGGACAGGAAGCTCATCGTCGTCGACCCGAAGCTCCTGCCGCGGGCGACCCTCGCCGACCCGACGCTCGCGGCGTCCCTGCCGCCCGCGTTGACCGCCGGCTCGGGGATGGACGCCTTCGCCCACTGCGTGGAGGGCTTCCTCGCCCCCAACTACAACCCGCCCGCGCGGGCCGTCGCCCTCGACGGGGCCCGCCGCATCTTCCGGGCGCTCCCGCGCGCCGTCGCCGACGGGGCGGACGAAGAGGCCCGCGCCGACATGACCATGGCCTCCCTCGAGGGCGGGATGGCGATGGCGAACGGCCTCGGCGCGGTCCACGCCGCCTCCCACGCCGTCGGCGGCATCCACCGCCTGAAGGCCCACCACGGGACGCTCAACGCGATCCTCCTGCCCCACGTCATCCGCTTCAACACCGAAGCCGGCCACGCCGACGCCGCCCCCCTCGCCGAAGCGCTCGGCCTCGCCCCGGCGGACCTGCCGGACGCCGTCGCCCGGCTTTGCGAAGCGATCGGCCTGCCGACGCGGCTGTCGGCCATGGGGGTGACGGCAGACATGGTGCCCGCCCTCGCCGAACGCGCGGCCGCGGACTTCACCGCCCGCACCAACCCGCGGCCCGCCGGGACCGCCGAGTACGAACGCCTGATCCGGGAGGCTCTCTAGACCATGGCCGGCTACACCCTCGTGGGGCGCAACGCCTCGCCCTTCACCCGCCGCGTCGCGATCACCCTGTCGCTGCTCGACCAGCCCTTCGAGCACGTCAAGATCTCCCCCGTGAAGACCCCGGAGGAGGTCGCGAAATGGCACCCGGTGACGCGGGTGCCGATCCTGGTGCTGCCCACGGGCGAGAAGCTGATCGAGAGCGGCGCGATCGTCGACCACCTTCTCGAGACCCACGACCAGTGGGCGCGCCTGATGCCCGCGAAGGGCCCGGCGCGGCTCGAGGCGAGGTCCCGCATCGCGCTCGCCACCAGCGCCATGGAGAAGGCGGTGGTCGCCTACTACGAGATCGCGCGCCGCCCGGAGGACAAGCGCCACCCGCCCTACCAGGAGGCGGCGCGGGCGCAGTCGCGGGCGGCGATCGCCGTCCTCGAGGAGGAGATGGCGGGCGTGTCCGTCCCGAAGACGGAGGCGGACGTCACCGAGGACGCGCTGACGGCGGCGATCGCCGTCACCTTCATCGGCCGGGTGCAGCCGGAGATCCTCGAGGGGCTCGACATGCCGCGGCTCTCGGCGCTGACGCAGACGCTGGAGGCGATGCCCGTCTTCCAGAAGAACGCCATCGAGGCCTGACCGGGCAAACGATGGTCGAGCGCCCCCACGCCCCGGAGACGGCGGGCGACGACCCGCCGGCCGAATCCGGCCGCCCCGCCGAGCCGCTGCAGGGCAAGCCCGTCGGCGCGGTCCTCCACGCGGTCCGCCTCCTGCGCGTCCTCGCCGAGGCGCCGGCCCCGCTCGGCGTCACGGCGGCGGCGCGGCAGGCGGGGGTGATCCCGTCGACCGCCCTGTCGATCCTGCGGACGCTGGTGGCGGAAGGCCTCGTCGCCTTCGACCCGGCGAGGAAGAGCTACGCCCCGGGCCTCGGTCTCCTCGAACTCTCCCGCGGGCTGATGGGGCGGGACGTGGTGGCCCTTCTCCACCCGGAGCTCGTCCGGATCGCCACCACCCATGCCTGCCTCGTCGCCCTGTGGCGGATCACCGAGGAGCGGGCGATCCTGATCGACCGGGCGCTCGCCGACACCCCGGTGCGCCTCGACGTGCAGGTAACGCAGCGCATGCCCTGCCTCCTCGGGGCGATCGGGCGGATCGTCGCCGCCCGGCTCGCCCTCTCGGAGGAGGAGCTTCGCCGTCGCTTCGCGCACCTGCGCTGGCACGCGCCGATGCCCTTCGAGACGTGGCGGGCGGAGGTGGAGGAGGCCGGCCGGCGCGGCTACGGCCTCGACCGGGGCACGCTCTATGCCGGCATCCACGTGGCCGCGAGCGCGGTCGTCGACGGGCGGGGCCGGCCCTTCCTCGGCATCTCGGCGATCGCCCTCGCCGGGGCGGCCGGCGAGGAGCGCCTCCACGCGATCGGCGAGAGCCTCGCCGCCCTGTCCGAAGCCGCCGCCGCCCGGGGAGCCGACCGATGAGCGACGTCCTCACCTTCGACCGCCTCGAAGCCGGCATGCGCTTCGGCGAGAAGCGCTACGTCGTCGACGAGGAGATGCGCGCGGCCTGGCAGGCGATCTTTCCGGGCACGGCGACGGGGCAGACGGTGCCGCGGGGTCTCCTGGTGGCCGTCCTGATGCGCGGCTACATCGAGGCGACGCCGGACCGCCCGCCCGGCAACGTCCACGCCGGGCAGACGCTGACGTGGCACCGGGAGGCGCGCTTCGGCGAGCGCCTCGCGGTGGCCACGGGCTGCCTGTCGAAGGAGGAGCGCAAGGGCCGCCTGTGGGCCCGCTTCGACAACCGCGTGACGGGGGAGGACGGCCCTGTCCTCACCGGGGAGATGCTGCTGGTATGGGCGAGATGACGGTGTCCGCGGGGCCGTTCCGCACCTTCGGCGAGGCGGAGGTCGCCGCCTACGCGGCGCTCACGGCAGACTTCAACCCGATCCATCTCGACGCCGCCTTCGCGGCGGACACGCCGTTCGGCCGCCCCATCGTCCACGGCACGCTGTTCCTCGCCCTCGCCTGGGAGCTCCTCGCCGGGGACGAGACGGCCGCCGAGGTGCGTTTCCGTCGCCCGGTCTTCGTGGGCGAGCCGGTGCGCGCCGTCCGGGAGGGCGACACCTTCCGCATCGAGAAGGGATCCGGCGAGACCGCCGTCGAGGGCCGCATCCTCGGCCCGCCCGCCTGACCCGCGGGCCGCCGGTCGCCTCCGCTCGAGAGTCGAAAAGGCCGCCATTCCGCCATTCCGCCTTTGCGCCGCAGCCGACCTCCAGAACCGCGCGCGCCTTTCGAGGGAAGGCCGGTCGCGGTCACAGGATGCTCTGACCGGTCTTCTTCCAGTCGGCGAGGAAGGCGTCGAGGCCCTTATCGGTGAGCGGGTGCTCCACGAGCTTGTGGAGGATCGCTGGCGGGACGGTCGCCACGTCCGCCGCCGCCATCGCCGCCTCCTTCACGTGGTTCACCGTGCGGATGGAGGCGGCGAGGATCGCCGTGCCGAGCCCGTCGTAGTTGTCGTAGATGGTGCGGATCTCGCGGATGAGCTCCATCCCGTCGAGGCCGATGTCGTCGAGCCGGCCGATGAACGGGGAGACGAACGTCGCCCCCGCCTTCGCCGCCAGCAGCGCCTGGTTGGCGGAGAAGCACAGGGTCACGTTTACCATGTGGCCGGAGCTGGTGAGCGCGCGGCAGGCCTTCAGCCCGTCCCACGTGAGCGGGACCTTCACGGCGACGTTGGGCGCGATGTCGGCGAGCTTGCGCCCCTCCGCGAGCATGCCCTCGACGTCCGTCGCCGCCACTTCCGCCGAGACCGGGCCCGGGACGATCTCGCAGATCTCGGCGATCACGTCCGCCATCGGCCGGCCGGCCTTCATGATGAGGGAGGGGTTGGTGGTCACCCCGTCGAGCAGGCCCGTCTCGGCGAGGGCCTTGATTTCCTGAACGTCCGCCGTATCGACGAAGAAGCGCATGGCTGGATCTCCCGGGCTCCGCCGTCCCCATGGGCCAGCGGGCCGCCGTTTGCAAGGACCTCGACCGTGATCACGGACCCGATCGGCTCCGCTGGCCGCGACCACGGCGCCCCGCCCGCACCGGACGCCGGCCACCGGCCCGCCACCCGCCAGCAACCCGGGGTTCTCGGCCATCGACACGGATAGCCGCACCGGACCGACCGTCCCCGTCCTCCTGCCGGTCGGGATCGACGGGCCGCTGACCTACCTCGTCGCCGGACCGCCGCCGCCGGCCGGCAGCATCGTCGCCGTCCCGCTCGGCCGGCGGGACGTCCTCGGCGTCGTCTGGGACGGACCGGTGGACGCGGACGTGCCGGCGGCGCGGCTGAAGGCCGTCCGGGGCCTTGCGAGCGACCTCCTCGTCGGGGAGGAGCTGCGCCGCCTCGTCGACTGGGTGGCGTGGTGGACCCTCGCCCCGCGGGGCATGGTCCTGCGGATGGTGCTGCGCTCGCGCCGCGGGCTCTCGCCGGAGCCGGCCCCCATGGGCCTCGCCGCCACGGGCCGCACGCCGGCGCGCATGACGCCCGCCCGCGAGCGGGTCCTCGCCCTCCTCGCCGACGGGCGGGTGCGACCGAAGGGGGAGATCGCGGCGGCGGCCAACGTGTCGGCGGCCGTGGTCACGGGGCTCGAGAAGGCCGGCGCGCTCGCCCCCGCCCCGCTCGAGGCCGCCGCCCCCGGCGGGTCCGCCCGGCCGTTCGCGCCTGCGAGCGCGGCACAGGCCGAGGCGGCCGCCGCCCTCGCCGCGACCGCCCGGGAGGGGGGCTTTTCCGTCACCCTCCTCGACGGCGTGACGGGGTCGGGCAAGACGGGGGCGTTCCTCGAGGCCGTGGCCGCGACGGTGGCGGCCGGCCGCCAGGCCCTCGTGATGATGCCGGAGATCGCCCTCACCGACATGGTGACGGACGCCGTCGCGGCCCGCTTCGGCCGCCGGCCCGCCGAGTGGCACTCGGGGCTTACGGGGAAGGCGCGGGCGCGCACGTGGCGCGGCGTCGCCACCGGCGAGGTGCCGGTGGTGGTGGGGGCGCGCTCGGCGCTCTTCCTCCCGTTCCGCAAGCTCGGCCTCGTGGTGGTGGACGAGGAGCACGACGGCAGCTTCAAGCAGGACGACGGCGTCGCCTACAACGCCCGCGACATGGCGGTGGTGCGCGGGCGCCTCGCCGGCGCGCCGGTGATCCTCGCCTCCGCGACGCCGTCGATCGAGAGCCGCAACAACGCCGGAACCGGCCGCTATCGCCACCTCGTCCTCCCCGCCCGGGGCGGCGGGGCGAGCCTGCCGGCGATCGAGCTCGTGGACCTGTCGGACGGCGGCCTCGAGCCGGGCCGCTTCGTCCACCCGCGCCTCGCGGCGGCGACGGAACGGGCCCTCGCGGAGGGGCGGCAGGCGCTGTTCTTCCTCAACCGGCGGGGTTACGCGCCGCTCACCGTGTGCCGGGCGTGCGGGCACCGCATCACCTGCCCCAACTGCACCGCCTGGCTCGTGGACCATCGCCTGCGCGGGCGCCTCCAGTGCCACCACTGCGGCCACGCCGAGCCGCGCCCGCAGACCTGCCCCCACTGCGGGGCCGAGGACACCCTCGCCGCCTGCGGCCCGGGGGTGGAGCGCATCGAGGAGGAGGTGCGCGCCCTCTTCCCCGACGCGCGGGTGGCGGTGCTCTCCTCCGACGCGGCGGGGGGGCCGGCGGAGGTGCGGCGCCAGCTGTCGGCGGTCGCGGCCGGCGGAGCGGACATCGCCATCGGCACCCAGCTCCTCGCCAAGGGCTTCACCTTCCCTTCGGTCGGCCTCGTCGGGGTGGTGGATGCGGACATCGGCCTCCACGGCGTGGACCCGCGGGCGGCCGAGCGCACCTTCCAGCTCCTCACCCAGGTGACGGGCCGCGCCGGGCGCACGGGCGGGGACAGCCGTGGCCTCGTCCAGACCCACGCCCCGGACCACCCGGTGATGCGGGCGCTCGCGGACGGCGACCGGGAGGCCTTCTACCGCAGCGAGATCGACAGCCGCCGGCAGAACCGCCTGCCGCCGTTCGCCCGCCTCGCGGCGATCGTCGTGTTCTCCCCCGACCGGGCGCTCGCACAGGCCGACGCCCGGCACCTCGCCCGCACCGCGCCCCTCGACGCGGCCCTCGAGGTGCTCGGCCCCGCCGAGGCGCCGATCGCGATCCTGCGCGGGCGCCACCGCTTCCGCCTCCTCGTCCGCAGCCCCCGCGGCTACGACCTGCAGGGGGCGCTGCGCGGCTGGCTCGCCGCCGCGGGGCCCGAGCGCGGGTCCGTGCGCCGCGCGGTGGACATCGACCCCCAGAGCTTCCTCTAGAGCCCCGTCTTGGCGAACGGGGGCGGGGCCGGCTAGTGTACCCATCGTGCGGCGGGCGGCGAGCGGGGGCGGGGCATGGCCCGGATCGACAGGCGGACCTTCCTGGCCGGGGCGGCCGCCGGCGCGGCGCTGGCGCTTCGGACCGGTCCGGGGCGGGCGGCGGACGGGTCGGTCTACGGCAACCGGGTGCCGCGGAACTGGTTCTGGTTCCAGGGGCTCGGCGTGTCGGACTCCGGCTACGGCGACGACCCCTACGAGACGTTCGCCTACGACCTCGCCCTGAAAAGGGGCGGGATCGAGGACTACAACGTGATCCCGTACACGTCGGTCGTCCCGAAGGCGGCCTACGGCAACATCCTCGGCCCCGAGCCGGCCGCGGACGGCACCATCGCCCGCCCCGCGTCGGTCGCGGTCACGCCCGGCTCGGTCCTCGAGGTCATCATGTCCCAGGAAGGCATGACGGTGCCCGCGGGCGAGACGTGGACCATCGCGACCGGCCTCGGCCTCGCCTGGGCCGCCGAGCCCGGCTCGCCCGACGCGCTGCGCAACGGCTACGCGGCCGAATACGTCTTCCACGACGAGAAAAAGACGTCGATCGCCGAGGCCGAGGGGGCGGCGCGGCGGGCGATCGAAGCGGCCCTCGACCACGAGTTGTCGAGCCGCGGCCTCGTGCCGTACGCGGGCGAACCCGGGCGCACCCTCGTCGTCCTCGCCAACGCCGTGGACAACGCGACCGGAGCCGGCCCCCGCTACGTGACGCAGATCACCGGGATCGGCTGCTACGGCTACGTCTTCCCGCCCCTGCAGTGACGCCGGCCGCGCCCGTGCGATCCCTCGCGCCCCTCCTTCTGCTCCTCGCCATCCTCGCGCCCGCCCTCGCCGGGGACGGGCGGCGCACGGTGGCGGGCACCCTCGACCTTCCGGGCGAGACCGTTGTTCCGGCGGGGGCGGTGGCCGTCGTCGCGGTGGCGGGCGAGGACGGGGCGAGCCTCGCGGAAGCGCAGGTGGGCGCGGCCCGCGACCGGCTTCCCCTCCCGTTCGAGATCGCCGTGCCGGCGGAGGAGGCCGACGCGGTGCTGCGCGCCGTCGTGCGGGTGGACGGGGCGCCGCGCTGGGTCTCGCCCGACGTGCCGCTGGCCGCGGGCGCGGGGGCGGTGCGGCTCGGCGCCGTCGTCCTCGCCCCCCACGCGCCCATGGGCTTCTCGACGGCTCTCGCCTGCGGGGACACGGACGTCGCCGTCGGCTTCTTCGGCGAGAACGCGGTGGTCGAGATCGGCGGGCGGCGCACCGTGCTGCCGCCCGTCGCCGGAAGCGGCGGACGGCGGTTCGCGGGCGGGGAGGACCCGGCGATCGCGCTCGCGAGCGAGGGGGGCCGCGTCTCCCTCACGATCGACGGGCGGGCGCTGCCGCCCTGCCGGCCCCGCTGAGGCGGGGGGCCGCGCGGCGGGTTTCCCTTGCCCGTCGGGCGAGGGATGGCCTAGGAAGGCGATCGACCTCCGAGAGCTTCAGCCGACGGGCAAGCGAAGGGCGCCGATGGCACGCCAATTCATCTACTTCATGCAGGGCCTCACCAAGACCTATGGTCAGAAGAAGGTCCTCGACAACATCCACCTGCAATTCTACCCGGACGCCAAGATCGGCGTGCTGGGGCCGAACGGGTCCGGCAAGTCGACGCTTCTGCGGATCATGGCGGGCGTCGACCGCGAGTTCAACGGCGAGGCCTGGGTCGCCGACGGCGCCAGCGTCGGCTACCTGTCCCAGGAGCCCGAGCTCGACCCGAACAAGACGGTGCGCGAGAACGTGATGGACGGGGTGGCGGACAAGACCGCCTTGCTCGAGCGCTACAACGAGCTCGCCATGAACTACTCGGACGAGACGGCCGAGGAGATGGCGAAGCTGCAGGACGTCATCGACAGCCAGAACCTGTGGGACCTCGACTCCAAGGTCGACCAGGCGATGGACGCCCTGCGCTGCCCGCCCGACGATGCGAACGTGACCAACCTGTCGGGCGGCGAGAAGCGCCGCGTGGCGCTCTGCCGCCTGCTCCTGGAAGAGCCCGACCTCCTCCTCCTCGACGAGCCGA
>CAZJNX010000061.1:0-2396 GCA_964547415.1 uncultured Hyphomicrobiales bacterium
CGTACTTCTCGTAGACGTACTGGATCACCTCCTCGCGGCGCTCGTGCTCGAAGTCGATGTCGATGTCGGGGGGCTCGCGCCGCTCGGCCGACACGAAGCGCTCGAACAGGAGGTCCGACCGGTCCGGGTCCACCTCGGTGACGCCGAGGCAGAAGCACACCGCCGAGTTCGCCGCCGAGCCCCGCCCCTGGGCGAGGATGCCGCGCGAGCGGGCGAAGCGGACGATGTCGTGGACGGTGAGGAAGTACGGCGCGTAGTCGAGTTCGGCGATGATGGCCAGCTCCCGCTCCACGAGGCGGGCCACCTTGTCCGGCACGCCCTCGGGGTAGCGCGCGCGGGCGCCCTCGCGGGCGAGGCGCTCCAGCGTCTCCTGGGGGGTGCGGCCGGGGTCGGTGGGCTCCTCCGGGTACTCGTAGCGCAATTCGTCGAGGGAGAAGGACAGGCTTTCGAGAACCTTCGCCGTCTCCTCCACCGCCTCCGGGCAGGCGGCGAACAGGCGGGCCATCTCCTGCGGGTCCTTCAGGTGGCGCTCGGCGTTCGCCTCGAGCCGCCGTCCGGCGGTGTCGATGATCACGTGCTCGCGGATGCAGGTGAGGACGTCCTGGAGCGGGCGACGGCCCGGGCCGTGGTAGAGGGGGGCGTTGGTCGCCATGGGGCGGAGCCCGGCGCGCGCGGCGAGGGCGAGGTGGCGGGCGAGGCGGCGCTGGTCGGCCCGCCCGTAGCCCATGGAGAGGGCGAGGCGGAGGGGCCGGTCGGTCGCCGCGGCGAGGCGGCGGGCGGCGTCCTCGAGGGCGGCCTCGGGCGCCCCGTCCGCCACGAGGGCGAGGACCATGCCTTCCGCCCGCGCCTCGAGGTCGGCGAGCGTGATGCGGCAGTCGCCCTTCTCCCCGCGCATGTTGCCGAGGGTGAGGAGGCGGCACAGCCGGCCGTAGGCGGCCCGGTCGGCGGGCCAGGCGATCACCTGAGGCGCCCCGCAGGTGAAGACGAGACGGCAGCCGACGGCGAAGGGAAGGCCCACCTCCTTCGCCGCCAGGTGCGCGCGCACGATGCCCGCGAGCGAGTTCCGGTCGGCGACGGCGATGCCGGAAAGCCCCGCCTCGGCGGCGGCGAGCACCATCTCCTCCGCGTGGGAGGCCCCGCGCAGGAACGAGAAGTTGGTGGCGGCGGCGAGCTCGGCGAAGCGGGTCACGGCGCCCCTCCCCTGCCGCGCCCGGGCCGGGGGCGGGCGACGGGCCGCCGGAAGGCCGGCCCGTCCCGCCGGCCACCGCGCGTTGCGGCGACCCCTCCCGCCGTTCCACGCCGGCGACCGGCGCCACCCGCCTTCGCCGACCGCCCCCGTCCCGACGAAGGCGCGTCCCCGCCCTCCCGCACGGGCCCGGGGCGGGCGACGGCGAGGCGGTCCGGAAGGCCGGCCGGTTCGCCGGCCTCCGCGCCCTGTGGCAACGCCTCCCGCCGCCCCGCGCCGGGGACGTGCGCCACCCCCCTTCGCGGACGGCCCTCGTCCCGGCGCGGGCACGCCTGGACAGTCCCGCACACGCCCCGCGCCAACGAGGAGCAGCCGGAGGACCGGCCCGTCCCGCCGGCCTCCGCGCGTTGCGCCAACCCCTCCCGCCGTTCCACGCCGGCGACCGGCGCCACAACGCAAGGGTCCGGCGCAGGCGCCGTCGCAACGGTCCGCAACCGGATGGCGCGAGGCCGATCGGCTGCACCGGGATCGTCGAGGGAGCCGGCGCGGCGTTCCGCCCGGGCCTGCGGCGCCCAGCCGCCCTCGCGGCACGGCGCCCTGCCGCGCCCCTCACCCGCGTTTCGCCGAGCCCCTGCCGTGACGAGACCGTCCTCGCCCACCTCCCGGGCCTTCCCTACCGGGCCCTTGGGGAGACCTGCGACGGGGCCCTGTCCGGCCGCCCCTTCACGACCATCGAGCGTCCGCGTGCGCCGACGCCGACCGTCGCGGAGATCGCCTTCAGCCATGGCCGCCCCGGAAAGAAGAAGGCGCTCGACATCCGGGTCGCGTCGCTCGCCAGGGACGAGCTGGCCATCCGCCCGCAGGACGTGTTCGTGGTCCTCGTGGACGTTGACCAGGCGAACCGGTCCTGCGGCCCCGGCCGCGCCCGGGACGTGAAGGGGGAGCGACCATCCGAAGCCGCCGAACCATCCACGTGGATCGCCCGGCAGGCGGCCCGCGCGGCGCCGGAGGACGTCCGGCGAGGCCTGGGCACCCGGCGCGACGTGACGGCCGCCCCCCAGGCGCCGGCCCGGCACGGCCGCAGAGGACGGCCCTGCACGACGGGACACGGGGGCGGCAGTCACGGCGACCGCCCCACAGGCCGTGGACGGCCGCCTCCGCACTCGCGACGCCCTGCGCGGACCGGCCAGAGGCGGCGGCCGTCCACGCC
>CAZJNX010000061.1:2496-5503 GCA_964547415.1 uncultured Hyphomicrobiales bacterium
CGCCGCGCCGACCTCGCCACGGACGGGCGTCCGTCGCCGCGCCTCCCGGGGCGGCCGGGCCGGGGCGGCGAGGCGGGACCGGGCAGACGGCGGAAGGGTTGGACGACGCCACTCCCCCCGATCTCCGGACGGGACAACCGGCCCGGCAAGCGGCGCCAGGAACCGGCGCGCCCGTCGCCCCGACGGTCGCGGGGACCGGCCAGAGGCGGCGGCCGTCCACGCCCGCCGCGCCGACCTCGCCACGGACGGGCGTCCGTCGCCGCGCCTCCCGGGGCGGCGACGCCGGCCGCCGCGCCATTCGCGGATGCGAGGCGGGACGCGCGAGCGCCCGCCACCGGCCGGGGGGCGGTGAAGCCGGTCCGACGGGCGGGCGAGGGTGGCGCCACCCGCCCACCCGTCTGGGGACCTCGACCATCGGAAAGGCGCCGGCGGACGGCTCCGCCGGACGGGGACACCCGCGGGGGCGGCCACGGAACGGGGCGGCGCGCGGCGGGCGGGGGCGGAGCCTGCCGGCGCCACCGGACGGGAAGGTGGACGGCGCGCTCACGGAAAGAGACCGTGGACGAACCAGGCGGGGCGGTCGGTCTCCCGCTCGTAGAGGCCGTGGCGGAAGAGCCAGAAGCGGCGGCCGTCCACGTCCTCCACCCGAAAGTAGTCACGGGTGCGGGCCGGGTGGCCGTCCCGCCACCACTCGGCGGCGATGCGCTCCGGTCCCTCGGCGGCGGCCACCTCGTAGGACACCTTGCGCCAGCGGAAGCGCACCGGCGGCCCGTCGGGGACGGTGGCGATCGCCTCCACGGGCTCGGGCCGGTCGAACAGGCGCAGGGGCCGGTCGGGCGGCTCGGCCGGCGCGTCCGGGTCGGCGGCGGGGGCGGGCCAGGGCGCGCCCTCCCCGGCGAGCGCGGGCCGCGCCTCGCAGGCGAGCGAGGGATGGTGGGTGTCCCGCGGCACGAGGCGGCGGACGGCATCGGCGCCGAGGCGGGCCGACAGGGTGTCGACGAGGCGGGCGAGGTCCGCCTCGGCGGCCGCCGTTCCGTCGAAACCCTGCTGCTCGGGGGCGGCCGGGCCCGTCTCGAGGGCGGCGAGGCGCAACAGGTCGATGCCGCTGTCTGTCTCGAGCCGCGCCGACAGGGCCTCGAGGCGGGGGGCGAGGACGGCCGCGATCGGCCCCGCCGCGGCGACGGGCCGGCTCGCCCCGGCCTCGAGACGGTGGACGGTCCCGTCGGCGTGGAACAGCGAGACGGCGAGCCGCCGCGCCCCCTCCCCCCGGGCGAGGAGGCTTTCGGCGAGCCCCTCCGCCATGGCGGCGAGCGCCGCCGAGACCGCCTCGATGCAGAAGACCGGCTCGGAAAAGCGCCGCTCCACGATGAGGGCGGGGGCGGGAAGGCGCGGGCTGACGGGTTCGTCGGCCGCACCGAGGGCGGCGTCGAGGCGGGCGAGGGGCTCGGCGCCGAAGCGGCGGGCGAGGCCCGCCCGCGGCTGCTCGAGGAGGTCGCCGACGGTGCGGATGCCGAGCCGGGCGAGGACGGACACCACGTCCGGAGCGAGCCGCAGGCAGGCGACGGGGAGGGGGGCGAGCGCCGCCCGCTCCCCGCCCTCGGCGAGGACGGGGGGCCTTTCGCCGTTGCGGGCGAGCGCGAAGGCGGCGCCCGGCGTGGCGGCGACGGCGGCCCGGGCCGACAGGCCCGCCCGGGCGAGGCGGTCGAGGAGGTCCGCGCGCAGGGCCGCCTCGCCGCCGAACAGGTGCGGGCAGCCCGTGACGTCGAGGAAGAGCCCGTCCGGCCCCGAGACGGCGACGAGCGGGGTGTAGCGGTCGCACAGGTCGGCGACCTTCAGGAGGAGGGCGCGGTCGGCGTCCGGGTCGTGGGCATCGACGGCGAGGGCCGGGACGAGGGCCCGCGCCTCCGCGAAGCCGAGGCCCGGGGCGAGGCCGGCCGCCTCGGCCGCCGCGTCGACGGCCGCGACGACGAGGGCGCCGCCCGTCCGCGTGACGGTGGCGACGGGGCGGCCCTCCGCCGCGGCCTCGCCGGCCGGCCCCGCTCCCTCGCGGGCGAGCCGGTCCGTCGACAGCCGCGGCAGCCACAGGGACAGGATCCGCCGCCCGCTCACGGTCGCCCTCCCGCGCCGCGCCGCCGCACCTCGCGCCGCCGGCACGCGTCCCGGACAGGACGGCGATCGGACGGCGCCTCGCCGCTGGCCCCGGAATCCGGCCGCCGGACGGGACAGGCGGCGACGGGACGGCGGTGGACGCCCGGCGGCGCCCGTCGCCGGCGCGATGCGATCCTCGCCCGGAGCCGCCGCGCCGCCCCGGCCGCCCGGCGCCCGCCGGGCGGATCCCCGCGGAGCGGACGGACGGGGGGGCCGGACGTCTTGCCCGATGCCGACCGGATGCGCCGCGGACCGGGGTGAGCCATGCCCTCGGCGGGAAACGCCGCCGTTCGCGGGCGCACCGCTCCGTCGCAAGGCGCGGTGACGGGCGCGGCGCCCCGTCCGCGACCGCCAGGCCACGGCTTCCAAGGCCCCCCACGGGATGCACCGCGGGCCGGAAACGGGAGCCACGGCCGCCCCCTCCACCGGCGGCCGGACCGCCCCTCCGCAGGCGGCTGCGGCTTCGCGGACGGGACCGGCGGGTGGGCCACGACCGCCAGCCCTTGCCAAGCCGTCCGGTCGCGATCCGCCGTCGGCCGTCGAACGGCGGTCGTCACAGCGAACGGCACATGGAACCGGCGAGCGCGACGACCCGCCCGGGGCCACTCGAGAGGGCGATGCCGACACGAGCCGACGGGCCGCTGCGGACGCCCCGGGAGTCGGAAAGCGGACTCACGGAGGGCGGAAGCCGGCGCGGGCCGCCGCGACGGGCCGCGCAGGACGGCAAGGAACCTTGCCGGGTCGGACGCCGCGCCGGCGAGAGGATCTCTGCCCCTTCCGACCCGCGCGGCGGCTCCCGGCCGGGCGGACGGCGCAACGGCCCGGGCGATGCTCCGCCACCCGTCGGGCCGGTGGCCCC
>CAZJNX010000061.1:5603-22453 GCA_964547415.1 uncultured Hyphomicrobiales bacterium
GGGCAGGCGGAACGGCGCCGCGCCGGAACGGGAGGCGACGAGGCACGGGACGGCGGCCGGCGGAGCCCGCGCCTCGCCCGCGCTCCCCGGCCGTCAGCGCCGGGCCGCCCCTTCCGACCCGCGCGGCGGCTCCCGGCCGGGCGGACGGCGCAACGGACCGGGCGATGCTCCGCCACCCGTCGGGCCGGTGGCCCCGGGCAGGCGGAACGGCGCCGCGCCGGAACGGGAGGCGACGAGGCACGGGACGGCGACCGGCGGAGCCCGCGGCCAGTCCGCCTCGGGCGGGCGCGGGGACGCCGCGCCACACACGCCGATGGAAGGGTGCGGGCGAGGAGATCGCGCCAGCGCCCATGGACGGGCTGGTACTGGCTGGCGCGGCCGGCCCGTCCCCGGTGAAGGCGGCGCGGGCGCGCCGGACGGCACCGGTGTCAGCGGGCGACCGCATGCGGTCCCGCAGCCCCCCACGCGGCTTGGACGGGCATGAGCCGGCGGTGCGGGAGGGATCGCCGTGGACCGCCCGAAGGCCCGGCCCGGCCGCCGGGGCGGAGCCGCGGGCCGCCCTTCGGATTGCCGCGAGACGACGGGCCGGAAGGAAACGGCGCACGGTCATCGAGCCCACCCGGCGGACCGGAGGGCGGGGAACGGGAGGACCGCGCCGGCCGGCCCGCCGATGGACGGGACGCGCCGGGCGTGCCGGACGGCGGGGACGAAGAAGCGGCCCCGCGCCGGGTCGAAGCCCGCGAGCGTGCCGCCGCAGCGCCCCTCTCGGTTGCGAACGAGGTCGACCCGCCAGACGGGCAGGCCCATGGGCGGCAGGCCGCCCGCGCCGCCCGCGCCGCAGGCGCCGCCGGCGAAGACGGCGTCCGGCGCCCCGGGCACCGGCGGCGCCGTGCCCCGGCCGGGGGCGGGAGCGATCCGCCAGCGGGTTCGGGCGGCCGACGCCCCCGCCCCGCCGGCGTTGCGCAGGAGAAGGGCCGGCACGCCGTGGCGCTCGCTGCGCAGGGCGAGGCGGCGGCTGGCGGTCAGGTCGAGCACCCGCGGCTCGCCCCGCACCTCGCCCACCACGGCCGCGGTGCCGCCCGCCGACAGCCCCTCCTCCATCGCCCACAGGACGTCACGCGCCCCGTGGGCCACCACGAGGACGAGCCGTCCCGGGTCGAGCCCGAGGGCTAGGCACCCGGGGCCGTGGATCGCGCCGCTCTCGCTGGCGGCGAGGCGCTCCGATACCCACAGGACGGCGCCCGGTCCGGCCGCGCCCTCGAGCCAGCGGCGCACGAGGGCGAGGGAAAAGCCCGTGGAGAGCCCGCCGTCCCGGGCGGCGTCGACGGCCACCTCGTGCAGGGAGGCGGCCGGAAAGCCCCCCGGAAACAGCCGGTCGAGCGCGGACAGGCCGAAGAAGCCGTCCCCGTCCGCCCCTGCCTCGCGGGCGGCGTGCGGTTCGCCGCGGACGCCGGCCGCCTGCCGTCCCTCGGCCTCCGCCTCCCGGGAGCGATCGCCCCCCGTTCCGTCCGCGCCGGCGGTGGCGGGATCCTTCGGGTACGAAGGGCCGGTGCCCTCCGCGCGCGGCGCCTCCGCGAGGCAACCCTCGGCTACGGGGCCGGCATGGCACGGCGCGGTGGACGGGCCGTTTCCGACGGCGCGGCGCATGGCGGTCCCGGGCCGTGCGCCTTCCGCGCCATGGGGGGCCGGGACGGTCGCCCCCCCTTCGTTCGCCCCGGTCGAGCCGGTCGAGCTGGCGGTCGCCGCCTTCACCCCGGCGTCGGCGCACGGCGGGCCGGGGGGCGCCGTTTCCCCGCCCGGACCGGCACGCGAAGGGCCACGCGGGCCCGGCCACGACCGCTCCGCCTTTCCGGCGCCCTCCGCCGGGATGCCCGCCCCGGAAAGGGGTGGCGCGGATGACGGCCCCTTTCCGCCGCGCGGTTCCGGGGGCGGTAAAGCGGTGGCCGTCCCGTCTCCCGTGGCTGCGGAAAACAGCGGGCCGTCGTCGCGCCCCCGGACATCTCCACCGGAAGCGGGACGGGACGGGATGGCGCTCGCGCCTCCCGCGTCCGGCTCGGGGGTGGCGGACGGCGGCGGCGCACGGCGGGGGACCGCCGGCCCGTCCGCCCGCAACAGGGCGCCGGCATCGGCCTTCTCCTTCGAGGATACGGGGGCCGCGGTGCCCGGACCGGGCGGGACGCCTCCCCCGGCGCCGGAAGGGGGATGGACCGCCCCGGCGGTGTCGGCGAACGGCGGAGTGGACGGGGCGCGGGGCCCGGCCGGGGCCTCCGCCGGGACGGCGGCGCGGACGGATCCGGACCGGGACGTGTCGCCGGACGGGGCAGGGCGTGCCCCCTCGCCGCGAGGGGGCGGCCCATCCGCCCGGGCGGCCGACGACCCGTCGCGGGAGGCGGCGGCCTCGCGGTGCATGGCGCCATCCGCCGGCCTCGCGGCGCGGCTGCGCGAGGGCTCGCGCTGCCAGGCGGAGCGGCCGGCGCGGGCGGAGGCGGCCCCGCCCACGGGGCGGCCCTCGATGGCGGCGATCTCGGCCCTGAGGCGGGCGAGGGTCTCGGCGCTTGCCATGGTCGGCGTCCCGGTTCCGCGTCGCGGACACGCGCCTCCCGCGCGGGGACGGGAACGCCCCCGCCGCCAGGCCGCGCCGGCAACGGTTCATCAAGGAATTGTTCGTTCTTTGTTCCATTGATTCCGGACCGTTCCCACGGAGTCAAGCGGCCCTTTCCGGCTTGCGCGGCGCGTGGGGACGGTGTTGTGGTCGCACCGCTCGCGAGGGGGAGAGTCCGGCGATGGGCAGCGGTCACCAGCACGGCAGGGGCAAGGTCCACGCCCACGGCCCCGCCTCCGACGCCGCGAACACGCAGGCGAACGAGCGGGCGGTGCTGTGGGCGTTCGTGCTCACCGCCGGCTTCATGGCGGCCGAGCTCGCCGGCGGCCTCATCGCCAACTCCCTCACCCTGATCGCCGACGCCATGCACATGGCGACGGACGCCGTCGCCCTCGCCCTGTCCTGGTGGGCGTTCCGCCAGGCGCGGCGGCCCGCCACGCCCGAGCTCAGCTACGGGCGGGACCGGATGCCCGTCCTCGTCGCCTTCGCGAACGCCCTCGTCCTCCTCCTCCTGACGGCCTGGATCGTCTGGGAGGCGATCGACCGGATGATCGAGCCGCAGCCGGTGCTCGCCGGCCCCATGCTGGTGGTCGCCTTCCTGGGGCTCCTGGTGAACGTCGCCGCCTTCCTCATCCTGTCGGGCGGGAACCGGGAGAACCTCAACGTCCGCTCCGCGCTCCTCCACGTGCTGTCGGACCTCCTGGGCTCGGCGGCGGCGGTGATCGCGGGCGCCGTCATCCTGTTCACCGGGTGGACGCCGGCCGACCCGCTCCTGTCCCTCGTGGTGTCGGTCCTGATCCTGAGGACGACGGTCCGGCTCATGCGCGATTCCGCCCACGTCCTCCTCGAGGGCGCCCCCCGCGGGGTCACCGGCCGCGAGGTGGCGGCGGACCTTCCCGCGGCGATCCCGGAGATCGTGCGCGTCCACCACGTCCACGTGTGGTCGATCTCCGAGGAGCGGGTGATGGCGACGCTCGAGGCGGAGGTGGCGGCGGGCACCTCCCCCCGCGCGATCCGCGAGGCGATCCGCCAGCGCCTCGCCGACCGTTTCGGCATCGCCCACGCCACCATCGAGGTGGACGAGGTGCCCGCTTCCGCCAGCGCGGGCTGAGCCCGCCGCCGGCGAGGCGAGCCGCCGTCGGCTTCCACCCTGCCCGTCGCCGCCGGTCCGTTCCGGTGGCGGGACGCCCCTGCCGAGGGTCCGCCGGCGGCGGCGAACCGTTGCCGCACCCGCGCCGCCGCGACGGGCCGTCAGGCCGCCGGCAGGCGCCAGACCGAGGTGCGCTTCACCTCCGCGTCCTCGAGGGCGCGGGTGACCGGGACCTCGTAGGTGGCGAGGTGCACCAGCGCCCCGCGCGGCATGTAGGAGCGGCCCGGGTCGCCGACGAGGACGAGGGCGCCCGCCCGTGCGCGCGCCGACAGGAAAGCGAGGACGGCGTCCGCCATCGGGCGCTCGTAGAAGACGTCGCCCGCGAGGACGACGTCCGCGGCGGGCGCCCGTGCCGGGTCGGCGAGGACGTCGGCGGCGAGGGGCTCGACGGCGACGGCGTTGAGGGCCGCGTTGAGGCCGATGGCGGCGATCGCGAAGGGGTCGATCTCGCTCGCGACCACCCGGGCGGCGCCCGCCATCGCGGCGGCGACGGCGACGAGGCCCGACCCGGCGGCGAGATCGAGGACCGTGCGGCCCGCGACGCGGGACGGGTCGTCGAGAAGGTGCCGGGCGAGGGCCTGCCCGCCCGCCCAGGCGAACGCCCAGTAGGGCGGCGGCAGGCCCATCTCGCCGAGCTCCTCCTCCGTGCGGAACCACAGCTCCGTGGCCTCGTCGGCGAGGTGGAGGCGGATCTCCGGGACGTGGGGCGGGGCAAGGACGGCGGTGTTGGCGCGGACGAAGGCGGCCGGATCGCCGGCGGCCGCCGCCATCCTCAAAGGCCCATGGCGCGCACGATCTCCCACTCCTCGGGGGTGACCGGCTGGACCGAAAGGCGCGAGTTCTTGACGAGCATCATGTCCGACAGGGCCGGATTGGCCTTGATCTCCTCGAGGGTGACGGGCCTTGCGAACGGCTCCACCGCCGCGACGTCGACGCAGGTCCACCGCCCCGTGGGATCGGTCGAATCGGGGTGCGCCTCCTTCACGACGGTGACGATGCCGACGATGCGCTTCTCGTTGACGGAATGGTAGAAGAAGCCGAGGTCGCCCACCTCCATGGCTTCCATGTTCTTGCGGGCGAGATGGTTGCGCACCCCGTCCCACTCCGTGCCCTTGCGGCCCGCGCCCACCTGATCGTCCCAGGACCAGGTCCCGGGCTCGGACTTGAAGAGCCAGTACTGCATGGGCGGAGGAAAATCCCAATCCGAGAAGCCGTTGAAGAAGATCGCCGAATCCGTGCGGCGACGCTGCCCGTCCGGTCGTGCTCTTGCAACCCCGCAAGGCGGGTGGGCGGCCATGCGTGGCCGATCGGCCGTCCGGCGGCCGCCCTCAGCCCGCGCGGCTCTCCCCCTCCCGGCGGAGGGGGCGGCGCATGAGCCGTGCCGCCGCCTCGTCGATCGAGGCGGCGCCCGCGAGGACGTCGGCGACGGCTTCGGCCACGGGAAGGGCGATGCCGCGGCCGCGGGCGAGGGCGACGGCCGCCTCCGCCGTCGCCGCGCCCTCCACGAGGGGCGGGTGGCCCGGCGCCTCGCCGCTGCCCTGCCAGCCCGCCTCCGGGCCCGCGCCGCGGGCGAGGGCGAGGCCGAAGCGGAAGTTGCGCGACTTCTCGCTGGTGGCGGTCAGAACCAGGTCGCCGAGGCCGGACAGGCCCGCCACCGTATCGGCAAGGGCCCCGAGTGCGACGGCAAGTCGCGTCAATTCGGCGATCGAGCGGGCGATGAGGGCCGCGCGGGCGCTGTCGCCGAAGCCGCGGCCGACGACGATGCCGGCGGCGATCGCGTAGATGTTCTTGAGGGCGCCGCCGAGCTGGACGCCCGCCACGTCGCTGCTGGCGTAGGGGCGGAAGGCGAGGGTGGCGAAGCGTTCGGCCACCGCCTCGGCCGCCTCCACCGGGTCGGCGGCGAGGGTGACCGCGGTCGGAAGGCCCGCCGCCACGTCGACGGCGAAGCTCGGCCCCGACAGCACCAGCGGCACCGAGGCGGGCAGGATCTCCCGGGCGATGCCGGCCTGGAGCGCGCCCGTCCCCCGCTCGATTCCCTTGGCGGTGAGGACGAGATGCCCGGGCGCGCGGGACAGGCGCGCCATCTCGCCAAGGGTCTCGCGGGTCGCCTGGGCCGGCACCGCCATCACCACGAGGGGGTGGGCGGCGGCCATGGAAAGGTCGGCGACCGGCACGATCTCGCCGGGAAGACGCGCCTCGCCGAGGGACGGGTGCCGCCGCTCGGCCTCGATCAGGGCGCGCACGCCGGCGTTGCGGACCCAAAGGTCCACCCGCTCCGCGCCCGCCGCGACGAGGACCGTGGCGAGGGCCGTCCCCCAGGCGCCGCCCCCGACGATGCCGACCGGATCGCTCATGCCTTCGCCCCCCGCCGGCCCGCGCCGAGCATCGGCGCCGCCTCCCCGTCGAGGGGCCAGCGCGGACGGGCCCGGGGCGCCTCATCCACCGGCAGGCCCGCGAGGAGCCGCTCGGCGGCGGCGTGGGCGACCATGGCGCCGTTGTCGGTGCAAAGGGCGAGCGGCGGGGCCAGCAGCCGCGCGTCCGCCTCCGCCGCGGCCCCGGCGAGTGCCGCGCGGATCGCCCCGTTCGCCGCGACGCCGCCGGCCACCACCACGACCGGCGCGATGCCCGGCGCAGCGGCGCGGAAGGCGGCGAGGGCGCGGCGGGTCTTCTCGGCGAGGAGGGTCGCGACGATGCGCTGGAAGCAGGCGGCGATGTCGGCGACGTCCTGCTCCCCGAGCGGCGCGGCGCGCTCTGCGGCAAGGCGCACCGCCGTCTTGAGCCCCGAAAAGGACAGGTCGAGGTCGTCCCGCCGGCCGAGGGGGAGCGGCAGGGGGAACCGGTCCGGGTCGCCCCGGGCGGCGGCGGCCTCCACGGCAGGGCCGCCCGGATAGGCAAGGCCGAGGAGCTTCGCCGTCTTGTCGAAGGCCTCGCCCGCAGCGTCGTCGATGGTGCCGCCGAGCCGTCGGTAGCGGCCGAGGCCCTCCACCAGCACGAACTGGCTGTGGCCGCCGGACACGAGGAGGAGGAGGTAGGGGAAGGGCACGCGGTCGGTGAGGCGGGCCGTCAGGGCGTGTGCCTCCAGGTGGTTCACCGCCACGAACGGCTTGCCGAGAGCGGAAGCGAACGCCCGCCCGGTGACGAGGCCGACGAGGAGGCCGCCGACGAGGCCGGGACCCGCCGTCGCCGCCACCGCGTCGAGCTCGCCCGCGGCAAGGCCCGCCTCCCCGAGCGCGGCGGCGACGGCACGGTCGGTCCACTCCACGTGGGCGCGGGCGGCGATCTCCGGCACCACGCCCCCGTAGCGCCCGTGGAGGGCGACCTGGCTGCGCACCACGTTCGACAGGATGTCGGCGGCGGGCGCGTCGTCGCCCCCGGCGGCCTCGACGCGCACGACAGCGGCCGCGCTCTCGTCGCAGCTCGTCTCGATGCCGAGCACCGTGAGGGGACCGACGCCCCTGCCCGCCCGGCCGTCGTCGTCGAACGCCATGTCCATGGCCCGGGATGTAGTCCGTCCCGGCGCCCGACGGAAGCGGCGTGCGGCGCGGTCGGGCCGCGGCCACGGGCGAGGCGCCGGTGTGGCCGGCGGGACGGAGGCGAGGCCCCCGCGGTGGCTGGAGAAGACCATGACAGGCCCGGATGGCGGGCGCGCTCGAGGACCGCCTGCTCCGCCGCGCGCTTCCGGCCGGCGATCCTGAGGGAGCGCAGGCAACGCCTCCTTGCGCCGGCCGAGGCCGGCCGGTCGACGTCGCGTCTGCGGCGATCGCCGCGCACGCCGACGGATGCGGGCGAGGCGAGGAACCGGAGCGGGCCCGTCGCGAAGGCCACCCTCCCGCCAACGACAGGCTCGCCCAAGACCAACCGTCAAGGACTGAAGCGTCATTCCCGCGGAAGTTTTATGTATCCTTCCTCGCTGAGCGGGAAAAATGGATTGAACGCCACCTCCCAAAGATGCCCGTCAATATCTGCAAAATACCCCGAGTAACCTCCCCAGTTGGCTTGTTGCGGCTCCTTAACCTTCCTTGCACCCGAGCGTATGGCCTTCTCGAAAACTTCGTCGACATCCATTCTGGAGCCGACGTTGTGGGCAAGCGTGATCCCGCGAAAGCCATGACCATCCGGAGCTTGCGCAGCATCCTCGGCGAGGCTCTGCCTGGGGAAGAGCCCAAGCACAAGACAGCCGAGATCGAAAAAGACGATAGCCTCATTGGACTGCGGGGCGGCCTTCCATCCAAGTTTCTCGTAGAAACGACGCGCCTCGTGCAGATTGGCGACACCCAAGGTTACGACATGTAGTCTCTGCTTCATTTGAATTGGCTCCTGCATGTGCGCTCGGTCGTTCCGCAACCTGGATATCCAGCGTGAACGAGCCGGCAGTCGCCGTGTCGAACAAGCCCGACGGTCGGCGCGATGCGGCACACGTCGGTCGGCACATGGAGTCCGACGAGGCCGGCCCGCGCGGAACGCGCGGCACGATGCGCGAGCCGTTCGGCCGCGCAGAAGCAGGGAGGGCGGGCGCCAGGTCGAAGGAGACCGCCGCCGCGCGACCGGAACGCCGCGCCGCGCCGCGGAGCCCGGACGCGGACGGAGGAGCGGCGATGACCGGCATCACCGGCGACGGAGAACGACCCGGGCCCCGACGGGCAACCTCCGCAGGTGGTACGGTCGGCGAGAGCGTCGCCCCGCCGAAACGAAGGTGAGGGCATGGGTGCGCACGGCGAGGACGAGGGCCGCGACCAGCTGGAACAGCGCGAGATGGGCCCCCACGCAAACGCGCTGTCCGACGCCGAACGGCATGAAGGCGGGTCGCTTCAGCGTCTCGACCGGACGCTCCCCGAGGAAACGGCCGGGATCGAAGGTCTCCGGCCGGGCCCACAGCCGAGGATCCCGATGGACCGCCGCGACCCACACGGCGATCATGTCCCCCGGACGGATCACCCGGCCCGCGACGCCCGTCTCGACCACGTTCCAGCGATTGACCATGTTCACCGGCGGAAACAGGCGCAGCGTTTCCATGACGACCGCGGTCGCGAGCGGACAGGTGGCGAAGAGCCGGCTCGAGGAGAGGGCCTCCCGCGAGGCCGCAGCCGCCTCCTCGGCGAGTGCCGACTGAAGGCCGGGATCGCGGGCCACAGCGAGGAGGGCCTCGCACAAGGTGACGGCGGTGGTGTCGAAACCGGCGAGGACGAGACCCGCGACTTCTTCGAGGGCGTGCTCCCGGTCCGTGTAGGGCGGCCCATTGCGCGCGTGCGCGGCGCTCTCGACCACGTGTCGCGCGAAGGTCGACGGCCCCCCCGTCGTCCCGTGCCGCGCATCCTGCTCGATCAATTCCGACAGCAGCCCGGCGAGTGCCAGCCGCGTGGCGCAGAGGCGGCGATGGAGCAGGGCGCCGAGCCGCGAACGACCCGTCGGATCGACCAGGAAAGCCGCGACGAAGCGGTCCGAATGGCGCTCGACGGCCGCCCTCACGGCGGGGACGGCGGTCAGGTCGGCGTCCCGCGCCAGAAGGCCGAGGAAGGACGCGCACGTGAAGTCCCGCACGGTCTCGGCGAGGTCGTGGCGTTCTCCCGGCCGCAGCCCCTCCACGAAGCGCCGTTGGAGATCGACGATGTGATGCGCCCGGTCGGCAACGGCACGGGGGGTCATCGCGGCGGCGACGTGACGGCGCTGGCGGGCCCATGCCCCCGGCGGCGCCATGAACAGGGACCGGCCGAGCGCCGCCCGGCCGAGGGCGTCGCCCCTTGCGGTCCGCTCTTCGCCGAGAACGAGGCCGGAGCGCACGAGCACGCGGTCGATGTCGTCCGGTCGCTTCAGGAAATGGAACGTGCGGTCGAAGAACCGCAGGGTGAGCACCTCGCCAGGTTCTTGGAGAACCGCCTCGCCCAAGGCGTCCATGTCCAGCGCGAGACGCACCGTGCGCCACGCGGATCGAATGGCGTTGACGCGCCCCGACCGGGCGCGCGCGCCCGCGCGGCGTTCTTCGCCGGCAGTCGTTCCGACAACCGTCATTGGAGCCCCCACCCCTGATGACGGCGGCCATGCCCCAGCCCGGGGCACCCGTCAAGCGTCGGCCCGACCGCGGCGCGGCGCCGCGGGTCACACGGCGGCGGGGGCGCCGGGCGCCACTGGTGCCGCGCCGCCCGTGGCGGGGGCGAGGTGGCGGGTGAGGCGGCGTTCGAGACGGTCCCAGACGCGACGAAGGGTCTCCACCATCAGGAGGTAGAGGACGGCGGCCCACAGGTAGACCTCGAAGGCGAAGGTGCGGGAGAAGGCGAGCTCCGTCGCCCCGAACAGGTCGTAGACGGTGACGACGCTCGCGATCGCCGAGCCCTTGATCATCAGCACGATCTCGTTGCCGAACGGGCGCAGGGCGATGAGCGCGGCCTGGGGCGCGACGATCTTGCGGAAGGTGGCAAGGCGCGACAGGCCGAGGGCGTCCCCCGCCTCCCACTGGCCGCGGGGGATCGCCTGCACGGCACCGCGGTAGATCTCGGCCTGGTAGGCCGCCGTGTTGAGGGTAAAGGTGAAGACCACGCAGTTGAACGGCTCGCGGAAGAACCACCACAGCCCCACCGCCTCGAGTCCGTCCCGGAACTGCCCGAGCCCGTAGTAGATGAGGAACACCTGGGCGATCAGCGGCGTGCCGCGGAACAGGAGGCAGTAGCCCGACGCCAGCCAGCGCAGGACGCGGTGGCGCGACAGTCGGCCCGCAGCGATGACGACCGCGAGGCAGAAGCCGAGCGCGATCGACAGGGCGACGAGCTCGAGGGTGACGAGCAGGCCCTCGAGCATCCGCGGCCCGTAGCGCTCGAGAACGGCGAGGTTCATGCCCCCTCCCCTACTTCGCGAGCGGCAGGGTGCCGCGGCCGAAGCGCGCCTCGAGGCGCGAGAGCACCAGCACCGACACCAGCGAGAAGAAAAGGTAGAGGAGGAGCGCCACCGTGTAGAAGAAGAACGGCTCCTTGGTGACGCCGACGGCGATCTGCGTGCGCCGCAACAGGTCCGGCAGGGCGATGACGGACACGAGGGCGGTGTCCTTCAACAGGACAAGCCAGACGTTGCCGAGGCCCGGCAGCGCGACCTTCATCACCTGGGGCAGGATGACCTTCCACAGGATGGCGAGGCGCGAGATGCCGAGGGCCGAGGCCGCCTCGTACTGCCCGCGGGGGATGGCGCCGAGGGCGGCCATGAAGATCTCGGACGCGTAGGACGCGGCGACAACCCCGAGCGCGACCACCCCGGCGGCGAACGCGCTCACCTCCACGTAGCCGTCGTGGAACAGGCGCACCACCTTGGCGATCAGGATCTGCCCGCCGTAGTAGACGATGAAGAGGGTGAGAAGCTCCGGCAGGCCCTTGAAGACGGTGGTGAAGGCGTCGCCGAAGGCGCGCAGCCACCAGCGCCGCGATCGGCGGGCGAGCGCCAGCAGGAAGCCGAGGACGAGGGCGACCGGCGCCGTGGTGACCGCGAGCAGGAGCGTCACCTCGAGGCCGGCGAGGATCTCGTCGCCCCACCCGTCGGGGCCGAAGGCAAGGAGGTCGAGCATCGTCTGGCGCGTCCGTCCGGGAGCGGCGGGGCACCGCCGCCCCCGGCGGGTCCCTCAGCAAGGGCCGGGCGGTTGCGTCAGTAGATCGAGAACGGGAAGTACTTCTCGTTGATCTCCTGGTAGGTGCCGTCCGCGCGGATCGCGGCGATCGCCTCGTTGAACATCTGCCGCAGCTCCTCGTCCTCCTTGCGCAGGGCGATGCCAGCGCCCTCGCCGAAGTACTGGACGTCCACCACCGGCTCGCCGACGAAGGCGCAACACTCGCCCTCCTCGGTCTTGTTCAGCCACTCGTAAAGGACGATGGAATCGGCGAGAACCGCGTCGAGGCGGCCCGACACCAGGTCCATGTTCGCCTCGTCCTGGGTCGGGTAGAGGCGGATGGTGCTGTCGGGGTACATGTCCTCGAGGAAGGTGGCGTGGGTGGTCGCCGCCTGGGCGCCGATGGTCTTGCCGGCCATCGACTCGGGCGAGTTGCCGGCGATGTCGGTGTCCTTCGGCGCGATGAAGCGGGCCGGCGTCTGGTAGTACTTGTCGGTGAAGGCGACCACCTGCTGCCGCTCGGGCGTGATGGACATGGAGGCGATGATCGCGTCGTACTTGCCGGCGAGCAGCGCCGGAATGATGCCTTCCCAGTCCTGGGCGACGAAGACGCACTCCACGCCCATCTCCTCGCACAGGGCCCGGGCGATGTCGATGTCGAAGCCCTTCAGGTTGTTGTCGGAATCGAAGAAGTTGAAGGGCGGATAGGCACCCTCGGTCCCGATCCGCACGGTCTCCTTGTCCTCGGCGAGCGCGGGTGCGGCGAGAACGGCGACGGCGAAGGCGGCCGCCGCGAGGCTGCGAAAGATGGTCATGGTCGACTGGTCCCCTCTCGTGTCGTCGCGCGCCCCGTGCCCCCGTTCATTGCGGGGTGTCGCGGGACACCATCACCGAGTTGTCGTCGGTTCGCCCGCCCGATGCAAGCGGAACGGCGGCCCGCGACGCGCGCTTGACCGGCCCCGGCGCTTCGGCCATGGACGGCGCCATGGACCGGATCACGCCTTCCCTCGCCCGGCGCGCGCTCATCGCCCTCGCCGGCCTCCTCGCCCTTCCCGCCGTCGCCACCGCCCAGGACGTGAAGGGCGTCGCCATCGCCCAGGTGCCCGAGGGCGAATACTACACCTGCTTCGGCGAGAACGCCGACGACACGCTCGCCTGCGCCCGCCGCGCCTGCGAGCGGGATGGCGGCGACCCGTGTCTGCGGGTGCGCTGGTGCTATCCGGCCGGCTGGTCGGGGTCGATGCACTATCGCGCCAACGAGGAGACCAGCCAGACCACCTTCGTGTGCGGCGCGCCGTCGGACGAGGGGGTGAAGGCGATGCTGTCGGCCTGGTGCGAGACGAGCCCGTGGGCGAGCGACTGCCGCCTGGTGAGCCTGTGGGACCCGCTCGGCAACGAGGTCGGCAGCGAGACGCCCCTCGGCAAGAACGACTGACGGAGAAGCCCCGTGGGAGCCACGACCCGCACCATCGCCGCCGCCGCGATCCTCGGCCTCGCCGCTCTCCCCGCCCGCGCCGCCGACTGCGCGCCCGACGCGGAGACGGCGCAGGCGACGGGCGCGACCTGCATCGGCCCCGTGACGTTCACCTGCACGGGCGGACGGACGGAGCGGCTCGAGGCCACCTTCTTCGACGACCCGATGCGGGTGGAGATCGCGTTGGACGGCCAAACGCTGACCGCGGAGCGGGCGATGGCCGCATCGGGGGCGCGCTACACGGGCGCCGATGGTCTCGAGTTCTGGAACCGGGGGGACGAGGCGATGGTCACCCTGCCGGGCGGCGAGAGCCTGTCCTGCACGAGCCGATGAGGACACCATGACCGGGACCGACTGGAAGACCCACGGCGTGCGCATCGTGAAGGGCGACGCGCTCGCCCCCGACACCGCCCGGACGCCGGGCATGTTCGGCAAGCCGGCCATGGGCAAGGCGCGGGCGGGCGCGCAGACGTCGTGGGCCGGCACCGTGGACGTGGCGCTGGCGCGAAGACGGGCGCCCACCACCACGGGCCGGTGGAGCGCATCGTCCATATGGTGCGCGGGCGGGCGCGGATGCGCCGGGGCGACAGCCTCGAGTACGTCGCCGAGGCGGGCCCGGGCGACTTCATCGACGGGCCGCCGTTCGTCCCCCGCCAGGAGCTCAACGGCAGCGAGGACGAAGAGCTCGCCTGCGTCATCGTCCGCGCCTTCGGATGGTCCGTCCCGCCGCCCGCCGTTCTCCCCGCCTGCCACGGGCAAGGGGAGGAGCGACCTCTTCCGGACCGCGACGCTCGGGCGCTCGGCTCGGGCGCGACCCGACCGCCATCCCGCGGCGGGCCTGCGATGGCGGGCCGGCGCCGCGGGGGGCGGGCCGCGCGGCGCACCGCCGGAAGCGCCCCTCGCCGCCGCACGACCGCATTGCGACGACCCGGCGGGGGCGACCGGGCGAGGTTGACCGGCGGGCATCCGAGCCGGGGCGATCGCCGCCGGGGTCGCTTTTCGGGTCGTCCTTGCGCCGGCCGACCCGCAAGCTCAGGATCTTGCATCTCGACCCGGAGCGACCCATGGAAAATTACGCGATCAAGCTCGTCGCAGCCGAGGCGCCGCCGCCGGGCGAGCCGGATCCGGAGGGCGATTGCGCCCCCCCGACCGACGGCGCCGCCTACGAGATCATCCGGCGCGCGATCGAGTTCGTCGCCACCGGCTGGCGGGAGCAGCCGACGGTGGAGGCCATCGCGGCCCATGCGGGCGTCAGCCCCGTTCGCCTGACGCGGGCGTTCGACCGGTGGGCCGGCCTCACGCCGAAGCAGTTCCTGCAGGCCGTCACGCTCGACCACGCCCGGCGTCTCCTCAACGAGGAAGCGAGCGTCCTCGACGTCACCTACGAGGTCGGCCTGTCCGGCCCCTCGCGCCTCCACGATCTCTTCGTGACCCACGAGGCCATGCCGCCCGGCGCGGTGCGGCGGAAGGGCGAGGGCGTCGCCATCGAGTGGGGCATCCACGACAGCCCGTTCGGCCGGGCGATCCTGATGGCGACCGGCTACGGGCTCGCCGCCATCGCCTTCGCCGACGAGGGGCAGGAGGACGCCGTCCTCGCGGAGATGATGGCGCGCTGGCCCCGTGCCGCCTACGCGCACGCGCCGCAGACGACGGCCCGCTTCGCCGGCCGCATCTTCGACCCGTCCCGCTGGCGGCCCGACGAGCCGCTCCGCGTCGTCACCATCGGCTCCGACTTCGAGGTCCGCGTGTGGAAGGCGCTGCTCGCGATTCCGTTCGGGCGCACCACCACCTATGGCGAGATCGCCCGGCGCGTGGACCGTCCCCGGGCGGCCCGGGCGGTCGGTGCGGCCATCGGCCGGAACCCGTTGTCCTTCGTGGTGCCCTGCCATCGCGTTCTCGGCAAGGGCGGTGTCCTGACCGGCTACCACTGGGGCCTGACGCGCAAGCGGGCCATCCTCGGCTGGGAAGCGGCCCGTCTCGGCCTTTCCGAAGCGCCGTGAAGCCTTCGCGACGCGGGCGTCACCGGGCGCCCGACGCGCCTCGCGGGCGACCGGGACCGTGGCGGCACCACCGGCGAGGAGGCGACGGGATGCCCGCGCGCCGCACGCGGCCGCCACGGGGCGGCAGGTGCGCGGCGGCCACCTCTCGCGCCGGAGCGTCGTGTCGTCGCCGTCCGCCGCGGGGCAGGGACCGCCACGGGCAGCCCGCGCGTCGGATGCGGGAGGGCGTTCACGGCCGACCCCATGTCGGCCCCGCGCGGCCGTCCGCCCGGCGCGGGCGGCGGGACGAGCGGCGCCAGCGCGTCCCGCACCGCGTCCGTCCGACCACCCGGGAAGCCGCCGCGACAGTGCCGATGCCGCTCGCGCCGCTCTTGCGTCCGCATCCACCATCCCGTTCGAACCCGTCGAGAGGATCGTCCCGGATCGGCGCCGGCGTGCCCTGCCCGGCCGGGCTGCGGGCAGGCGCCCGGGGCCGGTTCGGCCTCGCGTCGTCCGTTGCTTCGCGATTTCGCGGACGGGCCGGCCCTGCCGGCATGGCCGTCACGCAGGATCCCGACGTGGGCGCCTCGGGCTTCGGACGGAGCTCGACCGGTCGGAAGGGATGGCACGCCCTGTGGGAATCGAACCCGCCTTTCCAGATTGAAAGAGGGAAAGAGTCCTTTTCAAGCATGAGGTTAGGCTGTAAAACAGATGCAGGGGGTTGCAGCGAAATCAATGGGTTGGCAACGCTGTTGTAAAACAGCGGACGCGCCGAACAGGCGCACCAGGTGCGGCCCGCTGCAGCGACTCGTTCACCACCGCCTCGACCCCGGCGGTACAACCGCGACGGGTTCAGGCAACGAGGGACGGGAAGATGTCGGAGCATGGCCTGCCCGACCGGACGGACGGCGGTCGACCCGCTGCTGCCCTGGACCATCCCCAACATCCGCTTTTCGCCGCCCTGCTGGAGCGCCGCATCATCGCCTGGCACAGGAGCAGCGTGGTCGGTCGGTGGATGGCGATCATCCCCGGCATCGGTTCGGGCACGCCGGCCGTCATCGCCGCGGCGGTTCCGCAGGGCTCGGACTGACGCCCAGGGCGCCGGGCAGCGGTGGCCGGGATAGACGGACCGGCATCGGCAAACAGGGCGACGTGCCGCAGAGCGCTGGCGTGGTCGGCGCTTCACCGAGTTCGAGACCCGTCTACTCGCCGCCGTCCGCAAGGACCTCGACGACGAGTTTGCAGCGTCTCTCAAGCCGACGGCAGCGGCAGCCCAGTCCGCCCTTCCAGCAAGGCACGGCCTTGACTTCCCCTCGTCATCCGCATGGGCCCCGAGGGATGGTCGTCCACCGGGGGCCGCTGCCGACAGATGCGGGCGGAGCGGGTCCGTCGCGATCCGATCCAGAGGTGTGGGCGCTCGCCGCTATATCCCGCAGGATGTGGATGAAGGCGCTCGCGACGAGGGACGGCTTCTGGTCCGTCTGGGCCATGAGGACGGCGCGGATCCGAATGTCGGGCCGGAAAGGGATGAAAACGAGGTCAGGGTAGAGACGGCTCTTCCAAGCCAGGCTGTCGACGAGCGCGACCCCTCTGCCTGCCCGCACGAGAGCACAGGCGAGAAAGGAGTGGCCGACCTCCACCGCGACGGGCTGCTCGACGCCGGCCGCGTCGAAGGCGGACGCGATGCACTCCCCGATCGGCAACGAGCGGCCGAACGACACCAGCGCATCGTCTGCGAGATCGCGTGCCTCCACGCGGGGGCGGGCAGCGAGGGCGTGTCCCGGCGGGAGGGCGGCGAGCACGCTCACGCTCAGCAGTTCCTCGAGTAGGAGGTCGTCGGCGCGGCCGGGCATGTAGGCAAGGCCGATCTCGACACGACGGCTGCGGACGAGATCCGGCACCTCGAAGTTGAGCGCAGTTTCCACGGTGACCGAAACGGACGGGTGCGCCCGGCGGAAACCGCCGATGGCGTCGGCGAGCAGGGTGAGGGCGAGGGAGGGGATCGCCGCGATCCTGAGGCGGCCGGACTTCAACCGTTTCAGGTCGCGGTCAGCGCGTTCGAC
>CAZJNX010000062.1:0-22202 GCA_964547415.1 uncultured Hyphomicrobiales bacterium
CGGCGGCGCCCGGGGCGCGCGCCCGCACGCGACCGGGCATCGGCGAAGCCGTGGGCGAATGCCGCGGACGATGCGCCGCGCGCCGGAAAGCGCGCCGGCGAACATCGCCACCTCCCTCGTGAAGGAGGTGACGGGGGCGCTGCACGTCGGACCCTTCCTCCTCGGCGCTCGGCGCGCGGCGCCCGGCCCACATCCTGACGCCCCAGGGGCCCGGGGCGCGCCCGCACGCGACCGGGCATCGGCGAAGCGTCGGGCGAACGCCGCGAACGATGCGCCGCGCGGCGGAAAGCGCCTGGCGAAGGAGAGCGGATGCGCGGGCCGCCGGTCCCCGTCTCGGCAACGCCCGCGGGCCGGCGCTCCCCGGCATGATCCGCGCGGGCGGCGCGCCCAGCACGGAGGGGCGGCCCTCCCGGCGGCTACAGGATCACGTCGTCGGGGGCGATGGCGCCGAGGGCGTCCTCGATCACGATCACGGACCCGCGCCCCCCATCGTCCACCGAGGCGATCACGTCGCGCCCGCGGACCGACACCGAGATGTCCCGCAGGCGGATGCCGAGGGCCGACAAGTCGATCGCATCCCGGTCCGACCAGTCCGTGATCCGGTCCCGGCCCCAGCGGGGCGCGTCGAACAGGAAGACGTCGGCACCGCGCCCGCCAGCGAGGCGGTCGTTGCCCCCGCCCCCGACGAGGACGTCGCGCCCCGCGCCCCCGTCGAGCCGGTCCTTGCCGCCGCCGCCGTCGATCCGGTCGTTCCCGCCGCCGCCCTCGATCGTGTCGCCGCCCGATCCGCCCGACAGGTCGTCCGGCCCCCTTTCGCCGCGGATCCGGTCGTTCCCGCCGCCGCCCTCGATCGTGTCGCCGCCCGATCCGCCCGACAGGTCGTCCCGCCCCCTTTCGCCGCCGATCCGGTCGTTCCCGCCGCCGCCGTTGATCGTGTCGCCGCCCGATCCGCCCGACAGGGCGTCCCGTCCGCGGCCGCCCAAGATGCGGTCCGCGCCCGCATCGCCCACGAGGGTGTCGGCGCCGGCCTTGCCGTTCAGCTGGTCGTCCCCCCCCTCCCCCTCGAGGCGGTTGTCGCCGCCGTTGCCGACGATGACGTTCGCAAGGGCGTTGCCGAAGACGTCCGCGTCCCGGTTCCACTGGAGGCGCACGTCACGGAGGACGGCAGGCGGCATGTCGACGTCCGCATAGGCGCGGATGCTCGTCGCGAGGCCCTGTGCGGGCGCGGACGCGGGCGCCTCGACGGCGACGGCGCCGCGGGTGAGATCGTCGTTCCGGTCGAGGATCATCGCCTCGCGGGTCGCGGCCCGCCCGTCGCCGAACAGGTCCCCCACCGAGCGGATCGTCACGGTGGGGGAGTCGGGCAGGAGGGCGATCCGGTCGCCCGACAGGTAGGCGTTGCCCGAGGAGACCACCTCCCCGCCCGTGTCGGTGACGACGCGCAGGGCGAACATCCGCCCCCCCTCGGCCACCTGGTTCCACACGAGGTTGTCCTCGAAGGCGAAGCGGCCGAAGGTGCCGACGGACACGCCCCGGCTCGTCAGGAACAGGCTGTCGGAGATGTGGCTCCGGTCGTCGGCGTACAGGATGTGGGTGAACCGGTCCGTCCGGGTGAAGAGGGTATGGGACACGGAAACGTGACCGCCCGTGCCGCCGCCCTGCCAGGTGAGGAAGCCGCCCCCGTCCACGTGGGCGTGGCGCATCCGCACGACGTTCTGCGACCCCGGCAGGGTCTCGAAGTCGATGAACGCGTGGTCGATGAAGACGGGGCGGTTGGGCCGGCCGAGGACCTCGAAGGTGCCGAAGACGTCGATCGCCTGGTTCCGCCCCTCCACGATGGTGCCCGGCCGGACGGTGACGGTGGCCCCCGGGGCGATCTGGACGCCGCCGTCGAGCACGACCCGGCCCGACCAGACCTCGTCCTCCCGGATGATTCGCATGATCCGCCCCGCCTCCTGGATGCGGACCCGTCGCGGCAGCCCTAGATTGCATAAACGCCCGCGCGCAACCCGTCAACGGGCGATCGGCGGGCGGCGCGGCAGCCTCACCGTTGACAGGGGCGGCCCGTCCGGCATCTGTCGGCGCGGACGCGGACAGGGACGGTGAGCGATGACGGCGGGTCTCGGCGACGGGGCGACCTTCCTTCTCCTGTGGGCGGGCGCCTACGGGGTGCTTCTTCTCCTTTACGCGGTGCCGGGCCTCGTCATCGAGCGGATCGCCCGGCGCCATCCGGAGCGGCGGATCCAGGACCGCAAGGCGAGCGACCGGCGGCGGGACATCCGCCAGTCCGTCGTCTCCCTCGCCACCATCGCGCTCTACGTCTCGGGCGGCCTCTTCTTTCAGCTGAAGGGCTGGACGCTCTTCACGATCCACCAGACCTCGCCCGTCGCCATCCTGGTCGGGATCCTCGTCAGCGTCCTCGCCTACGACACCTGGTTCTACTGGTTCCACCGGCTGATGCACACGAAGCGCTTCTACCGCTTCCACGCGCGCCATCACCGGGCCGTCACGCCGACCACCTGGTCGTGCAACAACGATTCCCTAGTGGGCACCTTCTTCGAGCAGGGCTACTTCTTCTTTGCGGCGGTGCTGCTGCCGATCCCGGCCGTCGTCCTGATCGCCCACAAGGCGTTCGACCAGGTAACGGGGATGATCAGCCACTGCGGCTACGAGTTCTTCGCCTCCCCGAGCGCGCGGGCGCCGTGGCCGATGCTGTGCACCACCTTCCACGACCAGCACCACTCGAACTTCCGCGTGAACTTCGGCAACACCTTCTCGCTCTGGGACCGGCTGATGGGCACCCTCCACCCGGCCTACGACGAGAAGGTGCGCACCTTCGAGGCCGCCGGCCGCCCCGCGGGGGAGGACGGCGAGGCGGCGCGGCGGGCCTGACGCCGCCCGTCAGTCCCCGAGCCGCGCGTAGACATCGCCCGAGTTCGCCTCGTCGGGAAGAGCCTCGAGGACGGCGGCCATCGCCTCCCCGTCGATCCAGTCCTCCCCCTCGAGGCGGTGGCTCTCGCCGCGGGAGAAGCGGAACCGGTCGTATCCCAGCGCCCGGCAGCGGGCGAGGGCTGCAAGGCCGGGGGCGCGCGCCATCGTCGTGATCTCGAAGGAAAGGGCGCGCGGCGGCGTGGCGAGCCCTTCCAGGATCTCCGGCTCGAAGCCCTCCGCGTCGATCTTCACGAAGGCCGGCATCCCGTGCTCGGCGACAAGACCGTCGAGGGTGACGACCGGCACCTCCTCCGCCGCGTCCCACAACTGCCCGTCCCACCCCTTCGCCCCGGCGGCACCGGCGACGAAGGCGTCCGACAGGGTGGAGACGGTGGGGTTCGCGCGGTTGAGACGCAGCGTCGCCGTGCCCGGCGCGGCGCCCGCGGCCGCCTTCACGAGGACGGTGTCCCGGTCGCGGCCGTGGAGGCGCTTCAGGACGGCGAACAGGCGCCCGTTGGGTTCCAGCGCCACCACGCGGGCGCCGAGGCGGCGGAAGGCGGCGAGGCGGTCGCCCAGGTGGGCGCCGACGTCGAACACCAGGTCGCCCTTCCCCACGAAACCGGCGTAGAGGGCGTCGAGGCCCCGCGCATGGGCGGGCCGGGCGCGATAGATCGCGAGCGAGCGGGCGATGCCGCCCCACTCCCGCAAGGTGGACGCCATGGGCTCTCCTTTCGCTCCCCGTGCCGCGGTGCCTTGACCGGGCGACCGGCGCGGCTCGACTATCGGGGGCCGGGCCCGGCCGCAAGCGGCGCGGGGCGGGGAACGCACGCGGGACGGGGCGGGATGGTCGATTTCATCTTCATGCTGACCCGCGAGGATCGCACCATCGAGGACTGCCTCGAGGTGGTGGACGCGATCGCCCCCCTCGGCCTTCGCCACATCGGCTACAAGGACGTCGGCGTGCCGGTGCCGGTGCTCGCCGAGCTCGACCGGCGGATCAA
Source organism: uncultured Hyphomicrobiales bacterium (assembly GCA_964547415.1). Lineage (GTDB taxonomy): Bacteria > Pseudomonadota > Alphaproteobacteria > Rhizobiales > Amorphaceae > CAZJNX01. Next base: position 3,933 of record CAZJNX010000062.1, read on the forward strand.
GGCGGCGGGCGCGACGAGCTGGATGGAGATCGTGGCGCCCGACCCGGAAGCGGCCCTGCCCGCGCTCGACACCGCCGCGCGCATCGGCTCGGACCGGGTGATGGGCGGCACGGCGAGCCCGGCGATCATGGAGCGCCTGTCGCGGACGGGCATGGCCTACCTTCCCTTCCCCGGCCGGACCAGCGGCCATCCGACCGTCCTCCACGGCAGCGCGGAGGAGATCGCGGCGGACTGCGCGCGGATCGCCGGCCTCGGCTGCGCGGGCGTCGACCTTCTCGCCTACCGGGCGGTCGACGCGGACCCGCTCGCCCTCCTGCGGGCCGCCCGTGCGGCGACGCCCGGTTTCCTCGTGGTGGCGGGCTCCATCGACACGCCGGAGCGGATCGCGGCGGTCCACGGGGCGGGCGCGGACGCCTTCACCATCGGCTCGGCGATCTTCGCGGGCGCCCTCGACCGCCGCAAGGGCAGCTACCTCGGCCAGATCGCCGCCGTGCGGGACGTCGTCTCCAGCCTCCCGTCACGCTGACGGGAGGCACGCCGCCACCGTCTCCCGAACAATTCCGCCGGCGGGACGATCCCGCCGGCCTCCCCCGCGTGGCCGACGCCTCCCGAACAGCGCCGGCGCGCGCCGCGACCACCGTCGGCCGGCCGCCTCCATGCTGCGGCGCCGCAAACCCTCCGTTTCCTGCCGAACGTCGAAGGAGCCAGCCTTTTCCGTGCGTTGGCGAGAGATCCCGGCCGCCCGTGCCCGCGGCGGTTGCCAAACGTCTTCGCAGCTGCATCTTTTGCACCTGCGAACGCCCTCTCCGTGGCGGGAGGGTCGCGGAAGCGGAAGGATGCCAGCATGCAGTCGCCGAGACAGTTCTTCGCCCCCCTCGCCCTCGGCGCCCCCGAGCCGTACGGCGCCCTGCCCGTCCGGCTCGAGCGCATGATCCACTTCGTGCCACCCCACATCGCGAAGGTGCGGGACAAGGTGCCCGCGCTCGCGGGAACCGTCGACGTGGTGCTCGGCAACCTCGAGGACGCGGTCCCGGCCGACGCCAAGGAGGCGGCGCGCGAGGGCTTCATCGAGATGGCGAACGCGGGCGACTGGAGCGCGACGGGCCTTTGGACGCGGATCAACAGTCTCGACAGCCCGTGGGTGCTCGAGGACGTGACGCGGATCGTCGCCGCCGTCGGCGACAGGCTGGACGTCATGATGGTGCCGAAGGTGGACGGGCCGGAGGACATCCACTTCATCGACCGCCTGCTCGCCCTCCTGGAGGCGCGCCACGGCCTCAAGAGACAGATCCTCGTCCACGCCATCCTCGAGACCGCGCGGGGCGTCGCCAACGTGGAGGCGATCGCCCTCGCGAGCCCGCGGATGCACGGAATCAGCCTCGGCCCGGCGGACCTCGCCGCTTCCCGAGGCATGAAGACCACCCGCGTCGGCGGCGGCCACCCGGGCTACCGCGTGCTCGCCGACGCGCCGGGCGGCGCGGGCGAACGGCCCGCCTTCCAGCAGGACCTGTGGCACTACACCCTCGCGCGGATGGTGGACGCGTGCGCGGCCGCCGGCATCAAGGCCTTCTACGGCCCGTTCGGCGACTTTTCCGACGAGGCGGCCTGCGAGGCCCAGTTCCGAAACGCCTTCCTGATGGGCTGCGCGGGCGCCTGGACGCTGCACCCGAGCCAGATCCCCATCGCCAAGCGCGTCTTCAGCCCGGACCCGGACGAGGTGGCCGCCGCCCGCCGCATCCTCGAGGCGATGCCCGACGGCACGGGGGCGGTGATGATCGACGGCAAGATGCAGGACGACGCCACCTGGAAGCAGGCCCGCGTCATCGTGGACCTCGCCCGCGAGGTGGCCCTGCGCGACCCGGAGGCGGCCGCCGCATACGGGCTCTGACGGGGCCAACACCTTCACCTCGGTTGCAAATGCCGGGGCGGTCACGTACCTGATGCACGGGACGTGGGCCGGTCCGCCGGCCGCGGTCGCCGCCCGTGGGCCGGCGGCCGCGCGGCTCGAGGGCGCGAGGTCCTCGCCGCAAGCCTCGGAGACCAGTTGGGGACGTGTCATGAGACGGGCGAAATTCGGGCTCGGGCAGGTGGTTCGGCACCGGATCTACCCGTTCCGCGGCGTCATCTTCGACGTCGATCCCACCTTCGCCAATACCGAGGAGTGGTGGCTCTCGATCCCCGAGGAGGTGCGTCCGCGCAAGGACCAGCCATTCTATCACCTCTTCGCCGAGAACGAGGAGACGGAGTACATCGCCTACGTTTCCGAGCAGAACCTCGTGCCCGACGACAGCGGCGAGCCGGTGCGCCATCCCCAGGTGGCCGAAGTGTTCTTCACGGCCGAGGACGGCAGCTACCGCGCCCGTAACGACATCTTCAACTGATCCTCCTCACGCGGCCGCGCTGGCGTGCTCCGGCCCGCCGACGTTTCCCTTCGATGGGTCCAGCTCCCTTCGATGGGGCCTGCGACCGGAGGTTGAGGGTCGCATCGGACACGGGCCGCGTCAACCCGCGCCTTCGGCTCCCCGTGACGCGGCCGGCGCGGTTTCGATCGCGTCGGGTCCGCCGGACCGTCGGCGGGACCGTCCCACCACCGAAACGGGGCGGAGCGGGTGGCTCCGTGCGGGGCCGCCGACATGGGTCCTCGCTGTTCGCTGGCCCGGTCAGGCGGCGATCCGCTTTTCCTGCCCGGCGGGGCTGCGGGAGGAAGCCTCGGCGGGAAGCGCGTCCACCGGGGCGAGCGGGGCGATCGCCGCGGGTGCCTCGAACGGGTCCGGGGCGCCGCCCGCCCGCGCCTCCCCGAGGCGCGAGCGGGCGATCTGCCACGACAGCACGATCACCGGGACGAGGCCCGCCGCCACGATCATGAGGGAGGGCACCGAGGCTTCGGCGAGGCGCTCGTCCGAGGCGAGGCGATAGGCCTGGACGGCCAGCGTGTCGAAGTCGAACGGGCGCATGATGAGCGTCGCGGGCAGTTCCTTCATCACGTCCACGAACACGATCAGGAACGCCGTCAGGAGGCCGCCCCGCATGAGCGGCACGTGGATGCGCACGAGCGTCCGACCCGCCCCGGAGCCCAGGGTGCGCGAGGCCATGTCGAGGGACGGGGGCACCTTGCCGAGGGCCGCCTCCACCGTGCCGAGGGCGACGGCGAGGTAGCGCACCACGTAGGCGTAGACGAGGGCGGCGATGGTGCCGGTCAGCACGAGGCCCGTGGAGATCCCGAAGGTCGAGCGCATCCAGCCGTCGAGACCGTTGTCGAAGGCGGTGAGCGGCACGAGGAGGCCGACGGCGATCACCGAGCCCGGCACGGCGTAGCCGAAGCCCGCGAGGCGGTTGGCGAACAGCATCACCGGCCCGGGCGCGAGCCGCCGCCCGTAGTTGAGGAGGATCGCCACCACCACCGCGATCGCCGCCGCGATCCCCGCCAGCGTCAGGCTGTTGAGGGCGAGCGTCACGTAGCGGGGCGACAGCGGGTCGTGGCCGTAGTTGACGGCGAGCACGGACAGCATCGTCACCGGCACGACGAAACCGAGGAGGAGCGGCAGCGCGCACGCCGCGATCGCTCCCGCGGCCCGCCAGCCCGAAAGCTCGAAGCGGGCAAGGCCCCGCGCCGCCCGGCTGTCGCCGCTCCTGCCCCCGCCCCGCTCGACCCGCTCGAGCGCGATGAGGACGAGGACGAAGCCCATCAGGAGGAGCGACAGCTGCACCGCCGCCACCCGGTCGCCGATGGAGAACCAGGTCTTGTAGATGGCGGTGGTGAAGGTCTCGACCCCGAAGTGGGCGACGGCGCCGAAGTCGGCGAGGGTCTCCATGAGGGCGAGGGCCGCGCCCGCCGCGATCGCCGGCCGCGCCATCGGCAGCGCCACGGTGAAGAACGCCCGCCAGGGCGAGGCGCCGAGGGTCCGGCTCGCCTCGAAGGCGGAGGCGGACTGCTGCAGGAAGGCGGCGCGGGCGAGGAGGTAGACGTAAGGGTAGAGGACCACGGCGAACACGAACGCCGCCCCCTCCACCGAGCGGATCTCGGGGAACCAGTAGTCCCTGGGGCCCCAGCCCGTCACGTCCCTGAGGAGGGTCTGGACCGGGCCCGGGTGCTGCAGGAGCTGGGTGTAGGCGTAGGCGGTCACGTAGGCCGGAAGGGCGAGCGGCAGGATCATCGCCCACTCGAACAGGCGGCGGCCCGGGAAGCGGCACATGGTGACGAGCCAGGCCGTCGCCGTCCCGATCACCACGACCGCGACGCCCACCGTCACCGACAGGCTCACCGTGTTGGCGACGTACCGGCCGAGGACGGTGGAGGCGAGGTGGCCCCAGCTGCGCGCCTCGCCGAAGACCGCCGTGACCACGAGGGCGACGAGCGGCAGGAGGAGGAGGCCCGCCACCAGCATCGGAACGCCGGTGAGCGCGCGCTCGCTCGCCGTGCGCTCGCGCGACACGAGGGGGCGGGGCCCGGCCGCGCCCTCCGCACCGGCGTCGCGGACCGTCATGCCCGGCCCCCGCGCCGCCGCCGCCGCCTTCGAATTGTTCCAATCTGTCCGGGCAAGTTGTTATTCTTCCAGATAAAGATCAGCGGATGCCTTTTGCCTGCAAACCCAATGTCGTCCGCCGTCCGCCCGTCGTCAAGCGGCGTGTCGCCGAAGTCCAGGCATGGCTTTCCTGCGCGGGCGCATGGCATCCCCCCCGCGGCGGGTGCGGTGTGGCTCAGTCGGAAAACGGCCGCGTCGACAGGAAGCGGACGTCCGTGCCCTCGAGGACCGCCGCGGTGAGGCGGCCGGTGGCGAAGGCGCCGGTGTCCACGTTGATCCGGTAGGGAAGGACCATCGGCCGCTCGTGGGGGGTGTGGCCGTGGACCACCCGCACCGGCAGCGCCCCCCGGTAGGACAGGAACGGCTCGCGAATCCACACGAGGTCCCGCTCGGCCTGCCCGTCGAGGGGAACGCCCGGCCGGATGCCGGCATGCACGAACAGCACGTCCCCGATCCGGTGCGACACGGCAAGCCCCCTGAGGAAGGCGACGTGCGTGTCCGGCACCCGTTACAGCAGCGCCCGCCGGCAGGCCTCTGCGTCCGCCGCCCCGTGGAGGAAACGCAGGGGCACGCCGTAGGAGGCGAGCGTCTCGAGGCCGCCGAAGCTCGCCCAGCGGCCGAACCCGTCCGGGTCCTCGAGGAACGCGAGGAAGGCCTCCTCGTGGTTGCCCTTGAGGCACACCCGCGTGCGTCCCTCGGCGGGCGGGCGCGACAGGCGCTCCAGCACGCCCCGGCTGTCGGGCCCGCGGTCCACGAAGTCCCCGAGGAAGACCTCCACCGGCGCGGCGTGGGGGTTCTCGGCAAGATCCCGCTCGACGAGCGCCATCATCCGGTCGAGGAGCGCGGGATGGCCGTGGATGTCGCCGATCGCGTAGACGCGCACGCCCGGCGGCAGCGACGGCACCCGCCCGCCCGCCTCGCGCTCCTTCGCCGCCTCGCCCATGGTCGCGTTCCCCCTCGATCCGGAAGGCCGCGGAGATAGCACGGCTGGCGGCGATGTCACCCGTCCGGCACCGGGCGGCCGGCGGCTGCGCCCGGCCCGAGGAGCAGGCGCGCGAAGAAGCGGGCGGGCTCGGCCCGGCCCCAGAACAGGGCGCGGGCGAGTTCGGCGTCGGCCCGGTGCCGGTCGGCGACGGCCGCCGCATCCGCGATCGCCGCCCCGAGGCTCGCCGCGTCCGCCGCCCGGACGATCCGCGCCCCGCCCGGATCGGCCCGAAAATTGCCCTCGAGGGTGAACACGAGCCGGCCAGCGGCCCGCGCGTCGGCGAAAAGGGCCGAGGGCCGGTCCCGATAGGCCGCCGCGTCGTAGGGCAGGAGAAGCGCGTCCACCTGAAGGAGCAGGCGGTACCACGCCTCGCTCGACAGGGGCGCCTCGAGGAGGCTCACGTGCCCGCCGGGACGGGCGCGCAGGCTCGCCGCCGCCGCCTCGAGGCGGATCCACTCCTCCCCCGGCACGCGCGCCCGGTGGTGCTGGACGAGGAAGCGGGTACCGCGGGGATTGGCGCTCGCCGCGTCGTGGGCCGCGACGATCTCCGGCAGCAGGCAGAACCCCTTCTCCACCCGCGGCGCGCCCGGAACGGCGACCGTGAAGGCGGCGGGCGGCGGCGGGGGCGTCGCGGCGAGTTCGGGCGGCGGCGGCAGCTCGAGCGGCTCCACCGTCGTGGCGAGGCGGCGCGACAGGCGGCGGGCGAGCGGGCGCGAGGGGGCGTAGAGGAAAAGGCGGGGCGCCTCGCGGTTGAGGGCGCGCGCCGCCTTGACGAGGCGCGCCGGCTCCCCCACCCGGTCCGCGTTCGGCAACCGCTCCTCGTCCCACGGCAGGACGAGGTGGACGAACGGGCGCTCCCGGGCGGGCAGGCCGGCGAGACGGTCCACGAGGAGGGCGAACAGGATCGCGTCCGTGAAGGGGACGAGGACGTGCCGGTCGGGGGCGGATCCCGTCCCCGCGAGAAGGAAGGACAGGTTTTCCCCGAGCCGCGCCAGCGCGGGGGCGAGGGCCGCATCGTCCATCTCCGCCCAGTCGTGGACGCCGTCCTCGGCCGCGATCGGCAGCCGCCCGCCGGCGCCGGCGAGCGCCTCCCCCGCCTCCCGGTGGGCGACGACGGCGAGCGGCACGTCGAGCCGCCGCGCCGCCGCGACGATCCGGCGGAGCGCCTCCATGTGGCGCGGCTCCGACGGGCGGGCCGACGGGTCGATCACCGTGAGGTGGGCGAGCGCCCGTCCACCCGGGCCGGCGAGCTCGGGAAAGACGGCGTCGCGCAGGAGGCGGCGCTCCAGCTCCTCGACGGCGGGACGGGCCCAGCCCTCGTCCCGGTCGAGCCGTTTCCAGCCGAGCGGCGCGCGCGGCCGCGCTGCGCCCCCCTTCCCCCTCGGCAGATCCATCCCGTCACCCGTCCGGCGCCGGCCCGGCGCGTCACCCCTCGCCCTTGCCGCCGGCGCGACCCGGACCCGGCAGGATCGCCCCGAAGTGTACGCACTTTCGCCACGGAGCGAAACCGAAGCCGCCATCTCCGGCGCCCCGCGCGCCGATCCGGCCGCGCCGGTCTTGCGGATCGGCCCGCAAGGCGGCACCGGTTGCAGGACGCCGCGCGGGATTCGGTGGCGGGAGGGCGAGATGGCGGACGGCGAAGGGACGGACGACGGCGCCGAAGGGGCGGCGGACGGGCCGGCCGGCGCGGGGCCGGCGCCCCCGCCGGAGCGGGCGCTCGGCACGCTGGTGGTCGGGATCATCGCCGCCGGCGCCCTCGCCGCGGCCGCCATCCTGATCGACCGCAGCCCCCACGACCTGTGGCTGCTCGGCGCGGCGGCGGCCGTGTTCGTGCTGGCGCTCGCCGCCTGGCTCGCCTCCGGCCGCACCCGCGGGCGCCGCTTCGACCGCTGGCTCGAGGCGCGCCTCGGCGAGGAGCGGGAGGCGGCGAGCGGCGAGCGGCGCGCGGTCTCGGCGCGGATCGAGGACGAGGCGCGGGCGCTGCGCGGCGCCGTGGCGGCGGGCGAGAAGCGGCTGTCGGAGCGGATCGGCGCGGTGGAGGGCGGCGCCCTCGCCGGGCAGGCGGCCGCGCTCGAGGGGCTCGAGGCCCGCGTCGCGGCGACCGAGGCGCGCCTCGAGGCCCTGTCGGCCGAAATGGTGACCCTCGCCCGCTCGCTGCAGTCGGCGGGCGATGCCCTCCTGCGGCTGGAGGAGCGCACCGGCGCCGCCTCCCGCGCGGCGGCGGATGCCGGGGAGGCGGCCCGGGCGGCCGCCGCCGAGGCCCGCGCCCTGGCGGCCCGCCGCGCGGCGGACGGCAACGGCGAAGCTGCGCTCGCCGCGGCCGAGCGCCGCCTCGGCCAGCTCCACGCGGCCCAGGCGAACCTCGCCGCCCGGCTCGACGTCATCGCCGAGCGCGTCCTCGCCCGCCCGCCGGACGGCGAGGACCGGGCGCGCCGCGGGTAGATCGGCGCGCCGCGACCGACCTTTCCGGCGCGCCGAACCCTGCCGGACGGCGAGGCGCCGCGGGCGACGCCAAAGCGCACAACCGCGTCGCGGCGGCTCGCCGGGTAAGGGCGGCCGACGGGCGGCGGTTCCGCCCCGGGCGGCTCAGCGGTGCTCCTCCTCGCTCTGGGCGATCAGGCGGCTGTTGAGGGCGCGCAGGGCCTCCACGTGGGTGACCGTGCCGACCTTCCGGAGCCCCTTCCCCTCGCGCACGGGCAGGACGTCGAGGCCCGTCTCGTTGAACAGGTTGAGGATGCGCTGGAGCGGGTCGGCCGGTCGCAGGAACGCCTCCCCCTCCTCCGCGCCGCGCGGCTCCTCGCCGGGCGGCGGCTCGGGCTCGGGCTTCATGATGGTGGAGGCCCGCACCGTCTGCATGAAGTAGTGGTGGCCCTCGAGGACGCCCCGCTGGTCGAGCTGCCACTGGAAGAAGGAGCGGCCGTGGACCGCCTGGTGCAGGGAGGTGGCGATGGCGACCGTGAGGAGGAGGGCGATCGAGAGCGCATAGCCGCCGGTGAGCTCGAACACGATCATGGTGGTGGATATCGGCGCCCCCAGCATCGCCGCCGCCACCGCCCCCATGCCGAGGATCGCGTAGAGCCCGTGGTCGGAGGAGACCTCGGGGAAGATGGACGTGGCGATGAGGCCGAAGGCGCCGCCCGCCATGGCGCCGAGGTAGAGCGACGGGGAGAAGATGCCCCCGCCGAAGCGGGAGGCGAGGGTGAGGGCCGTCGCCACCATCTTCACCACGAGGAGGGCGATCATGGTGAGGGCGTCGTACTGCTGCTTGAGGGCGCTGTCGGTCGCCTCGTAGCCGACGCCGAGGACCTCCGGGAAGGCGATGCCGACGAGGCCGAGGACGACCCCGCCGAGGACGGGCCGCGACCAGGCGGGCAGGACGAGGCTGCGCGCCGCCTGGTCGAAGAAGATGAGCAGGAACTGGAAGGAGATCGCCACCACCGCCGCCACCACCCCGAGGACCACGAAGGCCGGCAGCTCCAGGATGGAGCCGATGGCGTACTCGGGGATCTCGAAGGCCGCCGTCTCGCCGATGAAGACGCGGTTCACGATGGAGCCCGACATGGAGGCGATCACGATCGGCACGAACGCGCGCATGGCGTAGTGGCCGAGGATCACCTCGTGGGCGAACAGGACGCCCGCGATCGGGGCGTTGAACGAGGCGGAGATGGCGCCCGCGACGCCGCAGCCGAGCAGGATGCGCCGGCCCACCTGGTCGAGCTGGAACATGGTGAAGAAGCGCGAGGCGGCGAGCGCGATGGTGGCGCCGAGGTGGACGACCGGCCCCTCCCGGCCCGCGCTCGCGCCCGAGCCGAGGCTGATGGCGGTCGCGATCGCCGTCAGGAGCCCGTTCTTGAACCCGAGCCCCCTCCCCTCCTGGATGCGTGCCTGGATCACGTCGGCGACGCCGCCCGGCCGCCGTCCCTCGAGGAAATGCTGGTTGACGAGGCCGACGACGAGGCCGCCGGCCACCGGCGCCAGCAACACCACCCACCAAGGCTGGGCGGCGATGGCGGCGAGGTTCATCTCCGAGTGGGTGCCGGTCCACAGCCACTGCACGGCGCCGATGGACAGGCGGAACAGGACGGCCGCGCAACCCGTGCCGACGCCGATCCCGAGGGCGATGAGCCAGAGCGCGAACTGCCGGTCGCCGAGGAAGGCGCGGACGTTGCCGCGCACGCGCCGCATGGTCTGCCGCATGAGACGCACGGTCTCGCGGACGAACCCGGGGGGCCTATCCTGCGGCCTCGGCATGGGGCGGGCGCCGCCTTTCTCGCTCGACCGTCTCCGGCGCCCGTGCGGCGCCCTCGCCGGTGTCCGGCCGGCTGGGCGCCGGCGGGTCGGTGGGTGCGGGCGGCGGCGCTCGGGCCGCCGCCCGCGGTCTCAGGCCTTCGCCTTGAGGGCGATGCGGCGGCCCGCCCGCTCCGGGAACGGCAGGTGGGCCTGGCGGGAAAAGCCCGCCGCCACCCGCGCGGCGACGTCGGGCGGGAACGGGGCCACGCGGCGGGCCTCCATGTCGATGTGGATGAGGAGCGTCTCCGAGGTGGCGGCGATCTTGCCGCTCGTCAGGTTCTCCATCTCCTCGAAGACGTGGATGCGCTTCTCGTCGTGGCCGATCACGCGCACGCGCACCCGCACCTCGTCGGTGGGGCGCACCTCGTCCAGGTAACAGACGTGGACCTCGACGGTGAAGAACGAGTACGTCGTCCGCGCCACGTAGGCGTGGCCGATGTCCATCGCGTCGAATGCGGCGTCCACCGCCCTGTCGAAGATCACGTGGTAGTAGGCCATGTTGAGATGGCCGTTGTGGTCGATCCAGCCCGGCTCCGGCACGACCACCGGGCCCAGGAACCAGCCGTCTTCAACCCGATCTGTCAGCGTCTCCTCCCTCGTCGGCGGACGGCCCCGGACGGCGGGGCGGCAAGGCGGCGCAGCCACCGCGCGGCGCAGCGCGCCACGCGGCCTTTTGGCACCGGCCCCAGTCTGCTAGGGTCCTGAAGGTTTTGGCAACCGCGCGCGCGGCATCGCTGCGAGGCGGGGTGCGGCGCACGGACGGGCGAGCCGGCCGAACCGGCCGAACCGGCCCAACCGCGCGCGGGTTGAAGACGGGAAACGGAGGGGAGGACGCCACCGGTGGGCATCGAGGCCATCCGGACGGTTGCGCGCAACGAGGCGGGGGTCGCGGCGGCGCTCCCGATCCTGAAGCAGCGATTCGGCGAGCGGTGCGAGACCGGCCGCGCGATCCGCGAGCAGCACGCCCATACCACCACCTGGCTGCCCAACGAGGCGCCGGACGCGGTGGTGTTCGTGGAGAGCGGCGAGGAGGTGGCCGAGGTCGTGCGCACCTGCGCCGAGCACCGCGTGCCCGTCGTCCCCTTCGGCGTCGGCTCCTCCCTCGAGGGCCACGTGAACGCGCCGGGCGGCGGCATCTCGGTGGACTTCTCGCGCATGAACCGGATCCTTTCCGTCAACGCGGAGGACCTCGACTGCGTGGTCGAGCCCGGCATCACCCGCAAGCAGCTCAACGAACACCTGCGCGACCAGGGCCTGTTCTTCCCGATCGACCCGGGCGCCGACGCCACCCTCGGCGGCATGGCCGCCACCCGCGCCTCCGGCACCAACGCCGTGCGCTACGGCACCATGCGCGACAACGTGATCGCCCTCACCGCCGTCACGGCCGACGGCACGGTGGTCAGGACCGGCGGCCGGGCCCGGAAGTCCTCCGCGGGCTACGACCTCACCCGCCTCATCGTCGGCTCGGAGGGAACGCTCGGCATCATCACCGGGCTCACCCTGCGCCTGTCGGGCATCCCGGAAGCGATCTCGGCGGCCGTCTGCCCGTTCGAGACCCTCGACGGCGCGTGCCAGGCGGTGATCGCCACCATCCAGTGCGGCGTGCCCGTGGCGCGGATCGAGCTCCTCGACAGCGTCCAGGTCCGCGCCTGCAACCTCTATTCGAAGCTCGACCTTCCCGAGCGGCCGACCCTCTTCCTCGAGTTCCACGGCTCCGGGACGGGCGTGCAGGAACAGGCAGAGACGGTCGCCGCCATCGCGGAGGAGTACGGCGGCGGACCGTTCGACTGGTCGACCCGGCCGGAGGAGCGCACGCGGCTGTGGCAGGCCCGGCACGACGCCTACTGGGCGTCCTTCCTCCTGAGGCCCGGCGCCCGCGGCATCGCGACGGACGTGTGCGTGCCCATCTCGCGCCTTGCCGAGTGCATCGCCGAGACCAAGGCGGACCTCGACGAGGCGGGCTTCATCGCCCCCATCGTCGGCCACGTGGGCGACGGGAACTTTCACACCCTCGTCCTCGTCGACATGGACAGCCCGGACGAGATCGCCCGGGCCGAGGCCTTCATGGAACGCCTCGCGCTCCGCGCGATCCGCATGGAGGGCACCTGCACGGGCGAGCACGGCATCGGCCAGGGCAAGATGAAGTACCTGCGGCGGGAGCTCGGGCCCGGCGTCGACGTCATGCGCGCCATCAAGCGCGCGCTCGACCCGGACGACATCCTGAACCCCGGCAAGATCCTCGGCTGACGGCGCGGGGGTGCGCGCCGTCCCGCCGTCCGCCGCAGGCTCACGGGCGCGGGGGCCCCTTCCTCGGAGGGACCGGTTGCTGAACGGCGTCTTCATAACACTCGCCACCGCCCTCGTGCTGGCGCTGTTCGCGGCGCTGGTCGGCCCCTACTTCGTCGATTGGACGACCCAGCGCGCCTTCATCGAGGAGCGCGCCGAGGAGGTGCTCGGCACCGACGTCGCCCTCCTCGGGGACGTGGACGTGCGCCTCCTGCCGGTCCCCCGCCTCATCCTGACGGACGTGCGCGTCGGCCCGCGCGAGAAGCCGGTCCTCGAGGCGGCCGAGGTGGAGATCGACGTGGAGCTGCCGCCGCTCCTCAGCGGCAACGTGCGGATCGCGGACCTGTGGCTCGGCCGGCCCGTCCTCACCCTCGCCGTGGACGGCGAGGGCCGGCTCGTGCCGCCGCCGATCGCGCTCAGCGCCCCGCCGGGCGAGTGGTTCGACACCGACGCGGTGGAGGTGGCGAGCCTCGCCGTCCTCGCCGGCCGCCTCGTGGTGGACGACGCCCGGCGGAACGCGCCGGTCGTGGTGAGCGAGATCGACGCCGTCGGCGCGGCCCGCAGCCTGAAGGGGCCGTTCTCCGTCGACGGGTTCGTCGACCTGTTCGGCGAGCGCCTGGCGATCGACCTGTCGACCGGGCGGATGGACGGGGACGGCCTCGTGCTCCGGGCGAGCCTCGCGCCGCGCGACGCGCCGCTCACCCTGTCGGTCGACGGGACCGTGCGCCTTGCGGACGGGGCGCCGTCCTTCGCCGGCGACATCCAGGTGAGCGGGGGCGGCGCCGGCACGGACGAGGCGGACGAGGCCGCCCTCGGCGCCCTCGTGGCGGGCGAAACCGGGCCGGGGGCCTTCCGGACGGTTCCCTGGACGCTGGCCGGTCAGATCGAGATCGACGCCGACGACCTCCTCGTCCGGGAGATCGAGGCCCGCGTCGGGGGCGAGGCCCTCGCCACCACCCTCACCGGGGCGCTCGCCGTGCCGCTGACCGGCAACGCGCCGTTCGCGGCGCGCCTGGCCGCCCGCCAGCTCGACCTCGACCGCCTCGCGGGCCGCGCGCCGGACGAGACGGACGGGGCGGGCGAGCCGCTCGCCCGGCTCCTGCCCGCGATCGCCGCCCTCCCGCGGCCCGGTGCCGTCGGCACCGTGAGCGTCGCCATCGAGACGGTCGTGGTGGGCGGCGACCTCGTACGCGACGTCGCGGTCGAGGCCACCCTCCTCGCCGACGGGCTGTCCGTCGAGGGAGCGCGGGCGCGCCTTCCGGGGGACGGGGCGGTGCGCGCGGAAGGATTCCTCGCCGCGGGCGCCGCACCGAGCTTCGAGGGGCCGGTCTCCCTCAGCGTCGACCGGCCCGCGCGGCTCGTGCGATGGTGGCGGGGTGCCGGGGGGGCGACGCCCGCCGTCCTCCTCGGCGCGCTCGAGGCCTCCGGCCGCCTCGCCGCCGGGAACGGGGCGCTCGCCGTCACCGACCTTTCCCTCGCCCTCCCCGGCACGGAGGCGACGGGCAGCCTCGCCTGGCGGAGCGGCCGGGGCGGCGGCGCGGGGTCCCTCTCCCTCGCCCTCGACGCGCGGACCCTCGACATCGGCGCGGCGGCCGACCTCCTGCGCATCGCCCTCGCCCCCGCGATGGCCGGGGGCGCCGCGCCGGCCGGCCTCGACCTCGACCTCGAGGCGGCGACCGTCACGGCCGGCGACTTCTCCGGCGACGGGCTGTCGGCGGGCGTCACCCTCGCCCGGGGCACCCTCGCCATCGACCGCCTCCACCTCGACAGCCTCGGCGGGGCCACCCTGACCGCGGCCGGCACCATCGAGCGGCTCTTCAGCGCCCCGGAGGGCACGATCGAGGCGAGCCTCGAGGCGGGCGCCATCGACGGGCTCGTCGGCATCCTCGCCCGCCTCGCACCCGAGGCGGCGGTGACGGGCTGGCTCGCCGCCGCCGCCCCCCGCCTCGCACCGCTGGCGCTCGACGCGCGCATCGAAGGGGCGGCCGGGGACGGGCTCGCCGTGCGCCTGTCCGGCACCGCGGGCGAGACGGCGCTGTCGGCCGACGCGCGCCTTTCCGGCGCCCCCGCCGACTGGCGGTCGGCGCCCCTCACCGTCTCGGGCGAGGTGGCGGCGAGGGACGGGGCGAGGCTCCTCGCCGCCTTCGGCCTGCCCGTGGTGCCCGTGGGCGAGGGCGAGGCGAGCCGGCTGTCCTTCACCCTCGACGGGTCCGCCGCCGACGGTCTCGCGGCAGGCGTCTCCGGCCGCCTTCTCAGTCTCGAGGTCGCCGCGGAGGGCTTCCTCGTGCCGGGCGCGGCCGATCCGGTGCGGGGCGTCGCCCTCACCCTCGCGGGCGAGGACGTGACGGAGGCCGCCCTCCTCGCCGGGATGACCTTCCCGCGCCTCGTCGGGAGCGTTCCGGGCCGCCTCGCCGCCGACGCCTCGGTGGAGGGCGGGCGCCTCGTCCTGTCCTCGCTCGAGGCCTCGGTCGCGGGCGTCGGCGCGAGCGGCACGCTCGTCCTCGCCCGCGATGGGGAGCGGCCGGCCCTTTCGGGCGAACTCGCGGTCAGCGGGGCGAGCCTGTCCTTCCTGTCCGGCCTTGTCCTCGGCCCGGAGGCCGTCGCCCCCGTCGAAGGGGGGATCCCCGAGGCCCCCCTCGGCCCCCCGCGCCTCGCCGGCCTCGACATCGACCTCGCCCTGACGACGCCGACCCTCGATCTCGCCGGCCGCACGGTGGAGGACGCCTCCCTCGCCCTTTCCCGGTCGCAGGGCCGGCTGTCCCTGTCGGCCGTCTCGGGTCGTCTCGCGGGCGGGCGGCTGTCGGGCGCGCTGACGCTCACGCGCGCTGGCGAGCTCGCCACGGCCACCGGCCGGATCGCGCTGAAGGACGTGTCCCTCGCCCCGTTCGTCCCGGCCGGGCCGGACGGCCCGCTGGCGGCCGGTCGGGCCGACCTCGTGGCCGACCTCGCGGGCGGGGGGCCGAGCGTGTCGGCCATCCTCGACGGGCTCGGGGGGAGCGGCGCCCTGTCCCTGCGGGACCTGCGGGTCGAGGCCCTCGGACCGGGCCTGTTCGCGGCCGCCGAGGCGGCGGTGGAGGCCGAACGCATCGTCCTGTCGCCGGCCGCCGTTTCCGCCTTTCTCGACGAGCGGCTCCTGACGGGGGCGCTGCGCGCGCACCAGGCGGAGGTCGCCTTCACGGTCGCGGAAGGGTCGGTCGTGTTCGGCCCCGTGGACCTGACAGCGACCGGTCCGGACGGCGAGGCGGCGCAGGTCTCGGCGTCCGGCCGCATCGGTCTCGTGGACGGGACTGTGGACGCCCGCGTCGAGGTCGCGCTGCCGGCACGGGACCCGCTCGCCGTGGCGCCGTCCCTCGCCGTCTCCCTGGAGGGCAACCTGTCCGGGCCCGACGCCGCCGTGTCCGCGACGGGCCTCGTGAACGCGCTGACGGCCCGGGCCATCGAGCGGCGTGCGCGGGAGGTGGAGCGTCTCGAGGCGGAAATCGTCCGGGACGCCGCCCGACGCGCCGCGGACGGCGCGTCGCCGCCCCCCGACGGGGCGGCGGAGCGCGAAGGCCCCTCCGCGGCCGCGCCCGGCGGCGAGAGGTCCGCCGACGCACCGCCGGCGGACGGGGACGTCGCCTCGCCGCCGGGGCGCCCGCCGGCCGACGGGTCCGCCGAGGAGGAAGCCACGGACGCGGGCATCGACGACATCGGCCGCCTCATCCGCCGCTCGGCCACGCCCGCCGCCCGCGCGGCCGACCCCTTCGCCATGACGCCGATGCCGCCCCCCGTCGCCGTGGCGCCCCCGCCCGGCGCCGCGACGCCGCTCACCGGGCGCTGACGCGCGGCCCGATCCCGTCGGCCCGCCCCCGCTTCGCCGGTCGCCCGATCAGCCCCGGACGGATCGGGTTCCCCGCGCCCGCCGGACAGGTCCCGGCACGAGCTCTTGACCCGTCCGCCCGCTCACGTTACCCCTCACGGCGTCGATGCCTGCCGGCACCACCCTGCACACCACCTCCGTCGGGGCGGCGAACTTTCGCGTCCCGCCGTGCGTTGTCGCTCCACCCGGTACGAGCGCGCGACCCGGAGCGTCTTGGGGGATAGTTTAACGGTAGAACAGCGGACTCTGACTCCGTTAGTCCAGGTTCGAATCCTGGTCCCCCAGCCATCCGACCAAATCCTAGCAATTTCAATCTCTTGCTTGGCCCCTCAGCCTCCATTGTTGAGCAGACTTGTTGAGCACCCGGTTGAGCAGCCGTTCAGGTGCACGAAGCCCCACGCGGACGCAATCGCGCCCATGGTGCCGCAGGTCGCTCGCGAGGGCTTGGAGGTGCGACGATGGAGCCCCGGCGCCAAGCACCTGCCCTGGGGAATCCATCGGACTGAAGGTGCGCCCCCGTAGGCTTTTTGGATCGTGAAGCCGCCGAGCGCGGGGGAAGCCCGTGTGCGAGCGACGGCGCCCGCGGGCTACCACCACCCTACCCCGAGCCTTGGAGCGCTTGCCCACGGCTGCTCCGCGCCACGGGAAACCCATGCCGAGGACGCATCGGGCGAGGCGGAGCCGGCGGTGGTGCGGCGCAGTGTCGTCACCGACTGGTGCCTCCGGAGGCGAAGGCCGCAGACGCCGCATTCCCGGCGACGGCCACGACGGGATCGAGGGCCTCGAGTCGGGCGAGGACCTGATCGACCTGCGCGCCCACGCGGCCGTCGGCGACCTCGGCGACGTCGGCGTGTCCGAGAACGCGAACGATGCCGTCGTCTCGGTCGGCACGGACACGATCGCTCTGTTCGGCGTTGCCGGCGACGCGCTCGGTGCCGGCGACTTCCTCATCTGACGATGGCCGCGTCCTGCCGTCTTGCGAGGACGGCGGGGTACGCGGGAAGAAGTGGATGGAGCCGGCCCCGTAGATCCGCACTGTCGGCACTCTGAGCGCCTCCGCCCGCGGCACAGTCGGTAGGCCTGGGGGGTGAGTTGGCCCTCTTTCCGGCTGCTCGATGCCTTCCTGCTGCGCCACCGAAGCGGACGATCCCGGCCCGGGCAACTCTGGCGTGTCCCGCTATGCGCCACAGACAAGCCGGACCCGACAGTTGGCAGAGCGCGAAGGAAGCATCCCGATAAGCGACGGGCGGATATGCTGCGTCGAAGCGTCAACCGGAGGATGTCGTCGCTATAGGCTCGGTGGGATCAGCGCGACCGTCTTCTGCAGAGGGCAGCGGGCGGATCGCCAGGAGGTCCCTCCATTCCAAAAGGAGCCTCCAGACGATGGATACTTTCGATCAGCCGAATGCTTCTCGCCTCACCGACGACAAGCCCGATTCACCCGTCGCCAACGACCTGTCCGGCGGGACAGGAGGACCCGCGGCCCTCGGAACACGAGGAGGGTCACGGCGAGGTGGCCGATGCCGGAGCGGATGCACCGAAGCCGGAGTTCCTGGCTGGTGGGGCCGGCCTTGCAGATGTCCGCCGCGTTCTGCGCGACCACCCGCACTGGCAGGGCGTCCTCGCCTTCAATCGGTTCACGGCGGAGACCGAGATCGCATCGCCCCTTCCCGGCACGCAGGAGGATCCGGAAGGCTTTCCCCGTGCGTCGACCGACCTCGACATGACGCGGGCACGCGTGTGGCTCCAGGAGTCCGAGCTCGTCCGCAAGCCTTCCCGGCAGGACGTGCGCGAGGCACTCGACCTCGTGGCTCACGACAACGGCTACGACCCGATCATCGACTACCCCGACGGGCTCGCCCGGGACGGCGAGGAGCGGCTCGAGCGCTGGCTGACCACCTGCTGCACGGTCGCCGACATCCCCTACGTGCGCGCTGTCGGCCGTGCCTGGATGGTCGCGGAGCTAGGTCGGAAAGTGGGTGATGCGGGGCTGAGGAAGGCGGCGTATCGAGGCGGGTGACGAGCCTGCCAGAACCTCCGGAAGGAGCGATACGCCTTGGAGGGAGAGACCACGATCCTGTCGTTCCAGCACCCTGGGGATGTCGCCGATCCGCTCACGTCGGTGCTGCGCGAGGGGGCCCGCCGACTGCTGGCTGAGGCGGTGGAGGCGGAAGCCGAGGCCTTCCTCGAAGCAATGCGGGAGGAGCGCCTCCCGGACGGCCGTGCCCGCGTCGTGCGGCACGGCTACGGGCCGGAGCGGACCGTCCAGACTGGCATCGGGCCGGTCCCGGTGAAGCGGGTGACGCTGCGCGATCGCGGTGCCGCAG
>CAZJNX010000063.1:0-21900 GCA_964547415.1 uncultured Hyphomicrobiales bacterium
TGCCATGAGGGCCTCGTTGACCTGGTAGGGCCTCAAGAGATTGTGCCGCCGCTCGCGCTCGCGGTCGCCCATCGACAGCCACGTGTCGGTGACGACGCAGTCGGCGCCGTCGACGGCCTCCGCCGGATCCTCCGTCACGACGATCTCGCCGCCCGCCGCGCGCGCCCGCTCGACCTCGTCGGCGCGGGGGGCGAGGATCGCGGGCGTGGCGATCCGCAGGCGGAAGCCGAACTTCGGCGCGGCCTGGATCCAGGAGGCGCACACGTTGTTGCCGTCGCCCGTCCACGCCACCGTGCGCCCCGCGATCGGCCCCTTGTGCTCCTCGTAGGTCATGACGTCGGCCATGATCTGGCAGGGGTGGCTCGCCTTCGTGAGCCCGTTGATGACGGGCACGGTCGCGTGCTCGGCGAGCTCGCGCAGGGCGTCGTCGTCGAGGATGCGGATCATGATCGCGTCGACGTAGCGCGACAGGACGCGCGCGGTGTCCGAGATGGTCTCGCCGCGGCCGAGCTGCATCTCCTGGCCCGTCAGCATCAGCGTCTCGCCGCCGAGCTCGCGCATGGCGACGTCGAACGAGACGCGGGTGCGGGTGGACGGCCGCTCGAACACCATGGCGAGGACGAGGCCCGCGAGCGGCCCCTCCTTCGGGCGGCGGCGGGTGCGCGCCCGCTTCATGGCGAGCGCGTCGTCCATGATGGCCCGGAGGTCGGCCGCGGCGACGTCCTCGATGGTGAGGAAGTGCCGCGGGGCGCCGTTCGCGCCGGCCATCAGTGCGCCCCCGGTCCGCTGGCCGCGGCGGCCGACACGCGGCGCGCGGCGCCCGACAGCATGTCGAGGGCGGCGGAAAGGTCCGCCTCCTCCGCGACGAGGGGCGGCAGGAGGCGCACGGTGTTGTCGCCCGCGGGCACGGTGAGAAGCCCCTCTTCCCGCGCGGCGACCACCACGTCGCCGGCCGCCGCCCGGCACTTGAGGCCGAGCATCAGCCCCTCGCCGCGCAGGGTCTCGAACACCTCTGGCGCGTCGTCCACGACGGCCGCGAGGCGCTGGCGGAAGTCCCTGCCCTTCTCGCGCACGCCCTCGAGGAATCCGTCGGCGAGGACGACGTCGAGGACGGCGTTGCCGATGGCGCAGGCGAGCGCGTTGCCGCCGTAGGTGGAGCCGTGGGTGCCGGGCACCATCCCCGCCCCCGCCTCCTCCGTGGCGAGGCATGCGCCGAGGGGGAAGCCGCCGCCGATGGCCTTGGCGGAGGCCAGGATGTCGGGCGCGACGCCCGCCTGCTCGTGGGCGAAGAAGGTGCCGGTGCGGCCGATGCCGGACTGCACCTCGTCGAAGATGAGGAGGATGCCCGCCTCGTCGGCGATCTTGCGCAGCTCGGCGAGCGTCTGCCGGCCGAGGGGGCGGATGCCGCCCTCGCCCTGGATCGGCTCCACGAGGATCGCCGCCGTCTCGGGGCCGACGGCGGCGCGCACCGCCGCCACGTCGCCGAACGGCACCTGGTCGAAGCCCGGCAGCGGCGGCCCGAAGCCCTCGAGGTATTTCGGCGAGCCGCCCGCGGCGATGGTGGCGAGGGTGCGGCCGTGGAAGGCGCCCTGCATGGTCACGATCCGGTGCCGCTCGGGCGCGCCCCGGTCGTGGTGGTAGCGCCGGGCGGTCTTGATGGCGGCCTCGACGGCCTCCGCGCCGGAGTTGGAGAAGAAGACGCGGTCGGCGAAGGTGCTGGCCACCAGCCGCTCGGCGAGCCGCTCCTGCTCCGGAATCCGGTAGAGGTTGGAGGTGTGCCACACCTGGTCGGCGTGGGCCTTCAGCGTCTCCACGAGATGGGGATGGGCGTGGCCGAGGGCCGTCACGGCGATGCCGGAGCCGAAGTCGAGGTAACGTCGCCCGTCCGAACCCTCGAGCCAGGCGCCTCGGCCGGTCTCGAACGCGACGTTCGTCCGGGCATAGGTCGGAAAGAGGGCATCGAGGGACATCGGGAGTCTGTCTCCGATCGGGGGTTGGGAAACGGGCACGCGGCCACGGCCCGGCGGCATCCACCGGCGGGAAAGTCGTGGATAACCCGCATCGGCGCGCGGCGCCAGAGCGGGCGGCGCGGGGCCGACCTGCCGCCGCCCCGCCCCGGCGCGTCCCCGGGGCGGCCGCGCGCGCCACGCTCGTGGGCGCGAGCCCCGCCCCGCGGCCGGGCTGGCAAGCTGAAACCCGCGCAATGCGCCTCAGATGGGGAAAACCCGCACGGAAGCCGCGGACGCGGCGTCCGATGGTTGCCGCCGATTCACCCGATATTGTAGCTTTCAGCTCATGGGGCCACGACATATCGTACCTCGCCCGGCGCGAGGCTACACATCTGGTGGCCTGTGGACAACCGGTGGGAACGGCGGGGAAGGCCGCGCGGCAGGGTTCGCCGCCACGGTTCGTTGCGCCCGTCGTCCGCCCGCCGCGAGACAAGCGCGAGGGGTGTCTCCATGGCCTGGACCGAGGACCGCATCGAGCGGCTCAAGACCCTCTGGGCGGACGGCCTGTCGGCGAGCCAGATCGCGACCGCCCTCGGGGACGTCACCCGCAACGCGGTGATCGGCAAGATCCACCGGCTCGGCCTGTCGGGCCGCGGCGGCAAGGGACGGGTCGAGCCGCGCCCGGCCGCCAAGGCGGCCCGGCCGGCGGAGCGCCCGGCCCCGGCCGCGCCTGCCCCGGTCCCGGCCGCGCCCGCCCCGGCAAGCATGCGCGTGGCGGCGCCCCAGCCGGCCCTCCACCGGGCCCTCAGCGTCGGCAACACCGTCCTCAAGGCGCTGCCGGTGGAAGAGGAGGAAGCGGCGCCGGCGGCGAAGGCCGAGGTGGTGCCGCTCAGGACCGGCGTCACCATCGCCGAGCTCGGCTCCTCCACCTGCCGCTGGCCGCTCGGCGACCCGGCCGAGCCCGGCTTCGCCTTCTGCGGCCATCGCACGGAGCCCGGCCAGCCCTACTGCGCCCAGCACCTGGAGCGGGCCTTCCAGAACCGCCAGCGCTCGAAGGCCGAGGGCTGACCGGCGGCTCAGGCCCGGCCGCCCGCGCCGAACTGGTCGTCGAAGGCGTAGCCCGCGCCGCGCACGGTCCGGATCGGGTCGCGGGCCTTGCCCCGGTTGATGGCCTTGCGCAGGCGGCCCACGTGGACGTCGACCGTGCGCTCGTCCACGTAGACGTCGTGGCCCCACACCCCGTCGAGGAGTTGCTCGCGGCTGAAGACGCGGCCCGGCGACTGCATGAGGAACTCGAGGAGGCGGAACTCGGTCGGCCCCAGGTGTACCTCGCGGCCGCCGCGGCGAACCCGGTGGGTCGTCCGGTCGAGCTCGATGTCGCCCGCCGACAGGACGGAGGAGACCGTCTCGGGCTTGGTGCGCCGCAGGACGGCACGGATCCGCGCCAGCAGCTCCGGGATCGAGAAGGGCTTGACCACGTAGTCGTCCGCGCCCGTGGACAGGCCGCGGATGCGCTCCGTCTCCTCGCCCCGCGCGGTCAGCATGATGATGGGGACGAGCTCGGTCTGCGGGCGCGAGCGCAGGCGACGGCACAGCTCGATGCCGGACAGCCCCGGCAGCATCCAGTCGAGCACCACGATGTCCGGGACGTTCTCGCGCAGGCGCAGCTCCGCCTCGTCGCCCCGGGCGCAGGCGTCCACCTGGAAGCCGTCCGCCTCCAGGTTGTAGCGCAACAGGAGCGTCAACGGCTCCTCGTCCTCGACGATCATCACCTTCGGCATCGGCCCGTGTCCCCGGCGCGCACGGCGAGGGCCCTGCCCGCCCCGTCCGGCGGGCGTGCCTCACCGGCGCCTCGCCGTCCCCTTAGCGTTCGTCTCCGAAGTCGGCCGGGATCAGGCTGGTGACGTCCCGCTTCGGCCGGTCCTCGGGAAGCTGCTCGCCGGTGACGAGGAAGTGGATGTCCTCGGCGATGTTGGTGGCGTGGTCCCCGATCCGCTCGATGTTCTTGGCGCAGAACAACAGGTGGGTGCAGATCGTGATGTTCCGCGGATCCTCCATCATGTAGGTGAGGAGCTCGCGGAACAGGGACGTGTAGATCGCGTCCACCTCGCCGTCGCGGTCGCGCACGTCGCGGGCGGCGACGAGGTCCTGGGTGGTGAAGGCGTCGAGCACCGTCTTCAGCTGCGCGTGCGCGATGTCGGACATCTGCTCGACGCCGAAGAACAGGCGCTGGGAGTGGAAGCGATGCTCCATGGCGAGGACGCGCTTGGCGGTGTTCTTGGCGAGGTCGCCCACCCGCTCGAGGTCGCCGGAGATTCGCATGGCCGCGATCACCTGGCGCAGGTCCTTGTCGACCGGCTGGTGGGCGGCGATCAGCGAGATGGCCGTGTACTCGAGGTCCCGCTGCATGGCGTCGAGCCGCGCGTCGGCGCCGATCACCGTGCGGGCGAGGTCCGCGTCCGCGCCCGACAGGGCCGTCAGGCTGTCGAGGACGAGGCGCTCGGCAAGGCCCCCCATCTCCGCGATCTTCGCCCGGAGGCCGGTCAGCTCCCGCTTCAGCCCGGCGTCCTCGCCACCGTGTTCGCTCTCCGTCATGGTCTCGATCGTCCCCGTGCCGTGACCCGCCCCCGGCCGATGACCGGAGCGGGGCACGGCCAGTCTCGGTGCCTGCCCGGCCCGGCGCCAGCTCAGCCGAACACGCCGGTGATGTAGTCGCGGGTGCGCGGCTCGGTCGGGTCATTGAAGATCACCTCCGTCGGCCCCTCCTCCACGAGGGTGCCGAGGTGGAAGAAGGCGGTGCGCTGGGACACGCGGGCCGCCTGCTGCATGGAGTGGGTGACGATCACGATGGTGTAGTGCTCGCGCAGCTCCTCGATCAGCTCCTCCACCTTGGCGGTGGCGATCGGGTCGAGGGCCGAGCACGGCTCGTCCATCAGGATGAACTCCGGGCTGACGGCGATGGCCCGCGCGATGCACAGGCGCTGCTGCTGCCCGCCCGACAGGCCGGTGCCCGCCTCGCCAAGGCGGTCCTTCACCTCCTCCCAGAGGCCCGCGCGGCGCAGGCTCCTTTCCACGACCTCCTCGAGCGCCGCCTTCCCCGAGGCGAGGCCGTGGATCCGCGGCCCGTAGGCGATGTTCTCGAAGATCGACTTCGGGAACGGGTTCGGCTTCTGGAACACCATGCCGACGCGGGCGCGCAGTTCAACCACGTCGAGGTCCGGATCGTTTATGTCGCGACCATCGAGCTCGATTTTGCCGGTGACACGGCACGCGTCGATGGTGTCGTTCATCCGGTTGATGCAACGAGGGAACGTCGACTTGCCGCAACCGGACGGGCCGATGAAAGCGGTCACCGCCCTCTCAGGGATATCGTTCGAGACATCAAACAATGCCTGTTTCGTGCCGTAGAAGACATTGACGTCCGAAGCGACGACACTCGGCCTGCGTGGGTCCGGATCCGGGATCCGGATGGTCTGGAACCGCTCCGGCGTCAGTTCGTCCACAGCCACCTTCATTTTCTGGTCCCGCGTCATCATTTCAGGATGGAAACAGTGAATGGCACGATGCCTACCATCTTCTCTGCAGGCGGTTGCGAAGGATGATCGCAAGCGCATTCATGAAGAAAAGAAAGCCAAGCAGCACGAGAATGCCTGCCGACGTGCGAGCGACGAAGCCACGCTCGGGACTGTCGGCCCAGATGAAGATCTGGGTCGGAAGCGCGGTCGACGGGTCCAGGATCCCCCCAGGCGGGCTGGTGATGAAGGCGTTCATGCCGATCAGCAGCAAGGGGGCGGTCTCGCCGAGGGCCTGCGCCAGGCCGATGATGGTCCCGGTCAGGATGCCCGGCATCGCCAGCGGCAGGATGTGGTGCATGACCACCTGATGCCTGGACGCGCCCATGCCGAGCGCCCCCTCCCTGATTGACGGCGGGACCGACTTCAGCGCCGCTCGCGTCACGATGATGATCGTCGGAAGGGTCATCAGCGCGAGCACCATACCCCCGACCAGCGGGGCAGAGCGTGGCAGACCGAATATCTGGATGAAGACGGCAAGACCCAGCAAACCGAAAACGATGGACGGCACTGCAGCCAAGTTGTTGATGTTCACCTCGATCAGGTCGGTCCAGCGGTTCTTCGGCGCGAACTCCTCCAGGTAGACGGCGGCGGCGATCCCGACCGGGAAGCTGATCAGGAAGCATACGAGAAGGGCATAGAATGACCCGACGATCGCGCCCGCCAGGCCCGCCAGTTCCGGGAACCGGCTGTCGGCGTTGAAGAACAGCCCCCAGTTGAAAGGTGCCGAGACCATGGCGCGGCGGTCCAGCTCGTCGAACAAGGCGATCTCCGCGTCCGAGACGCGCCGACGGCTGTCCGGCGTTTCTCGGCTGATCGCTCCCTTGTTGAGCTGGTCGATGGGGTCGGCAGCCGGTATCGCCATCGGAACGGTTCGACCGATCAGGGACGGGTCGGCGATCACCCGGTCGCGGATGATAAATTGGGCATTCCGCGGCAGCATCGACTGGAGAGTGCGGATCTTGTCAGGATCCAGGTCGGGAAAATCCGCGGTCAAAGACTGGCGCAGGATTGCCCGATAATCGCCGGCCCGCGGATTGTCCGCATCGATCTCCGCGGCGTCGAGCGTTATCGGGACGGTGATCATGGTCTGCACGAAGGCCTGGTAGCCGTTCACGATCAACGACGTCAGCAGGATCGCGAGCAGCCCGATCGCCGTGGAGATCGCCGCTATTCCGAGAAACTGGAGGTGTCGGTCGGACCGGTGCCGTCGCCGCCGGTTCGCAGAGGCCGCATCGGTATCCCAGACGCCGCTGCCAGCGGTCGACGACGCGATGTTGTCGGACTTCGCACTCATGTCAGTCATACTGCTCTCGATACTTCCGCACCAGACGGAGGGCGACGACGTTCAGTATCAGCGTGATGACGAACAGCATCAGCCCGAGCGCGAAGGCGGCAAGGGTCTTCGGGTTGTCGAAGGCGGTGTCGCCGATCAGGAGCGTCACGATCTGGACGGTCACGGTCGTCACGCTGTCGATCGGATTGAAGGTCAGGCTCGCGATGATGCCAGCCGCCATGACCACGATCATGGTCTCGCCGATCGCCCGACTCACCGCCAGCAGGATGCCACCGACGATCCCGGGCAGTGCGGCCGGCAGGAGGACCTGAACCATGGTCTCCCCCCGCGTGGCACCGAGGGCGAGCGACCCGTCCCGCATGGAGCGTGGAACGGCGCGAATGGCGTCGTCCGACAGGGACGAGATGAACGGAATGATCATAATCCCCATCACCGCGCCCGCGGCGAGCGCGCTGTTCGGCGAGACGGCGATCCCGAGCATCGACCCGAAGTCGCGCATGGCGGGGGCGACGATGAGGACGGCGAAGAAGCCGTAGACGACGGTCGGTATGCCGGCGAGGATCTCGAGAACCGGCTTCACGATCGCCTGCATGCGCTCGGACGCATACTCGGTGAGGTAGATCGCCGTGAACAGGCCGATCGGTGTCGCGACCAGCATCGCGATGGTCGCGATCAGGATGGTGCCGGTAAAGACGGGGATCGCGCCGAAGGCGCCCTCGGCGGCGACCTGATCGGAGCGGATGGCGATCTGGGGCTCCCATGAAAAGCCGAACAGGAACTCGTGGATCGGGACCAGGCGAAAGAACGCCCAGGCCTCGTAGACGAGGGATACGATGATGCCGATGGTCGTCAGGATCGCGACGACAGCGCAGGCGATCATGAGCCCCGAGATCACGCGCTCGACGTTGTTACGTGCGCGAAAGCGCGGCGCAAGCCGCTGTCGGGCGACGAAAAGGGTGACGAGCATCAGGGCGAGGATGACTACCAGCATGGCCCAGCGGGCGATCCACTGCCACGCGACGAGCCGTTCGGCGGCCGAGACGATCTCGGGGCTCGGTTGCCCGAATATCTGCCCGCTCGCAACGTTCCGGATTTCCTGCAGGTAAAGATTGATCTGCGCGTCGCTCGCGCCCGTCGTCATGTTGGGAGGCAGGCTCGTGACGATCAGCTGCTCGACGACCGAATCCTGCATGAGCGCCCACAAAAGGACGAGGAAGAAGGCCGGAATACCGACCCATACGGCGACGAAGGCGCCATGGTAGCCGGGCAGCGAATGCAGGCTCTGCCCGGCGGTCGCGAAGCCCGATGCGGTGCTGCGGCCGACGTAGAAGGCCACAAGTGACATCGCGATGATGAGCAGGAACGCGTAGCCGACCATCGGCCAACCTCTCGGCGGTCTGGAAAAGGGGGCTCCGCGGCCGCCCCGAACATCATGAAGGAAGCGACCGCCGGCGAGGCTCGCCGGCGGTCGTCTCTCGTCAGTCGGATGAGATCAGTTCGGCGCCGACATCGGCTCGCCCTCGAGGGCGGCCGCCTGCACCTGCTCCCGGCGGCTGTCGTTCAGCGGAACGAGACCGCGCTCGGTCAGGTAGCCGCCCGGCCCCATCGAGTCTTCCGACACGTACTCGGCGATGAACTGCTCGAGGCCCGGAATGGCACCGCGGTGGGCGTTCTTGATGTAGAAGAACAGCGGACGCGAAATGCCGTAGTCACCGCTCTCGATGGTCTCGAACGACGGGTCGACGCCACCGACGGCCACCGGCTTCAGCGTGTCCTGGTTCTCGTACAGGAACGAGAAGCCGAAGATGCCGAGAGCGTTCGGATCCGCGTTCAGACGCTGGACGATGAGGTTGTCGTTCTCGCCGGCCTCGATGAACGGGCCGTCGCTGCGCATGCGCGAGCAGACCTCTTCCCAGCGGTCTTCGTCGGTTTCCTCGAGCTCGGCGAGCATATCGAACCCGTTGCAGCCGGCGTGCATGGCGAGTTCGACGAACGCGTCGCGGGTACCCGACTTCGGCGGGGGGCCGAACACCGTGATCTCGATGTCCGGCAGGTCCGGGTTGATCTGCGACCAGCGCGTGTAGGGGTTGTCGACGAGTTCACCGTCGACAGGGACCTGCGCCGCGAGCGCCTGGAAGATCTCCTGCTTGGTGAGGTCGAGATCCGCCGGGTTCTCCCGCGACATCGCGAGGGAAAGCCCGTCGGAGCCGATCTGCACCTCGGTGATGCTGTCGACGCCGTTCGTCTGGCAAAGTTCGAACTCTGACGGCTTCATCGAGCGGGAAGCGCCGGTGATGTCGGCATGGTCCGGACCGACGCCGCCGCAGAAGATCTGCATGCCGCCGCCCGTGCCGGTCGACTCCACGACGGGCGCCGCGAACTCGGTGGCGTTGGCGAACTGCTCCGCCACGGCCTGGGTGTACGGAAACACGGTCGAGGAGCCGACGATGCTGATGCGGTCCCGGGCCTCGGCTGCGCCGGCATAGAGCATTCCAGCGCTCGCGAGCGCGATCGCGCTGACTTGGGTGATCCTCACGGTATCTGTCCCTTGTGGTGGGATGGTGCGGCGCGCCCGGCGCGCGGTATCGCCCGCCGCGGGCGCGGCCCGCCCACCTAGGGCATGGGCCATTGCAGGCTTATGACACCGCGATAAAAGTTTTATGACACCATAAGTCTTTGATTTTCCTGAACGACGGACCCCTCGGCCAGACCTGGCGACGGACTCTTCACCAGCGCGAGGCGGACGGTGAAGGCAGCCCCCTCCCCCACGGTGCTGTCGATGGTCAGCCGTCCGTGGTGCCGCGTCAGGATGTGCTTGACGATGGCGAGCCGCAGCCCGGTGCCCCGGTCCTGGCGCCCGCTGTCCACCCGGTAGAAACGCTCGGTGAGGCGCGGCAGGTGCTCGGGCGCGATGCCGGGACCGTTGTCGCGCACCGTCACCGACACCGTCCCGGTGCGGCGCTCGTCGAGGGCGAGTTCGACCGTCACCTCCGCCGGCCCGTTCTCGGGGCGGCCGTATCGCACCGCGTTGGCGACGAGGTTGTCGAACACCTGGACGAGCTCGTCCCGGTCGCCGAGCACCGGGGCGGCGGCGTCGCAGCCCTTGCAGGAAAGGGCGACCCCCTGTTCGTCGGCGAGCAGGCGCAGCCCGTCCACCGCGTTGCGCACCACCGCGCCGAGGTCCACCACCGTCTTCGGCCGCACGTGGGCGCGCATCTCCACCCGTGAGAGGGACAACAGGTCGTCGATGAGACGGCGCATCCGGAGCGCCTGGTCGTGCATGATGGACAGGAACGTCTCGCGCGCCGAGGCGTCGTCCCGCGCCGCGCCCCTGAGCGTCTCGATGAAGCCGGTGAGGGAGGCGAGCGGGGTGCGCAACTCGTGGCTAGCGTTGGCCACGAAGTCGGCGCGCATGCGCTCCGACCGCTTCTGCTCGGTGAGGTCGCGCAGGAAGACGGCGACGAGCGCGGGCCCCACGGGCGCGGCGACGGCCGCGGGCGAGACCTCCCGCCGCCCCTCGCCGGACGCCTCGATCGGGCGGATGAAGGCCTCGAACCACTGCTCGGTCGGCACCTTCTCCGCCCAGGCGATGTCCTCCGCCTCGCCGTTGTGGACGACCCGCTCCACCGCGTCGAGGAAGGCCGGCACGCGCAGGGTGAAGGACAGGGGCTCGCCCTCCCGCACCCGTTGCAGCCGCTCCCGCGCCGCGAAGTTGGCGAAGGTGACGGTCACGTCCCGGTCCACCACCAGGCACGGGTCCGGCACGGCGTCGAGCGCCGCGCGCGCCGCCTCGGCGAGGACCGTTGCCTCTCCCTCGATCAGTGCCATCCGCTTCCTTCCCGCCGGCGTGCCGCCGGCAAGGGCGCCAGGGCCATCTCGCCCGGCGCCTCGAACCGACCCGGCGGCCGCGTCGCGTCGTTTCCTCCCGCACCGGCGCGACCGACGGGCGCCCGCCTTCTCGGCGCGCGCCACGGCCCGTCGGCCGCCGTCGATCCCCGGGACGCCGTGCGGCCGTGCCGCTTCCGATCGCCCTTCGCGGGCCGTCGGGGAATTGTCTGCACAAACCGCCGAAGATTCAATGCCACGACTCCGTGTCAGTTGGGTGACAGCGGCGGCCCGGGCGCGCTCTGACGCACCGTTGAATTGGGCCTCGCCGCCGACGGCACTAGATTGGAAGCACCGCGGGGGCGCGCCCCCGCCCACGACACGACGAGGGGAAGCGACATGCGCTTCATCAGGAAGCCCCGCTGGGCGATCCCGGAACGGGAGGCGACGCCCGAGGCCGTCTGGCTGGACCGTCGCCGCCTGATGGCGACGGGGGCCGTGGCCGTCGGCGCCATCGGCGGCAGCCTCCTGCCGCGGCCGGCCCACGCCCTGTTCGGCTGGTTCGAGGGCACGCAGGACGCCGCCGCCGACGACGACGGCGAGGCCGACCCGACGGCCGACCTCTACCCCGCCCCGCGCAACCCGGCGTTCGAGGGCGGGCGGCCGATGACGGCCGAATCCTTCGCGGCCACCTACAACAATTTCTACGAGTTCGGCTCCCACAAGCGCATCTTCCGCGCCGCCCAGGCCCTCGACATCCGCCCGTGGACCGTCACCTTCGACGGCCTCGTGGAGGAGGAGAAGACGGTCGACATCGACACCCTGATCCGTGCCATGAACCTCGAGGAGCGGGTCTATCGCCTGCGCTGCGTGGAGGCCTGGGCCATGACGGTCCCCTGGACCGGCTTTCCCATGGCCGCGCTCCTTTCCTACGCGCGTCCGCTCGGCTCGGCCCGCTACGTTCGGATGGAGACCTTCCACGACCCGGAGGTGGCGAGCGGGCAGCGGGCGAGCTGGTACCCCTGGCCGTACGTGGAGGGCCTCACCATGGCGGAGGCGCGGAACGAGCTCGCCTTCATGGTGACGGGCGTCTACGGTAAGCCGCTTCAGGAGCAGTTCGGTGCGCCGCTGCGCCTCGCCGTACCGTGGAAGTACGGCTTCAAGTCGGCGAAGTCGCTGGTGCGCTTCACCTTCACGGAGGAGCGCCCGGTCAGCTTCTGGGAGGAGATCGCGGGCCGGGAGTACGGCTTCTGGGCGAACGTGAACCCCGAGGTCCCGCACCCGCGCTGGAGCCAGGCGGAGGAGCAGCTCCTCGGCAGCGACGAGACGGTGCCGACCCGCCTGTTCAACGGCTACGCGGACGAGGTCGCCCACCTTTACGACGGCCTCGCGGGCGAGCGCCTGTTCATGTGAAGGCCGCCGCCAGGGCTCCGGCGGCCGCCTGGCGGTCGTGCCGCCCGGCGCCCGCCTCGCCTCGCCGGCCGATCCCGGGCCGGCCGTTCCGGGCCGTCCGCCAGCGGCGCGGACGGGCGGGCGCTTGCCGCTGCGGGTCCGCGACCTGTAGGTTGAAGGGAGGCCCTTCCGGTCTCGCACCGTGCCGGGCGGTGCGCGCCCGGCCCGCGGGGCGGGCGACGGGGCGGGGGCCCGCGGATGGGCGCGATGCACCTCTTGAGACAGCTTCTCGTTCTCGCCGTCATCGGCGCCGTCGCCGGCGGCGGCTGGTGGTGGTACGAGCACGGCGAGGCCGGCGGGGAGACCGGGGCGGGGGCCGCCACGCCCCGCCCGGAGCGGACGGCGCGGGTGGAGGTCGTGCGGGCCGAGCGGCGGGAGCTCCCCGTCGCGGTGGAGGCCGTCGGGACCACGCGGGCGCTGCGCTCCGTCGACATCGTCCCGATGGCCGAGGGGCGGATCGTCGCCATCGACGTGACCGCGGGGGCGGAGGTGGAGGCCGGCGCCGTCCTCGCCCGGCTCGACGACGAGGTGGAGCGGGCGGCCCTCGCGGAGGCGGAGGCCCGGCTCGACGAGAAGCGCCTCGCCATGGACCGGGCGCGCACCCTGCGCCAGTCCAACACCATCAGCCAGGCGAATCTCGAACAGCTGCGCTCCGAGCTCGCCATCGCCGAGGCGTCGGTGGAGCGGGCCCGCCGCCACCTCGCCGACCGGACCGTCCGCGCCCCCTTCGCCGGCGTCCTCGGCATCACCGACGTCGCGGAG
The DNA here is from genome assembly GCA_964547415.1 of uncultured Hyphomicrobiales bacterium. Lineage (GTDB taxonomy): Bacteria > Pseudomonadota > Alphaproteobacteria > Rhizobiales > Amorphaceae > CAZJNX01. The sequence continues at coordinate 12,858 of CAZJNX010000063.1, forward strand.
GGCGCGCGGGTCGATACCGGCACCCTCCTCACCACGCTCGACGACCTGTCGCAGGTGGAGATCGAGTTCCGCCTGCCGGAGAGCGTCTACGGCGCGATCCGCCTCGAGCAGCCGGTGACCGCGCGGGCGGCCGCCTTCCCCGGCCGCCGCTTCGCCGGCACGGTTGCGGCCATCGACAGCCGCGTGGACCAGGCCTCCCGTGCCTTCCGCGTCCGCGCGCGCCTGCCCAACCCGGACCGGGCGCTGCCCGTCGGCATGTTCATGCGCCTCGAGCTGACCCTCCAGTCCCGGGAGGCGGTGGTGGTGCCGGAGGAGGCGCTCACCGTCGAGGCGGGCACGGTCTTCCTCTACGTGGCCGCGGACGGCCGCGCCGCACGCCGCGCGGTGGAGACGGGCACGCGACGGGCCGGCCTCGTGGAGATCGTGGACGGCGTCGCGGCCGGCGAGCTGGTGGTCCACCGGGGCGTCCAGTCGGTGCGGGACGGGCGCCCCGTCGAGATCGTCGGCGACGGGCCGCCGCCGCCGCCCGACGAGCCGGCCAGCGCCCCGCGCGACACCGTCGCGAGCGACGGTCCGCGGCCGAGGACCTGACCGCGCCATGCTGTCCGATCTCGCCATTCGCCGCCCGGTGCTCGCCACGGTGGCGAGCCTCCTCATCGTGGTATTCGGCCTCGGCGCCCTGTCGACCCTGCCCGTCCGCGAGCTGCCGGACGTGGACCGGGCCGTCGTCACCGTCACCACCATGTACACCGGGGCCGCGCCCGCCGTCGTCGACGCCGACATCACCGAGGTGATCGAGGGCTCCATCGCCGGCATCTCGGGCGTGCGCACCATCTCCTCTTCCAGCCGGCGCGGACGCAGCCGCATCGTGGTGGAGTTCGACGCCGCCCGCTCCATCGACGATGCCGCCAACGACGTGCGCGACGCCGTCGCCCGCGTCGCCAACCGCCTGCCGACGGATGCCGATGCGCCCCGCGTCGTGAAGAGCGATTCGGACGCCGACCCGGTGATGCGCCTCGCCGTCACCAGCGACCGGCACGACGCCGCCGCCATCACCGACTACGTGGAGCGCTACGTCGTCGACCGCCTGTCGACGGTGCCGGGCGTCGCCTCCGTCACCCTGTCGGGGGCACGGCCGAAGGCGGTCCGGGTGTGGCTCGACAGGCGGGCGATGGCCGCGCGCAACCTCACTGTCCTCGACGTGGAGACCGCGCTGAGGCGCGCGAACCTCGAACTTCCGGCGGGCGAGATCCAGTCCGCGACCCGCCAGCTCGCCGTGCGCCTCGACAGCCGCATCCCCACGGTGGAGGCTTTCTCCGAAATCGTGATCGACCGCGTGGCCGGCTACCCGATCCGCCTGTCGGACGTCGCCCTCGTCGTCGCCGGCGTGGCGGACGAGGACACCATCGTGCGCAACAACGGCGAGACCGCGGTGGGCCTGCGCGTCCTGCGCCAGAGCCAGTCCAACACCGTCGCCATCTCCGAGGGCGTGCGGGCGGAGATCGCCGCCCTCGCCCCCACCCTGCCGGAGGGCATGGCGATCGAGGTGGGCTCTGACGACGCGATCTTCGTCGCCGCCTCGATCCGGGAGGTGCTGGAGGCGCTCGCCATCTCGCTCGGCCTCGTGGTGCTGGTGATCCTCGTCTTCCTGCGGTCGGTGCGGGCGACCTTGGTGCCGGCGATCACCATTCCCGTCGCGCTCGTCGGCACGTTCTCGCTGGTGGCCGCCCTCGGCTTCTCGGTCAACGTCCTCACACTCCTGGCGCTGCTCCTCGCCATCGGCCTCGTGGTGGACGACGCCATCGTGGTGCTCGAAAACATCCAGCGCCGGATCGACCGGGGGGAGAGCCCGCTGGTGGCGAGCGTCCTCGGCGCGCGGCAGGTGACGTTCGCCGTCATCGCCACCTCCCTCACCCTCGTCGCCGTTTTCGTGCCCCTGTCCTTCCTGGAGGGGCAGGTGGGGCGGCTGTTCGTCGAGTTCGGCTTCGTGATGGCGGGGGCCGTCCTCATCTCCACCTTCGTGGCGCTGACGGCCTGCCCCGCCCTCGCCTCCCGCGTCCTGAAGCCGTCCCGCGGCGCCGCCGTCGGCGGACCCGACGGTCCGCGCCCGGAGGGGGCGTTCGCCCGCGGCTTCCGCCGCCTCCTCACCCTCGCCGTCGCGATGCCGGTCGTGACCATCGGCGTGTCGCTCGCCGTCGCCGCCGCGGGCGCCGTCGTCTACGACACGCTGCCGCGCGAGCTCACCCCGAGCGAGGACCGGGGCGTCGTGTTCGTCCCCCTGTCGGCGCCCCAGGGAAGCCGGGTCACCTTCACCGACGAGGCGGCGCGGCAGGTGGAGGCGGCGGCCGAGCCCCTCCGCGAGGCGGGAGTGGTGGAGACCGTCTTCGTCTACGTGGGCAGCTGGAACCGGCCGAACCGGGCGTTCGTGGTCCTGCGCCTCGCCGACTGGAGCGAGCGCGAGATGAGCCACCGGGACGTGGTGGCCGCCATGGCCCCGCGGATGGGGGAGGTGACGGCGGCCCGCGGCTTCCCCGTCACGCCCGCGGGCCTCGGCCTTCGCGGCAGCCGGACCCCTCTGCGCGTCGTCGTCTCCGGCCCCGACTTCGAGAGCGTGAAGGGATGGGCCGCCCGCCTCCTGGAACGCGCCCGGGAGAACCCGGGCATCGTGAACGCGGAGATGGACTACGAGGAGAACCAGCCCCAGCTCGACATCCGCCTCGACCGGGAGCGGGCGGACGACCTCGGCATCACCGTGGAGGCGATCGCCACCACCTTGCGCACCCTCGTCGCCTCCCGGGAGGTGACGACGTTCATCGACCGCGGCCGGGAGTACCCGGTCCTCGTGCAGGCGGCGGCGGACGACCGGGCCTCGCCCTCCGACATCGACTTCATCTTCGTGCGGGCGGGCGACGGGGAGAGCCTCGTCCCCCTCGGCAGCCTCGTGTCGCCGGAGGTGACGGCGGCGGCCGCGGAGCTGAGGCGCTACGACCGGATGCCGTCGATCACCATCGAGGGGGCGATCGCGGACGGCTATTCCCTCGGCGAGGCGATCCGCTTCATGGAGGAGGCGGCGGCCGAGCTCCTGCCGGCGGAGGCGCGGATCGGCCTTTCCGGCCAGTCCCTCCAGTTCAAGGAGACCTCGAGCGGGGCGACCTTCACCTTCGCCCTCGCCCTTCTCATCGTCTTCCTCGTGCTCGCCGCCCAGTTCGAGAGCTTCGTCCACCCCCTCGTCATCATGCTGACGGTGCCGCTCGGGGTGGCGGGCGCCGTCTTCTCCCTGTCGGCGGCGGGGCTGTCCCTCAACGTCTACAGCCAGGTCGGAATCATCCTGCTCGTCGGGCTGATGGCGAAGAACGGCATCCTGATCGTGGAGTTCGCCAACCAGCTGAGGGACGAGGGGCGGGCGGTGCGCGAGGCGGTGGTGGAGGCGACGGTGCTGCGCCTGCGCCCCATCGTGATGACGGTGGTGTCGACCGTCCTCGGCGCGGTGCCGCTGGTGCTCGCCGCGGGCGCGGGGGCGGAGAGCCGCATCGCCATCGGCACGGTGATCGTTGGCGGCCTCCTCCTGTCGGGCTGCCTCACCCTGTTCCTGACGCCGGTGCTCTACGACCGCCTCGCGCGCTTCACCCGGCCCCGCTCCGCGATCGAGAAGGCGCTCGCGGCCGAGCTCGCCGGGACGGGCGCCGCGCCTTCGCCCGCAGCGCCGGACGCCCGGCCCGGCCCGGCCGAATAGGGCCGAGGCGGGACGGTCGGTCGGCGAGGTCCGTGGGCGAGGTCAATCGGCGAGGCGGGCGGACCGGCCGATCCCGCCGGTCTCGATGGCGTAGGCGCGCACCTCCTCCGGCGTGAAGACGTGCATGCCCTCAGGCGGCGTGCGCAGCATGGCCGCCGTCACCTGCCGGTCGACGGAAAGGCGGGCCATCACCTCGAGGACGTCGGCCATGGCGACGAGGGCGGCGCGGGCGTCGTTCGCCTCGTTCCAGATCTGGTGGACCCCGAGGACCCCGGCCACCCGCCGCTCCCGCCCGGCGAGGAACGGAAAGGCGCAGGCCGACAGGCACGCGGCCCCTTCCGGCACGACCGTGTCGAGCCCCCGCGCACTGACGTCGAGGGCGAGCACGAGCGCCGGGTACACGAGCCCGCCCGGGCTGTCGAGGCGGAGGGTGTCCACCTGCGGGTGGGCCGCGAGGAGGAGGCGCAGGTGGAGCGGCGTCTCCGTCCCGACGGGACCGGAGAAGCTCGCCGTCGACGGGTCCGCCGCATCGACGGTGAAGCGGCCGAAGGCGGTGCGCCCGGTCGGCGGCGGGGGCTCGGCGGCGACGGTCGGCAGAAGCGCCATCCGCGCGGCGGCGAGGCGGGCGAGGTTGGGGATGCGCCTGCTCGCGCCCTCGGGCCAGGACAGGACGAAGCCCCGCGCGCTCCCCGGTCCGAGGATGACGGCGGCGAAGAAGGCGTCGCGCCCGTCCGTGCCCGTGAGCATGAGGCGGTCGCCCCCGCGCACCTGTTCAGCGATCCACCGTCCGTCGGCGAGGCGCGCGAGGAGAGCCGGGACCTGTGCGTCGGGGCCGAACAGGGCGAAGGTCTCGAAGGCGACGCCGCTGAGGTCCCCCTGCCAGCGCGTGCCCTCCCCGGTCGCGACCGCCTCGCCCAGAAGGCCGAGGGGGACGGGGACGGCGAGGCCGGAGGCCGGATCGTCTATGGCGGTGAAGCCGAAGCGGTCGAGGATGTCGGCGGCCTCCGCCACGACGGCGCGTTCGACGTCGGGCGGCAGGATGCCGTCGGGCGCATCGCCGCGGGCGGCCTCGAGGACGGCGATGGCGGCCGCCGTCTCCGCCGCGTACCGGCCGTCGAGGGGGCCGTCGTAGTCCGCGAGCACGAGGAGCGCCGTCTCGAGGTGGAGCCGCCGTTCCTCCGGCAGGGCGTCGAACCAGTCCTTCCCGCCCGCCGTCGCCGCACCGGCCTGCGCGACCACCACGGCACACGCCACGACCGCTGCGAGGATAACCCCAGTCCGCCGACCAGGTCCACGCGGCCACCCCCGTCCGGCCCTGTCCGGCCCGTCGATCATCCCGGCCCCTCCCCTGCCGTTGCCCGCAACGAACGGTAGAGACCGGCGATCGGTTCCCGTCGCGACCTGCAAAGGGACCGTAGAAATTTGCCGTTTCGAGAACGAAGACTTGAAGAGACCGCACGGATCCGGGCGACCGACCCCCGGACGACCTGTGCCCTCCTCGATGGAGCGCCCGACCCGCACAGGCGGACCATTTCGGCGAAAGCCTCTCCCGCCGCGTCGGATGTCGCGGCAGATGGCTCGGCCGCCTGTCCGCCGCGGATGGTTCGCCGATCCCGCCCCGAGCGAGGCCGCGGCCAGTGGGCCGGGGCCCGCGTTGTCCGCCCGGCCCCGGCGTCGAGCGGGTCGCGCGCAGCCCGTCGGCCGAAGGGCAGCCCGTCGGCCGAAGGGATGCGTCGACGCACCCGCCCATACGACCGGTCCATTCCGCTGGTGAGACGGGATTTGCCCACATTCCGCCGGAGCCGACGCCCTCGGGAGTGCGCCGGGCGCGAGGAGCTCTCGCGCGCCGGCCCCACGGAAGCGGGGACGCGATGAGCGGTCGCGGGAAGCCAGCCGCGCCGGCTTCCCTTTCATCGTGACGAGGGCGCCCTCACTGCGCCGCGGCGCGGGCCTCCTCGAGCCAGGCGTTCCACTGGTCCTGGTTGCCGGCGATCCACGCCTCGGCATGGCGCTCGATGTCGGCCTCGCTGTCCTGGCCCTCGCGCATCAAGAGGTTCTGGGCGGAGATGTCGTTGGCCGACAGCTCCATGATCTCGAACAGCTTCGCGGCGGCCGGGTTGGCCTCGGCGAACTCGCGGTTGGCGATGATGCGCTGGTTGTTGGCCTGGAAGCCGTAGTTGGAGCCGTCCGGCAAGGAGGTGTCCACGTCGGCCCGCTCGCCCGGGAGCGAGGAGAAGGGCACCTGCAGCCACACCACGTCCTCGCCCGGCACGAGCACGCCCGACACCCAGTAGGGCGTCCACGTGTAGTAGAGGATCGGCTCGCCGTTCTCGTAGCGGGTGATCGTGTCGGCGATGATGGCCGAGTAGGAGCCCTGGTTGTGGGTCACCGTGTCGCGCAGGTCGAAGGCGTCGAGCTGGTGCTCGATCACCTGCTCACAGCCCCAGCCGGGGGTGCAGCCGGTGAGGTCGGCCTTGCCGTCGCCGTCGTTGTCGAAGAGGGCGGCGATCTCCGGGTCGGCGAGCTGGCCGAGGTTGGTGATGCCGTGTTCCTCGGCGGTCTTCTTGTCGATCAGGTAGCCCTGCAGGGCGCCCGGGGAGTAGACCCCCTCGCGCCAGATCTTCTCGTCGCCGCCGGCGGCCTCGAAGAAGTCGGTGTGCAGCGGATCCCAGTGGTCGGCCATGAAGGTGCCGTCGCCGTTGGCGATGGCCACGTGGCCCGCGGCGTACTCGAGCTCGCGGATGTCCTCGACGTCGTAGCCGAGCTCCTCGAGCGCCTTCATGACGAGGAGGGTCTGGAAGGTCTCCTCGGCGATCGACGACTTCAGCGGGATCACCGTCTCGCCCTCGCCCGGCATGTCCTGGGCAAGGGCCGCGCCGCTCGCGGCGGCCATGAAGCCGGTCGCGGCGACGGCGGCGAGCCACTTCGGCCGGAATGCGCTGATCATGAAGCTCTCCTCTCTGGTTTCGGTCGGCCCCGCGGCGGCGGCCGCGGGGCGTCCTTCGGGTGCGGACGGGCGGCCGGCGCTACTCGGCCGGCTGCGTCTCGCCGGAGGCCTGCCGCTCGCGCCGACCGCTCCCGAGGGTGCGGTGGACGAGGCCGACGGGCCCGGTCTCGTACCAGGCGACGTTGCCCCGGTCGCGCTTCGACACCCCCATCGCCTGGGTCATCCGGTCGATGATGATGGCGAGGATGACGATGCCGATGCCCCCGACGGTGGCGAGGCCCATGTCGAGGCGGCCGATGCCGCGCAGCACCATCTGGCCGAGCCCGCCCACCGCGATCATGGAGGCGATCACCACCATGGAAAGCGCCAGCATCAGCGTCTGGTTCACGCCGGCCATGATGGTGGGCATCGCGACCGGCAGCTGCACCTTGCGCAGGAGCTGCCCGCGGGAGGCGCCGAAGCTCTTGGCCGCCTCCACGAGGTCCGACGGCACCTGGCGGATGCCGAGGTTGGTGAGGCGGATGAGGGGCGGCAGGGCGAAGATGATGGTGACGACCACGCCCGGCACGTTGCCGATGCCGAACAGCATGACGATCGGCACGAGGTAGACGAAGGCCGGCGTCGTCTGCATGGCGTCGAGGATCGGCCGGGTGACGGCGGCCGCGCGGTCGTTGCGGGCGAGCCAGATGCCCGTCGGCAGCCCGATCAGGATGCAGAAGAAGACCGAGGTGAACACCAGCGACAGGGTGACCATCGCCTCGTCCCACGCGCCGATCAGGCCGACGAAGATGAAGGAGATCACCGCGCCGATGCCGAGCCGCGGCCCGGCCGCCTGCCAGGCGAGGAGGCCGATGAGCGCCACCATGAGGAGCGAGGGGATGCTGAGGAGGGCCCCCTCGATGGTGGACAGCACCCCGTCGATGGGCCAGCGGATCGCCTGGAACACCGGGCGGAAGTTGTCGACCACGAAATCGAGGCCCGATTCGACCCAGGCCTCGAGGGGGATCGTCGCCTCCTCGAACGGGCGCCAGATGCTGAAGGCGGGCCGTTCCACCGGCGCGTCGAGGCCGGCCATCCAGTCCGGCGAGGTGGCGGCCGGCGCACCGGGCATGGCGCCGGCGGGCGCGTCTGCCCCGCCGCCCGCCCCGCCGCCCCACGGGTTGTCCGCGGCGGTGGATGCGGGGGCATCGTCCGCTCCGGCGCCGCCGCCGGATCCGCCCGCGGCCCACGGGTTGTCGGCCTGGGCGAGGACGATCCCGTCCCCGCCCGCGGCGGGCTCACGCAGCAACATGTTCCTCTCCCCTGTCGAGGGCGCCGAGGAGGACGGCGCGCGAGACGACGCCGAGGTAGCGCCCCTCGCCGTCCACCACCGGCAGCCCGCAAGGCGCGGCGCTCACGAGGCCGAGGACCTCGCCGATCCGGCGGTCCGCCGCGAGCGGCTCCACCCCCGCGATGAAGGCGTTGGCGAGCTGCGGGTTCTCCGCGCCCATCTCCGCCTCGAGGCTCTTCGCCGACACGACGCCGTGGAACTTCTGGGCCTTGTCGATCACGTAGGCGTAGTCCCGGTCCGCCGCTGCGATCCGGGCACGGCCGGCGCGCACGTTCCCGTCGCGCTCGAACACGGTGACCTGGGCGCGCGTGGCGATGTCGCCGACGGTCAAGACGCCCGACACGTCGACCCCGCGGAAGAAGGAGCGGACGTACTCGTTCGCCGGGTTGTTGAGGATCTCGTCGGGCTTGCCGACCTGGACGACGAGCCCGCCCTCCATGATCGCGATGCGGTCGCCGATCCGCATGGCCTCGTCGAGGTCGTGGGAGATGAACACGATGGTCCGCTTGTCCTTTTCCTGGAGGGCGAGGAGCTCGTCCTGCATCTCGGTGCGGATCAGCGGGTCGAGGGCGGAGAAGGCCTCGTCCATCAACAGGATCGACGGGTCGCTCGCGAGCGCGCGGGCGAGGCCGACGCGCTGCTGCATGCCGCCCGAGAGCTCGTTCGGGTAGCTGTTCTCGTGGGCGGCGAGGCCCACCTGCCTGAGCGCCTCGCGGGCCCGCGCCGAGCGCTTCTCGAGCGGCACGCCCGACAATTCCATCCCGAAGGCGGTGTTCTGGAGCACCGTCATGTGGGGCATGAGGGCGAAGGACTGGAAGACCATGGAGATGTGCTCGCGCCGGAAGGCGTTGAGCTGGTTCTCGTCCATCTTCGCGATGTCCTGCCCCTTAACGATGATCTCGCCGGCCGACGGGTCGATCAGCCGGTTGAGGAGGCGGACGAGGGTGGACTTGCCGGAGCCGGACAGCCCCATGACGACGAAGATCTCGCCCTCCTGGACGTCGAACGTGGCGTCGCAGACGCCGATCGTCAT
>CAZJNX010000064.1:0-21614 GCA_964547415.1 uncultured Hyphomicrobiales bacterium
CACGTTCGTCAACAAGGTGGACCGGGAGGGGCGGGACCCGTTCGAGATCATGGAGGAGGTGTCGGAGAAGCTCGCCCTCGACGTGGCGCCGGTCACCTGGCCCGTCGGCATGGGCGGGCAGTTCCACGGCCTCTACCACCTCCACAGCCATCGCTTCGCCGTCCCGCGGGACGACAACACCGGCGCCTGGGGCGAGACGCTCCAGACTTGCGGCCTCGAGGACCCGGCGTTCGAGGCCCGCGTCGATCCGGCCGTCCTCGACGCCTTCCGCGCCGAGGCCGAGCTCGCCGCGGGCGCCATGGCCCCGGTCGACCCCCGCGCCTACCGGGAGGGGCACCTGACGCCGGTGCTGTTCGGCTCGGCGCTCAAAGACTTCGGGGTGGAGGACCTGATGGACGGCCTCGCCGCGTGGGCCCCGCCGCCACGCCCCCAGGCGGCGAGCCCCGAGCCCGTGAAGCCGGACGACGACAAGGTGAGCGCCTTCGTCTTCAAGGTGCAGGCCAACATGGACCCGAACCACCGGGACAGGATCGCCTTCACCCGCATCTGCTCGGGCCGCTTCGTGCGGGGGATGAAGCTCGCCCAGTCCGGCACCGGCAAGCAGGTGAGCGTCCAGGCGCCGATCTTCTTCTTCGCCCAGGAGCGCGAGCTCGCCGAGGAAGCCTATCCGGGCGACATCATCGGCATCCCCAACCACGGCACGCTGCGCGTCGGCGACACCCTGTCGGAGCGCGACGGGATCCGCTTCACGGGGCTGCCCCGTTTCGCCCCGGAGATCCTGAGGCGGGTGCGCAACGTGGACCCGATGAAGGTGAAGCAGCTGCGACGGGCCCTGAAGGACCTGTCGGAGGAGGGCCTCGCCCAGGTCTTCCGCACCCAGATGGGCGGGGACTTCATCGTCGGAGTCGTCGGCGCGCTCCAGCTCGACGTGATGACCTCCCGCGTGAAGGCCGAGTACAAGGTGGACATCGCCTTCGAGCCCGCCCCCTACGCCACCGCCCGCTGGATTGCGGGGGAGACGGCGGCGGACGTCGCCGAGTTTGTGGAGCGCAACAAGTCCGTGGTCGCCGACGACAAGGACGACGACCCGGTCTACCTCGCCCGCAACGCCTTCGAGCTCAACTACACCCGCGAGCGCTGGCCGAAGGTCCGCTTCCTCGAGGTGAAGGAGATCTGACGGCGCGGGCGCAAGGCCCCGGTCCACGGCCCGCGCCGGCCGGCCCTCAGCCCTCGCCGATCTCGCCGTGGAACGCCTCCCGCCCGAACAGGCCGAGGAAGGCGTCCATGTCCTGGTAGTTGGGAAGGTCGGCGAGCGCCGCCTGGCCCTCGGGCGAGGCGAGGGCGGCATCGTGCGCCTCCTTCGAATCGAAGTAGACGGCGGCCGACCCGTCGAACGGCTGGTCCTCGCCGTCCACCGGCGGATAGAAGTCGAGGACGTAGTAGCGCAGGCCCGGCAGCGCCTGGGCGAGCGGCATGTGCACGTTCACCTGGTGGTCGCGGAAATCCTCGAACGACATGCCGGGCTTGCGCTTCACGAGATAGAGCGCCTTGAAATACGTCGTGGCGTCGTGGTCCGCCGAGGCCCTCGCTCCCCCGGCGGCGGTGGCGGCGAGCGCGGTCATGGCGGCGCCCTTCAGAACGATCCTTCGGTCCATGGTAACGGTCCCCCCGTGGCACGCGCCGGCGGTCCGGCGGCCGGCGACGGGCGACGGGCGCATGATCGCCCGGCCGGGCCGGATGGACAACTCACGATTTCGTCGGCTCCGCTGGGCGGCCCGGCGAAACGGCGCCTGACCGGCGCCCGGCACGGATGAGGTGCCGCAGAGGGGGTCGGTACGGGCCGGCCCGCCGCGCAAGGGGAAGGGAGCACGACGGCGGGAAAGCTGGGGCCGGCGACGCCGGCGGGCGGGGCGGCCCGGGTCACCGGGGCGCGCTCGGGCATCGGTCGGGCGGTGGCGCTGAAGCGCGCGCGGCGGGGCTTCACCGTGGCCGTGACGGCCCGTTCGGCCGAGGCGGGCGCGACGCTCGCGGGCGAGACCGGGGCGAGCCGCGGCACGATCGTGCCGATGCCCGGCGACCTGACCGATGCGGCGGCGATGGACGGGACGGCCCCTCGGTCGACCTCTTCGACAAGCGTTTCGCCATCAACCTTTCGGCTGCACTGCCGGACGCTTCGAGGGAAGACCGCACGAGGATGCGGGAAGCCGCACGGGCGACATGCCGCAGAAGGGAGTTTGCGACGATTCTTACGGCCGATGCGCGGGGGGCGGAGGAACGATGGGCGCAATTTGTCGTATCGCAAGCGTGTTCGAAATTGGTCTGGAACAATGACGGCACCGACGACACGATGCTGTTGGCGCCGACCTCGACGACGAGGTCCCGCCGGTCGCGGCCGAGCGGAACAGCCGCACGTCGGCAGGCGCGATGCCCGCGCCGAAGCGGATGATCCCGCCGTCCGTCCCCGATGACTCGTTGATGGTGTCGCTGCCGAAACCCGCCTCGAACGCGTTGATGTCGAGTGCGACCCGCCGTCCGGAAGGTCGTCGCCGGCCCGGCCGACAGTGGTTTCGTTTCCACCAGCGCCCGTAATCGTATCGGGACCGTCAGGCTCCTGGATATTTTCCGGCAAACCGTCACCTCGAGTCGGCATTCGGGATCCCTCGTGAGTTGATTTTATTTTGATCTATAATTTGGATGTATTTGATCCGTAATGTGAAGTTGCTCGGAGGCGTGATTGAATTTGCGGATGGTGTCCGTGTTCTATTTTATAGTTTCGGGCAACAGGGTGATCCCCGGCTGTGGAACGGCTCGAAAGTTGGGGGGCTCGCTCGTGCGGGTGGAGGAGCGGGACTCGGCCGCGGCCATGGAGCGGTTCATCGGCGCGCTGCCCGACGGCGGGCGACGGGCACGGCGACCGTTGCGGCGAGCCGGACGGGCCCGGGTGCAGGGGTTCCGGGCAGCTGCGCCCCGGCCTCGACGCGGCGCCCGCACGAACAGCCCCGCGCGGGAGAAGAGCGTCCGCGGCAGGCAGGCGCTCGTCCCCTCGACGGAAAGGCGGGCGGTGACCACGAAGTTGCCCGTCACCGCCCGGTAGAGATGGCCGGCCTGCATGTCCTCGAACCAGCCCGAGGCGTAGGTAGGGCCGAAGGACGAGGGCGCCGTCCTCCACGCGCGGCGCCCGCCACTTCCCGGAGAAGCCGGGGACGACGTGCTGCTCCCAGCCGGCGAGCGCTTCGGGCCGGTCGAAGACGGTGGACAGATGTGCGATGTCGTCCGCCGTCGCGGCGGGCGGGGCGAAGACCGCGAGGGCCGCGGACAGGACGAGGGCGGGAATGGGACCCATGGACCGGAACCTCCTTATCGAAGCCAAGACACTCACCTTGAGTGCGCGCACTCACCTGAGGGGTGGACGTCGGTCCGGCAAGGTAAGTCGCTTCACCTTCGAAGGAGCGGGTCCGTGAGCGGGGAGACGGGCGGGCTCGCTGGCTGGCGCGCGCGGGTCGCCGCGCAAAAGCGGGCGGCGATCCTGGAGGCGGCGCGCGCGGCGTTCCTGGCGGGCGGCTACGAGCGCACCACGCTGGAGGCGGTGGCGAAGGCTGCGGGGGTGTCCACGGGAACGCTCTTCAAGCACTTTCCGACGAAGGCGGCCCTGTTCGGCGCGATCGTGGAGCGGGCCTTCGAGAACGAGCCCGGGGCGGCGCCCGCCATGCCCGCGACCGGCGACCCGCGGCGCGGCCTTTCCGCCATCGGCCGGGACTACGCGCGGCTTCTGCGGGCGGCGGGAACGGTGCCGCTCTTCCGCGTCGTGATCGCCGAGGCCGTCCGCTTCCCCGAGCTCGGCGAGACGCTCTACGCCCGCGGCAAGGCGCCCTACCTCGAGCGGCTCGAGCGCTACGTGGCGGACGAGGTGGCGGCGGACACCCTCGCCGTCCCGGCCGACCGGCGCGCCATGGCCGTGCGGGAGTTCCTCGGCATGATCAACGACCAGCTCTTCTGGCCGCACCTTCTCCTCGTGGACCTCACGGTGCCGGACGCGGACGCCGACCGCGTGGTGGAGAGCGCCGTCGACACCTTCCTCGCCCGCTACGCGGTGCGCCCCCGCGGCTGATCGCAGCGAATCAGCCCGCGGGCCGCCGCAACCAGCGAGAAGACGTGGGCGGCGCGCTCGGCGAGAAGAGGGGCGGCGTCCGTGAGGGCCTCCTCGAGGGACACCGGGCCGGACGGCAGCGGGAAGGCGGCGCGGATGCCGGCCGCGGCGAGCGCCTCCCGCGGCGCGTCGAGGCGGCCGGCGAAGGCGATCGCGGGCCTCCCCCGCGCGGCCGCCCGCCGGGCGAGGGCCACCGGCCCCTTGCCGCCGAGGGACTGGCCGTCGAGGGAGCCCTCGCCGGTGACGACGAGGTCCGCCCGGTCGAGTGCCTCGAAGAGGCCGGTCCGCTCGGCGATGCACGCGAACCCCTCCCGGACCACCGGCCGCCCGGCCGCCGACAGCCCCACCAGCATGCCCCCGGCCGCCCCCGCCGCGGGCGCCCCAGCGACGGACGGCCGACCCGTCGCGGCCGACAGGACGGCGTCGAGATGGGCGAGGGCGGCGTCGAAGGCCGCGACGTCCCCCGGCGCGACGCCTTTCTGGGGCCCGAACACCGCCGCCGCCCCGCGCGGGCCGAGGAGCGGGTTGTCGACGTCGGAGGCCACCTCGATCCTCGCCCCGGACAGGCGCGGGTCGAGGCCGGACAGGTCGGCCCCGGCGATCGCCGAGAGGCCGCGCCCGGCGGGCCGCTCGAGGGGCTGGCCGTCCGCCCCGGTGAAGCGCGCGCCGAGGGCCTCCAGAAGCCCCGCCCCCCCGTCCACCGTGATCGAGCCGCCGAGGCCGACGACCACGTGCCGCGCCCCCGCCTCGAGCACCGCCCGGATCGCCTCGCCGAGGCCGAAGCTGGTGGCCCCGTCGGGCGCGGTGCGGCCGGCCGGGTCGTGTCCGGCCGCGCTCGCCGCCTCGACGACCGCGAGGGCGCCATCGGCCGCGAGGAAGACCGGCGCCGTCGCGGGGCGGCCGAAGGCGTCGCGGACCGGGACCTCGAGCGTGCGGCCCGCAACGGCGGCGGCGAACGCCGCGACGGTCCCCTCCCCGCCGTCGGCGAGGGGGCGCGCCTCGGCCTCGGCGGCAAGCCCCGAGGCAGCGAGGCCTGCGAGGATCGCCTCGTTCGCCTCCTTGGCGGTGAGGCTGCCGCGGAACTTGTCGCACGCGACGAGGAGACGGATCGTTTCCATCGGCTTTTCCCCTCAAGGGCCGCACGGCACGGCCCGGGCGGGCGCCCCGCCCTCCCCCGCGGTTCTTCCACGGGCCGCGGCGGATCGGAAGGGTCGTGCGCATCATCCCCCCATCCCGGGCGCCACCGGCGTGTGCCCCTGGCCGAGGCAGTCCGCCCGGCCCTTCACCACGATCTGCCGATCATTTGATGCACAAAGTGCGTTTTTTTGATTGATCCGGGCGCTTCGCCAGCTAACAATGGCGGCGGTTTCCCGCGAGGAGGAGTGGCGGAGCGTCGACCGGAGGATCCCGTGATGACTGTCTGGAACAGGTTGCTGGCGGCAGCGTGCGTCGCCGGGCTTTTCGCCGGCCCGCTGCCGGCGCGTGCGGCGGCGGTGGAAGTGGACGTGGAGCTCGTGCTCGCCGTGGACACGTCCAATTCGATGGCCTCGGACGAGCAGACGATGCAGCGCGTCGGCTACATCGACGCCATCATGTCGGACGAGGTGATGGCGGCGATCCGCTCCGGCCTGCTCGGCCGGATCGCCGTCTCCTACGTGGAGTGGGGCGAGGCGGGCCGCGAGGCGCTCGTGGTCGACTGGCACGTGGTCGAGGACGAGGCCTCGGCCCGACGCTTCGCCGAGGCGCTGGCGACGGCGCCGATCGGCCAGCGCCGGCGCACCTCGATCAGCGGCGCCCTCGAGTACGCGGCCGAGCTGATCGAGACGAACGCCTACGAGGGCCTGCGCAAGGTCATCGACATCTCGGGCGACGGGCCGAACAACCACGGTGGCCCGGTGCTCGAAGCGCGGGCCGACACGGTGGCCCGCGGCATCGTCATCAACGGCCTGCCGGTGATGATCCAGGACGACCGGCGGCGCTGGTCGGTGGTGAAGGAGCTCGACCTCTACTACGAGACCTGCGTGATCGGCGGGCCCGGCGCCTTCCAGGTGCCGGTGCATTCCAAGCACGACTTCGCCGCGGCGATCCGCCGCAAGCTGGTCCTGGAGATCGCCGGCATCACGCCGCCGGGGTTCCGCTTCGTGCCCGTCGCCATGCGCGGGACGCCGGAATACCTGTGCACCGCCGGCGAACGGGCGACGGCCCGGCGCTGACGGGCCGGGCGGGTCCGGCCGGCCGGCAGCGCCGTCCGCCGGCCCGCTGGAACGATCCGGCAACCCGCGCGGGGCCGGCGCGGCGGGTCGTGTCGGTGACGCCCATCGACACGCAAGCTTCTTGCGTTACACTCTCGCTCGGCCATGTTGGCCCGCCCAGCCATAGGAGCACGTCATGAAGGTACTCGCCGCCCTGGTCGCCGCCTTCGGCATCGTCGCCTTTGCGTCCGCCGCCACCGCCGGCCCCTGCACCTGGAGCGCCGACAAGCAGGAGACGCCGACCGTCGGCAGCTGATCGACCTGCGTCGCCCGGCGCGCGCCGCCGGGCGACCGCCGGGCTTCCGGGGCAACACCGCCCGCACCCGGCCGCCCCCGGGCTCCACCCGAGCCGGGCTCTGTGGCGCCTTGCACGGTCCATGGCCTGTCACGGCCGATTGACGGCGTCGACGGCAGGCACGCGCAGAGCGAACGCTCACTCGACCGCCCGGTGGACCGCCGCCACCGAGGGACGACCAGCTCGGCTTGCCGGACGAGGCATCGGCCGTCGGCCCGTGATCGTGGTGCCCGGCCCGAAGAGCGTCCTTTTGCGCGGGCCCGGCCGGCAGGGTCCGTGCGCCTGCCGTGGTGCCCGGGCCGACGGCGGGTCCTCGCCCCTGACGGCGGTCCGGGCGCTTGGTGTGGAGAGGTCGACCACAGAAAGGGACCGCAGCGGCGGCGCCGTCCGCCCTCGCCACCGCCGTCGTCCCGGACCTCGCCGCGTTCGCCCACCGCGTCACGCGGCCGAAGGTCGGTCCGGGCGAAGCGGCCGACGCCACCGCCACGCAAGAGCAGGCCGCGCGGGGCCGCGCCCACGGCGAGGCGCGTGCCTGTCGGGCCTCCCCCGCCTGCGGCAGGGCCTCCCGCAGGCGCTCGAGGAGTTGAAGCGCGCCCGTGTGCCGCTCGCGCCGCCAAGCGACCCGCGTCCGCCTGTCCCACCTGGCGGCGCGTTCCCGTTGCCGCCGGCCGCCGTCGCCGCCGAAACGCAAGCGGACCGACCCGGTCCCGTCGGCCAGGGCGCCCGTCCATGAACGCGGCCCCGTGCCCGGCCGGACATCCGTCCCGCGGGCCGAACGCGCCGGCCGCCCCGTGACGGCAGCGGTCGTCGCAACCGGGAGCGCGCGGGCGGGCGGATCGCAGGCGCACGGCCGGCACGGGGGACCGCCGGGCCGTCACGGCACCCACAGGCGCTGACTGTCCAGTCTGGTTGACACTTTTGACGGGATCTGGCCTCCTCTCCGTTGACCATCGGATATGGAGGGCAGCGATGATCCACGAGGCGGCGTTGCCGAACGGCCTGACCGCGCCCGAGCCGCGGCCAGCCGCCGCCCGAGGCCTGTGCACCGACTGCGGCGTCTCGCGCATGGAGGACCCGTCCCGCTGCGGCGCCGCCTGCCAGTTCATCCAGCCCGACTACCCGCGCCTCGAGGAGAAGGTCCACGGCCGCGCCCGCGACCCGGAACGGCCGGACGAGCTCCACTTCGGCCCGTTCCGCCGCATGCTCCAGGCGCGCCTCGCGGAGCCCGCTCCCGGCGCCCAGTGGACGGGCGTGGCGACCGGGATCGCCGAGGCGCTCCTGCGCGGGAAGGCCGTCGACGCGGTGCTCACCGTGGCGCCCGACCCTGGCGACCGCTGGAAGCCCGTCCCTGTCATCGTGACGGACCCGGACGCCCTCGCCCGTTGCCGCGGCATGCGCATGGGCTTCTCCCCGCTCCTGTCCCTCCTCGAACCAGCGGCACGCCGCGGGCACCGGCGCATCGCCGTCATCGGTATCCCGTGCCAGGTCTACGCCCTGCGTGCGCTGGAAGAACGGCTCGGCTTCGAGCGGATCTACGTCATCGGCACGCCCTGCTCCGACAACACCACCACCGAGAAGTTCCACGACTTTCTCGCCCTGCTGTCCGACCGGCCGGAGACCATCAGCTATCTGGAGTTTCGCGCCGACTACAAGGTGGAGTTGCGCTTCGACGACGGAACGCACAAGGAGATCCCGTTCCTGGACCTGCCGATCTCGAAGCTGCCGGCGGATTTCTTTCCCCTCACCTGCCGGACCTGCGTCGACTACACCAACGTCCTGGCCGACGTCACCGTCGGCTACATGGGCGGGCGGGGCGAGCAGTGGCTGCTCGTGCGCAACGAGCGGGGGGAGGAGCTCGTCTCCCGCCTCGGGAAACGGCTCGTCACCCGCGAGCCGACGAGCGCGGGAAAGCGGGCGGCCTCCGTCAAGGGCTTCATCGCCAACACGGAGCGGGCTGCGGGGGGGCTGCCGCTCCGGCGCATGCCCGACTGGGTCCGGCCGATCGTGTCCTTCCTGATGCCGCGGATCGGGCCGCGGGGCCTCGAGTTCGCACGCACGCGGGTGGAGATGAAGGCGGCCGAGACGGTGATCCACCTGCGCCGCGCCCACCCGCGCCGCCTCAAGACCATGGTCCCCGACCACGTCTGGCGCCTCGTCGCCCCCTACGGCCTCGCCCCGGCTTCGGACGAGCGGCGGCGCGAGCCCGCGGCACCCGCCGACTGACCCGGCGCGGCCGACGTCCCCGGCGGCCCGCCACGCGCAGGATCGCCGGGCCTCGTCGAACCGCAGATGCCGACCGCTTCGCGCCGCCGCGCCCGATCGGCGCTCCGACGGACGGCGAAGCCTGTCTCGCGCGTCCTCGCCAGCCGGCGCCCGGGGTCCGCGAGCCATATCGGCGGGATGAATTTTTCAATTTCAGGTTGATTTTTGCCGGCCGAAGGGCTAGTTTGGTTGTGAAAGGGCCCGTGGTCGCGCGGCCGCGGGCTGGTTCGTCGGCGTGCCCGTGGCGCCGGCCGGGCTTGCGCAGGCGCCCGGCATCTTCCAGCCGATGCCGATATCCGAAGGGGCGGACATGGCCGAAGACGACCCGCACCCCCTCGACGATCCCGGCCGTCGCGGTTTCCGCCTTCGCGCGGCAGGCGCCGTGTCGGGTCTCGCCATGGCCGCGAGCGGCCCGCGTCGCCGGCACGGGCCGCCGCCTCGCCCGCACCGGCCGCCAGCTTACCGGACAGGCGCCGCTTCATGGAGGAGGCCGTCCGTCTGGCGGCCGCATCGGTGGAGACGGGCTGGGGCGGCCCCTTCGGCGCCGTGGTCGTCAAGGATGGCGAGATCGTCGGCCGGGGGAGAACCGGGTGCTGCCGACCGGCGTACCGGTCCACCACGCCGAGGTGACGGGGATCATCGACGCCTCGCAACGGCTCGACCCGAAGCCGCTGCTCGGCGCGGGCATGGCGGATGGCACCATTGTGGAGCGCATCCCGCGCCCGCCCGGTTCCCCCCATCTGGTGGAGCGACCTGCCAGAATGCTTTCCGGGTGCGAGATCCGCGTCAACGCCACGCCCTGCCCGATGTGCATGAGCGCGATCTGCTGGGCCCGGATCGATCGGCTGTACTTCACCGCCAGCCTCGAGGATACCAGCGGCATCGGCTTCGGCGACGCCTTCCAGTACGAGGATTTCGCCCTGCCGCGGGCGGAGCGGAAAGGCATGGAGGCGACGCCGAACTTCGAGCGTGACCTGGGGCTCGAGGCTTTTCGGGCCTGGATGGCGCAGGCGGATCCCCACTCCTCCTGATCGGGCGGGGGCGCCCTGGGCAGCCATCGGCGGCCCTCCGCGGGATCCCCCGCCCCGGCGTGCGCGCAACGGGACCGGGTGCAGGTTGGTCCATCGGCGGGGCGGCGACAGCGACCCCGCGGCACTCGCGCCCAGGAGAGCGTACGGTCGGCAAGTGCGGCACCTGGCGGCGTGCGGGTATCCAGCGCGGTCGGGCAACCCGGCGGTGCTCGGGCATCCAGCACGGACCGGTATCCTGCACCGTCGGGCATCCGGCACGGTCGAGGAGGCCAGCGACGCTCGGGCAATCCGGCACGGTCGAGGAGGCCAGCGACGCTCGGGCAATCCGGCAGGGTCGGGCAATCCGGTGGCGCTCGGGCAATCCGGCACGGTCGGGCAATCCGGTGGCGCTCGGGCAACCAGCGCGGTCGGGCAATCCGGTGGCGCTCGGGCAAACGGCGCGGTCGGGCAATCCGGTGGCGCTCGGGCAATCCGGCACGGTCGGGCCATCCGGCAGGGTCGGGCCATCCGGCGGCGGTCGGGCGATCCGGCGCGGTCGGGCAATCCGGTGGCGCTCGGGCCATCCAGTGCGGTCGGGCAAACCGGTGGTGCTCGGGCCATCCGGCAGGGTCGGGCGACCCGGCCACGGTCGGGCGTCCGGCACGGTCGGCCATTCAGCGACAGGCGGGCGCGCCGCGCCCGTGCGTCGGGCCGGAACGATGCGCCGGATCGCCGTCAGGCGGCGACGTCGGCCGCGGCGGCGAGGCCCGCGGCGGCACAGAGGTCGTCGGCGAAGAGGCGGGGGAGCGGGTCGGCGCGCCGGGCCGCCGGCCGGGCGAGGGCGATCTCGTGGTGGGCGACGTAGCGGTCGGGTGCCACCGGGCGCAGGCGGTCCTCCGCCACGAACCGGGCGGCATAGTGATCCGGCAGGAAGCCGATGTAGTGGCCCGACAGGATGAGGTGCGCGTGGGCCTCGACGCTTTCCACGCTCGCCTTGTGGGTCGTCCCCGCAAGCGCCTCGATGTCGCTCTCGAGGCGGTAGGTGCGCGCGGCGAGGCGGCTTGCGGCCACCTCCGCGGGCCCGGGCGGCCGCTCCCGCGCGAACAGCGGATGGCCGCGCCCGCAGTAGACGTGGCTCGTCTCCACGTAGAGGGTGTCGAGGACAAGCCCCGGCATCGTCCGCGGGAAGGAGCTGACGGCAAGGTCGATCCGCCCGTCGGCGAGGGCGTGGGCGAGCGCCGTCGGCCGGTCCACCACGACGCGCAGGTGCACGTCGTTGTCCCGCCGCTCGAACCGGTCGATGGCCGCGGCGATCGGGCAGGCCGGATCGGTGATGGTGTTGTCCGCGACGCCGATGGAAAGCTCCCCCGTCAGCGTCTTCTTCAGCGCCGCCGCCTCCTCGCAGAAGCCGTCGATCGCCTCGAACAGGCGGCAGGTGGCGCGGTAGACCCGCTCCCCCTTTTCGGTGAGACGGAAGCCCCGCCGCCCGCGCTCGCACAGCGTCATGCCGAGCCGCTTCTCGAGGTTGGACAGGTGGACGCTGAGGGTGGACAGGCTGAGGCCGAGTTCGGCCTGCGCGCCCGCGAAGCCCCCGTGCTCCACGAGGCCGTGGAAGACGCGCAACAGCCTCAGGTCGACGTTGGCAAGGTTCATGGCCCGCACCTCCCGGCCGGAAGGCAGGCAAGAACCATGCCGGACTGACGTCAGTACGGGCGGTCGGGGAAGGTGACCGTCTCGCCCGGCAGGCGCGGGCCCATCAGCACGTTCTCGTGGTAGGTGGACAGGATGTGCCGGCGGCCGAGCACGTTCTTCTCCGTCAGCCCCGGCTCGGGCACCGGCTCGGGCGCGAAGTGGCCCCACGTGTCCGTCCCCCGCACGAGCTGCCCGGAGCCGACGCCCACGTTCTGCCGCGCCTCGGCGGGCGTGTAGTCGTACAGGATCGCCATGCGGCGGGTCTCGCTCCGGTTGGGCTGGGAGCCGTGGATGAGGTTGCCGTTGAAGACGGCGACCTCGCCGGGCGCAAGCACGAGGTCCACCGCCTGGTCCTCCGCCACGTCCATGACACGGGCGACGAGCCGTTCCTTCTGGCCCGGCCCCTCCACGAGGGAGAACGGGCGCACCGTGCCGTGGGTGCCCGGGATGACGCGCAGGCAGCCGTTTTCCGGGGTGGCGGGCGAGAGCGCCACGTAGAGGATCACGAACGGCGGCTCCACCTGGATGCGGGCGCTGTCCTGGTGCCAGCCGTAGTCGACGGCCGAGCCGGGGTCCTTGTTGCGGAACACCGCGTTGGTCATGAGGATGTTCGGGCCGATGCAGTCCTCGATCACGTCGAGCACCTTCCGATGGCGGCCGAGCTCGTAGACCCAGTCGAACAGGAGGTTCGCCTTGATGTCGAAGGCCCAGGAGACGTCCTCGGGCCGCTCCCGCTCGAACGCGGTCATCGTCTCCACCAGGTCGTCCACCTCGCCCGGCGACAGCACCGGCACACCGGTGACGTAACCGTCCCGATGGAAGGCCGCGATCGTCTCATCGCTCAGAAGCTTGCCCATCGTCCCCTCACTCTCCAGCTCCCGGCCCCCCGGCGCCCCCGGCGGGGGCGCCGGCGACGGGCCGGCTCGACAGGAAGACGAAGCGCGCGAACAGGAGCGCGCTCGCCACGACGCTCGCGATGGCGATGGCGACGAGGAGGCCCGCCGCGCCGCCGGCCATGGAAAGGCCGAGGAGCCAGCCGAGCGGCATCATCACCACCACGTAGGAGAACAGGTGCGAGGCGGTGGGCCACCACGCCTCGCCGTAGCCCCGGAGGGCGTTGCCGACGACCCGCTGCGCCCCGTCCAGCACGAAGACGAAGCCGAGGACGGCGACGAGGGGCGTCGCCACCGCCACGAGCGCGGGGTCGGCCGTGTAAAGGCCCGCGATGGCCCCCGCGCCGCTCAGCATCGCGAAGGCCATCGGCAGGGTGATCCCGACGAACAGGACGAAGCCGCGCCGCGCGGTCCGTGCCATGCGCTCGGGCGAGGCCGCCCCCCGTGCCCGCGCCACGAGGACGGCGAGCGCGCTCCCCACCCCGACGGCGATCGTGAACAGGAACATCAGGATGTTGACGAGGATCGAGTAGGCGGCGAGCTCCACCGCGCCCATGCGGCTCGCGAAGAAGGTCATGGCGGCGAAGGAGCCGCTCTCGATCCCCATGCTCGCCCCTTCCGCGTAGCCGAGGCGCCGCTGTCGCCGTCCGCGCCCCCAGGCGTGCTCGGCAAGGCTCGGCGCGCCGAGGCCCGCCCGCTCCGGCAGGAGCCGCGCGACGTAGAGGAGCGCCGCGGCGGCCATCGCGATGCGGGCGGCGAGGGTCGCCCAGGCCGCCCCCTCCCCGCCGAGGGCCGGCCCCCACAGGCCGAAGACGAGGACGAGGTCGAGGAGAAGGTTCACCCCGTTGCCCGCGATCAGGATCCACAGCGCCACCCAGGGCCGGCCGAGCGCCTCCAGCAGCATGACCGAGGCGAGGAAGACGAGCATCGGCACCAGCGACACGCCGAGGACGAGGACGATCCGCTCCGCCTCCGCCCGCACCGCCGGCGACAGGTCCGCCCCCGCGAACAGGGGCGACAGGAAAAGGCTCGCAAGGCAGCCGAGCACCCCGATCGCGACGGCGTAGACGAGCGAGCGCCGGTAGGCTGCGCCCGCGCCCGCCGCATCCCGCGCGCCGAGGGCGGCCGAGATCTCCACGAGTCCGCCGATCAGGAGGCCGAGGCCCACGTTCTGGGCCGTGTGGACGAGCATGAGGGCGAGGGCCCAGGCGGCGAGGTCGGCCGTGCCGGCGTGGCCGACCACCATGTGGTCGACCACGAGCATCATGGTGATGCCGAGCCGCGTCGCCGTGATCGGAAGGGCGAGGGCGAGCAGTTCCCGGACGCTGCCGTCCGGCGGGGGCCTTCCGCGCGGCACGGGCGGACGCGGCCGCGTCAGGCGCGGAAGTCCGGCCCTTCATCGGCGATGACGTCCTTCAGCGCCTCGAAGTGGGCGTTCGCCTCCAGGCTGGCGAGCTCGGCGAACTGGCGGGCGGTGTGGACCGCCACCTGCCCCGGGATCTCCTCCAGCGGCTCGCCCGCCGCCTCGGCGAGGACCTGCACCATGCACGCCCGTTCCAGGTAATAGAGGTCGTGCCACGCCTCGGCGACGGAGCGGCCGTGGACGATCACCCCGTGGTGGGCGAGGAAGACGATCTCGCCGGACGCGCTCTCGGACAGGCGCTGCCCCTCCTCCGCCTCGAGGGCGAGGCCGCCGTAGTCGTCGTGGTAGGCGACCCGCTCCCAGAAGCGCAAGTGGTTCTGGTGGACGAAGCGCAGCCGCCCCTTCTTCCGGCAGGTGAGCGCCGTCGCGTAGGGCATGTGGGTGTGGAGGATGCACACCGCGTCCGGCCGCGCCCGGTGGCCCTCCACATGGATGTGGAGCGCCGTCGGGTCGATATGGCCGTCCCCGTCGAGCACGGTCCCCTCGCCGTCGCAGTAGAGGATGCGGCTCGCCGTCATCCGCGACCAGTGCACGCCGAACGGGTTGACGAGGTAGCGGTCCTCCTCCCCCGGAACGGCGACGGAGAAGTGGTTGCACACGCCCTCGGAGAGACCGAAGCGGTCGGCGAGC
The DNA here is from genome assembly GCA_964547415.1 of uncultured Hyphomicrobiales bacterium. Taxonomy (GTDB): domain Bacteria; phylum Pseudomonadota; class Alphaproteobacteria; order Rhizobiales; family Amorphaceae; genus CAZJNX01. Next base: position 14,605 of record CAZJNX010000064.1, read on the forward strand.
CGGATGGCGGCGGCGAGGTCCCGACGCAGGTCGGCGAGGGATGGCATGGGCGGCTCCGCTCAAGGGGTCGGACGGCGGCAGGATCGCGCGCCCCAGCCTGCCATGCAACAAGCGGGCCTTGCGACCCGTCAAAGGCCGCTTTGAGAGTTCGCGAACCGTCGGCCCGCCGCGCTCGCCGCCCCCTCTGCTAGGCTCTTCCCATCGACTGCGGACAGCAAGCGGAGGTTCCCATGCCGGCGAACGGCCCCTATCGCCACATCGAGGTGGAGCGGCTCGGGCCCACCTTCGCCGCGCGCGTGACGAACGTGGACCTGTCGGAGGACCTTTCCGAGGCCGTGTGGGAGGAGATCCGCCACGCCTGCCTCGACGAGCGCGTCCTCGCCTTCCGCGGGCAGGACCTCGCCCCGGCCCACATCGTGGAGGCGAGCCGGCGGTTCGGCTACTGCGAGACCCACATCGACGGCGACTACCTCCTCGAGGGCCACCCGGAGATCATCAAGATCGGGAACCTCAAGGTGGACGGGGTGATGCGCTCCCTGTTCGTGAACGCGCGGGAGGAGTGGCACTTCGACTATTCCTACGTGGCCGAGCCCTCCATCGGGGCCCTGTTCTACGCCGTCGAGGTGCCGCCCGAGGGCGGGGACACGCTGTTCGCCGATTCCACCGCCGCGTTCGAGGCGCTTCCCGAATCGGAGAAGGATCGGCTGCGCCCGCTCGTCGCCGTCCACTCCTGGCAACAGCTCCACCGGGACCTCGAGGCGATGGACCCGGACAGGAAACCCCTGTCGCAGGAGGCGAAGGCGAGGTATCCGGACGTCGCCCAGCCCCTCGTCTACCGACACCCCGAGACGGGGCGGGAGTCGCTGTGGCTGTGCCCGGCGGTGATCGTCGGCATCGAGGGGATGGGCCGGTCCGAGGCGCGCACCCTCCTCGGCGACCTGCAGGAGCACGTCACCTCCCCCGCCTTCCGCTACGACCACAAGTGGGAGAAGGGCGACCTCGTGGTGTGGGACAACCGCTCGGTCCTGCACACGGCGACGGTGTTCGACTACGAGAAGTACCTGCGCCTCCTCTACCGCACGACGATCCTCGCCTCCGCCCCGGCCGAGGCGGCCTGAGGCTCGCCTTCCCGGGCGCCCCGTGCCGCCGGACGGCGGGCCCGACCAGCAAGCCGGCGGGGTGCGACCGGCCCCGCCCGGAGCGCTGCCGGTCGCACCCCGCCGGAAGCCTCGGCCCTGTCCCTTCGGATAGGGGGGCTGCCCCACGGGGCGCTTCGCCCGTCCGAGCGCGCCCGCCGCCGCACGAGTCGGTCAATTAAATGACGAAGCCGGATCGAAACCGATCGGAAAGGGCTTCGCCATGTCAGCGACCGTGCATCTCCTTCCCGCCAATGCCGCGGACGGCACCCGCGCCGCCGTCGCGCCGGGGGCCGTCGTCCTGTACGTTTCGTCCGGGGCGCTCGCGCCGCCGGCGTTCGACGCCGCGGTGATCGTCAGCCACCTGGAGCCGGGCTGGCGCACCCTCGCCCTCCTGACCGCCCTGCGGGCGGCCCACCCGGACGCCACGATCATCGACGCCAGCGACGGCTCCGCCGGACGGCGCGGGCCGGTCGCGCGGATGCTCGCCGCCCTGTTCGACCGGGCCGGCGCCGACGGCGCCCGTCTCGCCGCCGCCTGAGCGGCCGTCGCGCGCCAGCCCGGAGACCGTCGATGACCCTCCTCGAGATGCCCGTGCGGGCCGCGCCCGCCCACCGGCCGATGGACGGCGTCCGCCGCGCCCTCGACCTCGCCGGGGCCACGGCCGGCCTCCTCGTCCTGTCGCCGCTCCTCGCCGCGACGGCTATCGCCATCCGCCTCGACAGCCCCGGGCCGGCCCTGTTCCGCCAGACCCGCGTCGGCCGGAACGGGCGGCCCTTCACCATCTACAAGTTCCGCTCCATGCGTCGCACCGCGCCGGGCGCGGCGGCGGCGCCCGCAGGCCCGAGCGACCGGGACGGGATCTGCGCCAAGTGGCGGCGGGACCCGCGGGTGACCCGGGTCGGCCGCTTCATCCGCCGCACCTCCATCGACGAGCTTCCCCAGCTCATCAACGTCGTCAGGGGCGACATGTCCCTCGTCGGCCCCCGCCCGGCCCTGCCGGGGGAGGTCGCCGCCTACCCGCCCCGCGCACGCGGGCGCCTCGCCGTGCGTCCGGGCATCACGGGGCTGTGGCAGATCTCCGGGCGGGCGGACATCGGCTTCGACAAGATGGTCGACATCGACCTCGCCTACGTCGCCGCCCGCTCCCCGCTCGTCGACCTCGCCATCATCGCCCTCACCGTCCGGGCCTGCCTGTCGGGCCGGGGAGCCTACTGATGGCCCGCCGGACCCTCGCAGCCGCCGGCCTCGCCCTTCTCCTCGCCGGCCTCGCGCCGGCAGCGGCGAGGGCGGGGATCGTCTCGCCCGTGCAGTCGACCGCGACCCCGCTCGGCCTGTCGCCCGTGGCGCCGGTGATGCTGGCGGGGTCGGACGAGCGGGCGGCGACCTTCCAGGCGGACGCCCTTCCCCTCGTGATCGAGACCGCCGTGCGCGAACTCGGCGAGCAACAGGCCGTCACCGACCTCGACGTCCTGCGCCTCGACGCGGGCCGCCTCGTCATGCCCTACGCCGTAGACCCGCGGGTCTACTTCGTCGGCGAGGGGGCCGGCTACCGCAACAGCCTCCTCGCCCAGGTGACGACGGCGGGCGGCACCACCCTCGACCCGATGCTGGTCTTGCCGAACGCCTCCTCCACCGTCCCCTTCGGCATCCCGGACGATCCCCGGCGCACCGGGAGCGCCCCCCTTTCGGCCGGCGACTTCGTGGACCTGCCGACGGTGACGGCGGGCGACCGGCTCGACTTCCACCTCGTCCCGAACGGGGCGAACGGGTCGCAGGACCACCTTTTCTCCACCGACGCCTCCCTCAACACCGACGGTCTCGAACAGCATACCGTCTCCCTCGTGCTCTCGGCGCTGAAGGACAGCCCCTATCTCCTCATCGGCTTCGAGGACCTACCGGGCGGCGGGGACCTCGACTACAACGACCTCGTGTTCGCCCTCGACGTGGGGGAGGCCAACGTCGCCCACCTGGTGGCGACCCAGGCGCCGGTTCCGGGGCCGCTGGCCGCGTTCGCGGCGGCCGGGTTCCTCGCCCTCCGCCGCTGGCTGCGGCGCCGCCGGGCCGCGCGGCCGTGATCGCCTTCCCCGCCGCATCGCTCGCCGCGCCGACCCGCCTGCCGGCGGTCCTCGCCGCGACGGCTGCCCTCGCGGTGCTGGCGGCCGCACCCGCCTGGCGAGCGGCCCTCGACGGCGGCCTCCTTCCCTTCGCGGTTCTCGGCGCGGCGGCCGTGGCGCTCGTCCGCCGCCGCGAGGCCTTCGATCCGGCACGGGCGGCGCCCCGCCTCGCCCTTCTCGCCCTTGCGGCCGGCGCGGCGGCCCTCGTCCTCGGGCGGGGCGGCGCCATCGACGCCCTCGCCGCCGCGGGCGCCCTCTCCCTCCTGTTCGGGGCGACGGCGGGCCTTGCGGGCGGGACGCGCCTCCTCCTGCCGATCGGCGCCCTCGCCTTCGCCTTTCCCCCGCCTGGCCGGGTGAGCGAGCTCCTCGGCACCCTCCTCGCAAGCGGGTTCGCGGACGTCGCGCGCCTTTCCGCGCTGCTCGCGGGGGCCGGGGTGGAGCGGGTCGGCGACGTGGTGGTGGGAGACGGGCTCGCCCTCGCCGTCACGCAGGAGTGCAACGGGCTCGGCATCCTGGTGCCCATGCTGCTCGCGGCGTACATCGCGGCCGCCACCGGGGGCGGCACGGTCCGCCGGCGCGTCCTCGTCCTGGTGGCGGCGGTGCCGGCGGCGCTCCTCCTCAACGGGCTGCGCGTGGCGGCGGTGGCCGTCGCGGCGGTCCTGGCGCCCGGCATCGTGGAGCCCCTCCACGACTGGCTCGGCTACGCCGCCGTCGCCGCCGCCGGCCTCCTGCCCTCCCTCGCGCTCCCGCCGCGGGAGACCGCCGTCGTCGGCGGCGGCGGCCTCGCGCCGGCGGCCGGCCATTCGGCCGGCATCGGCCTCGCCCTCCTCGCCCTCGCGCTCGTGCCGACCGCGGGGCAGCCGCCCGTCGAGGCCACCCTCTCCGACCGGCTCGCGGGCGGCACCTTCGTCGCCGGCCACTGGTACGGGGTCGCAGGTCCCGTGCCGGAGCGGCAGCGCCAGATCCTCGGCGCGGACGCGGCCGTCCGGCGCGACTTCCGCAGCCTCGAGGACGGGCGGACGGTGGTGCTCACCGCCATGGCCCACGTCCGGGCAGAGGCACGCCCCGACCGGCACGACCCCGCCCGCTGCTTCGCCGCCCTCGGCTGGCGCGTCCTCGACGAGGGGGCGGTGGGGGGCGGGGACGCGCGCTGGCTTCTCCTCGGGCGCGGCGCGGCGCGGCAGATGGTGGTCGCCCTGGCGGGCACGGACGGGGCAGGCGCGGGCTTCACCGTCCTCGCGGCCTGGCGCGCGCGTGCCTTCGACGCCGCCGAGACCCGCGGGACGGCGAGCCTCGCCCGGACCGTCCTGTCCGGCTGGACCGCCCCGGCTGCGCTGGCCACCCCGTCCTCCCTTCCGGCCGCGCCGGGGCGCCCCGCATGACCCGGCCCCCCGCGACTGCGCCAGCGACGACCGTCCCGGCCAGCGCCCTGCCCCGGCGGCGCGCCCTCGCCCGCGCGACCTCCCCCCAGGCGCGCGCGTGCCTGCGATGCCGCACCGGCCGCGTCGGGGTGCCCCGCATGACCCGGCTCCCCGCGGCTCCGCCAGCGACGACCGTCCCGGTCGTCCCCCTGCTCTGGCGGCGCGCCCTCGCCCGCGCGACCTCCCGCGAGGCGCGCGCGTGCCTGCGACGCCGCCGAGACCCGCGAGACGGCGAGCCTCGCCCGGACCGTCATGTCCGGCGCAACCGCCCCGGCCGCGCTGGCCACCCCGTCCTCCCTTCCGGCCGCGCCGGAGCGCCGCGCATGACCCGGCCCCCCGCGACTGCGCCAGCGACGACCGTCCCGGCCAGCGCCCTGCCCCGGCGGCGCGCCCTCGCCCGCGCGACCTCCCCCCAGGCGCGCGCGTGCCTGCGATGCCGCACCGGCCGCGCCGGGGTGCCCCGCGTGACCCGGCTCCCCGCGGCTCCGCCAGCGACGACCGTCCCGGCGGCCCCCCTGCCCCGGCGGCGCGCCCTCGCCCGCGCGACCTCCCCCGAGGCGCGCGCGCCCGCCCGCGCTCGAGCGCCGGTCCGGGCCGAAGCCGCCGCGCCGGCCGCGCACGGACGAACGGTCGCGCCAGCCAGCCCCTCGCCCTCGGCTCCGGCCAGCCCGTCCCCGTCCGGGCATGCGGCTCATCCCGGGCCCGGATGCGCAAGGCGGCCGCGCCTCCCGGGCGGGCTCGGCGGGCCTGATCGTCGGGCTTATGGGGATGCAACGGCCGGGGCCGCCGGGCCGGGGTGCCGCCCGCGGCGCGTCCGGACGGGCGGGATGAGCGGGCGCGCCGCGGCGGTTGGGCCGGCCCGTCCCCCATGCGCGGCAACGACGGCGGCGACGGCCGTCGCCGCCCGCTCCCCGATCGCCAGCGCACCGGCCAGCCCGTCCCCGTCCGGGCTTGCGGCTGATCCCGGGCCCGGATGCGCAAGGCGGTCGCGCCCCCCGGGCGGGACCGGCCGGCCTGATCGTCGGGCCCATGGGGATGCAACGGCCGGGGCCGCCGGGCCGGGGCGCCGCCCGCGGCGCGTCCGGACGGGCGGGATGAGCGGGCGCGCCGCGGCGGTCGGGCCAGGCCGGCTCCGGTGCGCCGCAGCGAGAGCCGCAGTGCGCTTCGCCGCCCCCTCCCCGATCGCCATGCAGGAGACGCACGGATGAGCTGTCAGACCATCCTTCTCGCCGCCGCCGCACTCGCCGTCCTCGCGGCCGGCGGCGTCGCAGGCCTCCTCGCGGTCGCCGGCGAGCGGGAGGCGCGGGCGTGCGAGGCGGCTTTCGCGGAAGCGGACGCGGCCGTCGCCGCGGACGACCCCGCCCGGGCGCTGGCCGTCCTTGCGCACGCCCTCGAAGGGGCAGCCTGCCCGCCGACGGCGTCAGCGCTCGCCAGTCACGGCCGGGCGCGGGCGCGGGTGGTCGACCTCGACGGCACTCACCTCGCCGTCGCCGCCGCATCCCTCGCCCGCGCCGCCGAGGCCGCGCCCGGGGACGACGGGCTCCGGCTCGAGGCGATCGCCGCCCGCATGGCCGCGGGAGACCGGGCTGGTGCGCGCGCCGCGGTCGCCGCCCTCGCGGACCGGCCGGACGCGCCGGCTGAGGCGCTCCAGATGGCCGCCAGGCTCGCCCTCGCCGAGGGCGATGCGGCTCGCGGCGCCGCCTACGCGACCCGCCTCGCCGAGGCCGGGGCCGACGACTGGCGCATCGACGAACTCGCCGCCGCCCTCGACCACGCCACCGGCCTGCCGCCTGCCGAGCGGGCGTTGCGTGCCGCCGCCCGCGCCGACGGCCGCCAGGGCGCGGCGGGCGCCGTCCTGTCCCTCGTCGCCGTCGCCGCGGGGGCGGACCGGCCGCTCCCCGATCCCTCGGCCTTCGCGGGCGCGGACCGGGACCTCCTCGGGGCGGGCGTCGTCCACGCGGTCGCCGCCGGTGCGCCGGGGCTCGCCGCTCGGCTCGCCGCCGGACTCCCGGCGGGGGACGCGCGCCGCCGCCTCGCCCTCGAGGCCGCCTTCCGCGCGGGGGATCGCGAGGCGCTCGCCGCCGGCATCGGCCCTCGCCCGGTGATCCTGGCGCGCGAGCCCGCCGTGGCCCTCCTCGCCCGCCTCGCCGGGCTGGGCGTGCCGGTCGAGACGGGGGTGGACACCGAGCTCACCCGGCGGGTCGCGGCCCTTCTCGCTCTCCTGGAGGGTCCGGGGGCGGCACCGCCCGGCCCCCTCCTCGACGCCGTGGTGGCCGCGCAGCGGGCCTTGCCGGCGAGCGCCGAGCCGTTGCTGGTGGAGGCGGCCATCTGGCTCC
>CAZJNX010000065.1:0-6292 GCA_964547415.1 uncultured Hyphomicrobiales bacterium
CCTCCTCCCCGCCATTAGCACAAATGTCAGATCAGATAAAAACCTCTACACGTCATGGCACGCGTGCTGAAGGTCCCGCCGTCGGGCTCCGACGCCTGGCGCTGCCGGGCCCCCTCGGCGCGGGTCCGCGGACGTGGCGCTCACCCGGACGATCCGGACGATCCACGCCGCGTCCCGTGGGACCTAGGGGGCGCCGCCGGTCCACGCCGAGCTGCAGGCGGCGGGCGTGCGGATCGCGCGCAAGAGGGTCGCGCGGCTGATGCGGGCGAGCGCGCTGGCGGGCGTGAGCCGCCGCCGAAGCCGACCCGTCACGACGCGGCGGGACCCGCAGCGACCGCCTGCCCACGACCTCGTCCGGCGCAACTTCGTCGCCGAACGGCCGAACGTCCTGTGGGTCGCCGACATCACCTTCGTGCCGACCGCGGCTGGCTTCCTGTTCGTGGCCGTCGTGCCCGATGCGTGGTCGCGGACGATCGTCGGCCGGGCGTTCTCGGCAGACCGGAAGAGGAGGCTCGTGCTCGACGCCCTCGACGTGGCGCTCGAGGTCGATCGGCCGCAGAGCGTGATCCATCATTCGGACCCGGGGTCGCCGTACACGTCCCTCGCCTTCGAAGCACGCTGCAGGGCGGCGGGCGTGCGCACCTCGACCGGCTCGGTCGGCGATGCGTCCGACAACGTGATGGGCGAGCGCTTCTTCGCGACACTCCAGTGCGAGTGCCTCGACCGCCATCGCTTCCGCTCCCACGCCGAGGCGAGGATCGCCGTCTTCCACTTCATCGGCGCTGGTACGACCCGTCACGCCGGCCCGCGGCGCTCGGCTGTCTCGCTCCAGCCGAATTCGAGGAGCGGCCACAAACCCGTCCGAAGCCACCTCAGCCCCGACCCGTCCATCGGAGCGGGGCAACTCCAGGGCGGCAACCATCCCATCTCCTTCCGGAGGTTCGGGCAGGCTCGTCACCCGCCCCGATACGCCGCCTTCCTCGGCCCCGCACATCCCGCCTTCCGCCACAGCGCGCGGGATCGCCGCTTGCGGAACCGGTGCGGCGAGGGCAAAGCAGGTCCATGAGCGCATCCAACGTCGCACCGCCCCCGCCGCCGGACGACGGGACCGAGCCCGTCGACCTGCGCCACGCCCTCGAGGAGCGCTACCTCGCCTACGCGCTCTCCACCATCATGCACCGCGCGCTGCCGGACGTGCGCGACGGGCTGAAGCCCGTCCACCGGCGGCTCCTGTACGCCATGCGCCAGCTGCGCCTCGACCCGGGAACCGCCTTCAAGAAGTCGGCCCGCGTCGTCGGCGACGTGATCGGCAAGTTCCATCCCCACGGGGACCAGGCGGTCTACGACGCCCTCGTGCGCCTCGCCCAGGACTTCGCCGTCCGCTACCCGCTGATCGACGGGCAGGGGAACTTCGGCAACGTGGACGGCGACGGCGCGGCCGCCATGCGCTACACCGAGGCGCGGCTCACCGACGTCGCCCGGCTCCTGCTCGACGGCCTCGACGAGGACGCCGTCGACTTCCGCGACAACTACGACGGCTCGGAGGAGGAGCCCGTCGTCCTGCCCGGCGGTTTCCCGAACCTCCTCGCCAACGGCGCCTCGGGGATCGCCGTCGGCATGGCGACGTCGATCCCGCCCCACAACGCCGCCGAGGTCGCCGCCGCCGCGCTCCACCTGGTCGAGCACCCGGAGGCGGACCTTTCCGCGCTCCTGAAGCACATGCCGGGGCCGGACTTTCCGACCGGCGGCGTCCTCATCGAGGGGCCGGAGGCGATCGCCGAGGCCTACCGGACGGGCCGCGGGGGCTTTCGCGTGCGCGCCCGCTGGAGGCGTGAGGACCTTCCCCGCGGGCAGTGGCAGGTGGTCGTCACCGAGATCCCCTACCAGGTGCAGAAGAGCCGCCTGGTGGAGCGCATCGCCGAACTCCTCGAGGCGCGCAAGCTGCCGCTGCTCGCCGACGTGCGCGACGAATCGGCCGACGACATCCGCCTCGTCCTCGAGCCGCGGTCGAAGACGGTCGATCCCGTCCTCCTGATGGAGAGCCTGTTTCGCGCGAGCGACCTCGAGAGCCGCTTCCCCCTCAACATGAACGTCCTCATGGGCGGGCTCGTGCCGAAGGTGGCGGGCCTCAAGGAGGTGCTCCGGGCCTGGGTGGACCACCTGAAGGACGTCGCCGTCCGCCGCGCGCGCCACCGGCTCGACAAGATCTCCCGGCGCCTCGAGGTGCTCGACGGCTTCCTCGTCGTCTTCCTCGACCTCGACCGGGTGATCCGGATCATCCGCGAGGAGGACCATCCCAAGGCGGAGCTGTGCCGCGTCTTCTCCCTGACGGACGTGCAGGCCGAGGCGATCCTCAACATGCGCCTGCGCTCGCTGAGGAAGCTCGAGGAGATGGAGCTGCGCAACGAGCACGCCCGCCTCACCGCCGAACGGGCCGACCTCGAGGCGCTCCTCGCCGACGAGGGCCTGCAGTGGCAAAAGGTCTGCGGACAGCTCAAGGAGATCGCGAAGGCCTTCGGCCCCGACACGCCCCTCGGCCGACGCCGCACCACCTTCGGCGAGGCGCCCGACGCCCCCGCGACGGACGTGATGGAGGCGATGATCGAGCGCGAGCCGATCACCGTCGTCGTCTCCGAGAAGGGATGGATCCGCGCCCTCAAGGGCCACGCGAAGGACGCCGAGGGCCTCGCCTTCAAGCAGGACGACGCCCTCGGCCAGTTCCTCCACGCCGAGACGACCGACAAGCTCCTCGTCGCCACCACGACGGGTCGGGTGTTCACCCTCGGCGCCGACAAGCTGCCGGGCGGGCGGGGGCATGGCGAGCCGATCCGCCTCCTCCTCGACATGGAGGGGGGGCAGGACGTCGTCTCCGTGCGGGTGTTCCGGGCGGGGGAGCCGCTGATCCTCGCCTCGCGGGCGGGGCGCGGCTTCCGCGTGAAGGCGGACGAACTCGTCGCCAACACCCGCCGCGGCCGCCAGGTGATGACCGTCACCGCGCCCGACGCGCTCGCCGTCATGGCCCCGGCGGAGGGGGACACGGTGGCGGTGGTGGGCGAGAACCGCAAGCTCCTCGTCTTCCCGATCGAGCAGGTGCCCGAGCTGTCGAAGGGCAGGGGCGTGCGCCTGCAGCGCTACAAGGACGGCTCGCTGTCGGACCTCGCCGTGTTCCGCGCGCAGGAGGGACTTGCATGGACCGACGCCTCCGGCCGGCGCCACCGCCGCTCCCTCGAGGAGCTGGCCGAGTGGCGGGGCGAACGGGCGGCCGCAGGCCGCATGGCGCCCCCGGGCTTCCCGCGGACCAACCGCTTCAACCCGCGCTGAGGCGCCGCCCGCGCGCGAGGCGGGCGGGCCGGCGAGGCGCGGGCGGCCGCGCCCCGGGCGCTGGCGCAGGCGCCGGCCGGCCCATACCCCGAGCTCCGAAGGGCCGCTTCGCCGGGCGCCCGGGCGCCGCTCACGGGACGGCGAGGGTCGCCGGGTCCACGTTGGCGCCGCAGGCGAGGATGCCGACCCGCTCGCCCGGGACGGTGGCGTAGGCGCCCGACACGAGGGCGGCCGCCGCGGTGGCGCCGCCGGGCTCCACGGCAAGCTGCAGGTCCCGCCACAGGAGACGCTGGGCCGCCACGATGGCCGCGTCCGGCACCCGGACCACCGCGACCCCGGTCGCGACGGACACGGAAAAGGCGATCTCGCCGCAGCGCTTCGCACCGAGGGAATCGGCGGCGATGGACTCCACCTCCACGTCCACCGGCCGGCCGTCGTGGAGGGCGGCGGCGAGGCAGGACGAGCCCTCCGGCTCGACGCCCACCACCCGCGTGCGGCCCCTGTCCGCGTACCAGGCGGCGATGCCCGCGATGAGGCCGCCGCCCCCGACGGCCACGAGGACGGTGTCGAGGTCCGCCTCGTCCTCCTCCCATTCGAGGCCGACGGTGCCCTGTCCGGCCACCGTCGGCGCCGAGTCGTAGGCATGGATGCCGATGGCGCCGGTCTCGGCCTGGTAGGCCTCGCAGGCGGCAAGCGCGTCGGCGTAGCGCGCCCCGCCCACCACCACCTCGGCGCCCGCCGCGCGGATCTTCTCCACCTTCGGGGCGCTGGCGATCTCCGGGACGAAGATCCGCGCCCGGTGGCCGAGGCGGGCAGCCGCGAAGGCGACCGCCGCCCCGTGGTTGCCGCCCGAGGCGGCCGCCACCCCCGCCGCCGGGACCTGGCGGCTGAGGAGGTTGTTGAAGGCGCCGCGCGGCTTGAAGGAGCCCGCGTGCTGCAGGCACTCGAGCTTAACCGAGGCGGCCGTGTCCGTCCCGGGCGGGGTCCAGCCGATCGTGGGCGTCTTCCGCACGAAGGGGCGGATGCGCTCGCGGGCGGCCGCGATGTCGGCGGGGCCCACCGTCGGTTCATTGCCGATCCGCATGGTTCTTCTCCCTTTCCTCTCGATGCTCGCGAGACCATCTGCGCGCTGCGGTCGCGCCCCACGAAGATGAGGGGTGTTTTGTCGCAAGGTCTCCAGCGAATGTCCCGCAACCGATGGCGACGGAGGGCGTTCTCCGCCGGACCGTTCAACAGGAGATCTCGCATGATCCTCGAACAGTACCCGCTTCTGGTGACGTTGTCCCTGTTCACGCTCGGAATCGTTCTGGTGCTGGCGATCCTCCAGTTCTTCGGCGTCAAGCGCTCGCAGAAGCACGGCCACAGGGCCGAGGCGGCGCGGGTGCGCGGTGCCCGCCACAAGAACGAGCGCCCCGGGATCGAGCCCGACCGGGTCAACGACGGCGCCCGCCACCCCGGTCACGGCTGACGTCAGGTCCACACCCCGAGGAGCACCAGCGCCTCGCCGATGACGAGGCGCGCCCCGAGGGCGAGGAGGATGATCGCGACGGCCCGGCGGAAGACCGCCGTCGGCAGCCGCTTCAAAAGGCGGGTGCCGGCGTAGGTGCCGAGGAAGCCGGACGCGATCATCGCCGCCACCAGCGGCAGCCAGGCCGCGAAGGCGAAGCCGAGCGCGCTGAAGGCGAGGACCTTCAGCGCGTGCTGGAACACCATCGCCACCGCGTGGGTCGCCACCAGCCGCTCCCGGTCGAGCCCGAGCTGGCGGAAGATGGCGACGACCAGCGGCCCCGTGGACCCGATGAACATGGCGAGCACCGTCGTCCCCGCCCCCAGGAGGACGAGGGGGCCGCGCCCGCGCCCCGCGATCGTCGGCATCCGCCCCGCGACCGACCAGATCACGAACAGCCCGATCAGGATCTTCAGGAGACTGTCCGGCAGGTCGGTCACGACGGCCGCGCCGACGGCCGCCCCCACCACCGCGCCCGACAGGAACCAGCCGATGGGGCCGAGGGCCGCGTGGCGGGCGAGCAGGCTCGCCCGGCTCACGTTGGAGCCGAGCTGCACGAGGCCATGCACCGGGATCAGCACCTCGACCGGCAGAATCGGCGCCATGATCGCGATCAGCGCCACCCCGCCCCCGAGCCCGAACGCGCCCGAGACGGCCGAGGTGACAGCCGAGATGGCAACGAGGAAGAGGGCCGTGCCGGGCGGAACCCCCGGCGGCAGGAAGGCGTCCATGCACCTTGCTGCCCCCGCCCGCGCGCGCCGGCAAGCCCCGACCGCGACGTCCTGCCGCGCGGGGGCCGCATGGGGCGCTCAGGGGCAGGGGTTGGCGCGGCTGCGGTGGAGGGTGTCGATCCGGGAAAGGAGGTCGTCCGTGAGGACGAGGTCGGCGGCCGACAGGGCGACGGCGAGCTGTTCGGTGGAGGTGGCGCCGAGGATCACGCTCGTCATGAAGGGGCGGGACAGGGCGAAGGCGATCGCCATCCGCGCCGGGTCGAGGCCGGCCTCGGCGGCGAGGTCGCAGTAGGCGTCGATCGCCTCCACGCCGCCCGGCCCCTCGTAGCGCTCGAGGCGGTCGAACAGGGTCTTGCGCGCGCCCGGGGGCAGCGCACCGTTCCGGTACTTGCCGGTGAGGTAGCCCTGGGCGAGGGGGGAGTAGCCGAGCAGCGACACGTCCTCGGCAAGGCAGGCTTCGGCGAGGTTCACCTCGAAGGTGCGGTTCACGAGCGAGTAGGCGTTCTGGATGGAGGCGACGCGCGGCAGGCGCGGGTCGAACTCGTGGACGGCGAGGAAGGCGGCGAGGCCGTAGGTCGATTCGTTCGACAGGCCCACGGCGCGGACCTTGCCCTCCTCCACGAGGCGCGCGAGGGCTTCCAGCTGCTCCTCGACCGGCGTCACCGGGTCGTCGGGAGTCGCGGGCGGCGAGAAGACGGTGGCGTTGCCGCCGAAGCCGGGCATGGGCCGCTCG
>CAZJNX010000065.1:6302-21346 GCA_964547415.1 uncultured Hyphomicrobiales bacterium
CGACAGGCGCTTCAGGCTCCCCTCGACGGCCTCGCGCAGCTGCTCCGCGGTGATCCGTACCGGCCGCCCTGGCGAGCGCAGCCACGTCATCATGTCGGACCGGCCGGCCGCCTTGGTGGCGATCACCACCTTGTCGCGGGCGGCGGGCCGCGCCTTCAGCCACGAGCCGATGATGGCCTCGGTCCGCGTCGCCGTCTCCCGGCGCGGCGGCACGGGGTACATCTCGGCCGTGTCGATGAGGTTGATCCCGGCATCGAGGGCCATGTCGAGCTGGGCGTGGCCTTCCGCCTCGTCGTTCTGCTCGCCGAAGGTCATGGTGCCGAGGGAAAGGGCGCTCACGGAAAGGCCCGTGCGGCCGAGCGGGCGATGGTCCATCTCACGTCCCGGAGGTTCTGGAAGGGATCCGTCTGGGCGGGGCGTGCCCGCGACCACAACCGAGGGTCGCGCCCGGCGCGGATTCGGTCAAGGCGCGCCGCCGGCTTTCCCCATGGACCCGCGTCCCCCGGCCCGGCGCCGCGAAAGGGGAGGGGGGCACGCCGTCCCGTTGGCCGCTCAGCCGCCGGTCATGGACATGTGGCGGGAGACGGCCGGTGCGCGGCGGGTGCGGTCGATCACGAAGTCGTGGCCGCGCGGCTTGATCCGCAGGCCCTCGTCGATCGCGCGGTGGAGCGCCTCGTCCCCTTCCGAGCTCCTGAGCGGTGCGCGCAGGTCCACCGCGTGGTCCTGGCCGAGGCACAGGAACAGGGTGCCCGTGCAGGTGACGCGCACGCGGTTGCAGCTTTCGCAGAAGTTGTGGGTGAGCGGGGTGATGAAGCCGAGCCGCCCGCCCGTCTCCTCGACGCGCACGTAACGGGCCGGGCCGCCCGTGCTGTCGGGAAGGTCGGTGAGCGTGTAGCGCTCGGACAGGCGGCGGCGCACCGTGTCGAGGGGGAGGTACTGGTCCGTCCGGTCGACGTCCACCTCGCCGAGGGGCATGGTCTCGATCAGCGTGAGATCGTGGCCGTTACGGTGGCAGAACGCCATCATCTCCTCGATCTCGTGCTCGTTGACGCCCGCGAGCGCCACCGTGTTGATCTTCACCTTGAGGCCGGCCACGCGCGCCGCCTCGATCCCCTCCATCACCTTCGCGAACTCGCCCCAGCGGGTGATCTCCCGGAAGCGATCCGGATCGAGGGTGTCGAGGGACACGTTCACCCGCCGCACGCCGCAGGCGGCGAGGTCGTCGGCGAAGCGGGCGAGCTGGGAGCCGTTGGTGGTGAGGGTGAGCTCCTTGAGGGTGCCGGCCGACAGGTGCCGGGAGAGGGAGCGAAAGAGCTCCATCACGTTCCGCCGCACCAGTGGCTCGCCGCCGGTGATCCTGAGCTTCCTCACGCCCCGCGACACGAACGCCGAGCACATGCGGTCGAGCTCCTCCAGCGTCAGGAGGTCCCGCTTCGGCAGGAACGTCATGTTCTCCGCCATGCAGTAGGTGCAGCGGAAGTCGCACCGGTCGGTCACGGACACCCGCACGTACGTGATGGACCGGCCGAACGTGTCGACGAGCGGGCCGCGGGCGGACGGGCCGGTCGCGGCGGGGAAGGAGGGATCCGTCATCTCCGGCGTTTCTTTCTTTCTTGATCGGGGCGTATCCGACGCAATATGCGGGCGGGCGAGGGGGCTGGCAAGGGCGGGCGCCCCGATCCGACGCGCGGGGGACGGCGATGGCGGCGGAGGCCGTGGAGACCAGGTGGCCGGTGGAGATCCGCCTCAAGGCCGGGCGGCGGACCCTCGAGGTGGCCTTCGACGACGGGGAGCGGGCACAGCTTCCGGCCGAGCTCCTGCGGGTGCTCACCCCGTCCGCCGAACGCAAGGGCCACGCCCCGTCCGATGAGAAGATCCTCGGCGGCAAGCGGACCGTGGCGATCCTCGGCGTGGAGCCCGTGGGCAGCTACGCCGTGCGCCTCAGGTTCGACGACATGCACCAGACCGGCCTTTACACCTTCGCCTTCCTGTCCGAGCTCGCCCGGCGCCGGGACGAGCTGTTCGCCCTCTACGAGAAGGGCCTCGCCGCCGCCGGCCTCGACCGGGATCGGCCGGGGACGGCGCCCTGGCCCGGCGGCTCGGGCCTGCGCTAGGCAGGCGAGCGAGGGGAAGCGGACGAGGGAGACGGCGATGGCGGTGAGGCCCCCGCGCCTCCTGGCGCCGAGGCGCCAGTCGAGCCCGGTCGAGGCGATGCTTGACGAGGAGACGCGGGCGGAGAAGGCCGGCACCCTGGGCCGCCTCATGCACCGCCTCGAGCGCGCCCTCGATCGCCACGCCCGGGCCGAGGAGAATCCGGAGGCGAGCCCCGAGCGGCGCGAGCGCCTCGCGGGCGAGGCGGCCGAGGCCCTGTGGCACGTGGTGATCCAGCGCGAGCTGATGGGGCTGTCCAACACGCAGCGCTTCCTGAAGGACCTCGGCGTCTCGCGCGAGCTGGTCCTCATGATGGGCGTCCGCCGCCCGCCCCCCGGCGAGGGCTGAGCCGCCGCTCGCCTCGCCCACCGTTTCCCGGCGGTCGAACGCGGCCCCTGCCGTCCCGGCCGTCGGGGCGGGTCGGACGAGGGCGGGTGGGCGAGGGCGCATCGTCCGAACCGGTCGGCGGATCGGCGCCCCGGGTATGCGCGGAGCGGGCGGAACAGGTCGATCCGCGCGACGTTGCGCGGCCTGAAGGCGTCGGCTGCGGCGCGGACGAGAAGCGGGAGAGAACGATGCGCGAGGAAGAGACTGCGAACGGGCGACTGCGCCACCTCTCGCCCGAGGAACTGCTGGACGCGCTCGAGCGCAACGCGGTCGCGGTCGTCGACGTGAGGACGCCGGCCGAGTACGCCTTCGAGCACATCGACGGCGCACTCCTCGCCCCCTTGCACGACTTCCGGCCCGACCGCCTGCCCTCGCCGGAGGGCAAGCCCATCGTGTTCCACTGCGGCTCGGGCGTGCGCTCGCGGAAGGCCGCCGAGGCGTGCCTCGAGGCGGGCTGGCCGGTGGCGGCGCACCTCGAAGGCGGCTTCGGCGCCTGGAAGCAGGCGAGGCTCCCCACCGTCGCCATCGACACCGCGACGGGCGCTCCCCGCCGCGTCGATCCGCGCGGCTGACGCCGCGCCCCAGTCCACCGCTGGAGGAAGCTCCCATGCCCTTCGCCATCTCGCCGGCCCGTCCCGGGCGCAAGAGCCCGGACGTCGCCCAGTTCCACGACGCGGCCACCGGCAGCCTCGCCTACGTCTTCAGCGACCCGGAGACGAAGGTGGCCGCCATCGTCGATCCGGTCCTCGACTTCCACCCCGCCTCGGGCAGCGTCGACACCACGTCCGCCGACGCCCTCCTCGAGTACGTCGCCGAGCGCGGGCTCGCGGTCTCGATCATCCTCGACACCCACCCCCACGCCGACCACTTCTCCGCCGCCCGCTACCTCGCAGGCAAGACCGGGGCGCCCATCGCCATCGGCGAGCGGGTGCGGCTCGCGCAGGAGATCTGGCGGGAGATCTACGGCTTCGACGAGGCCTTCCCCGCCGACGGCTCCCAGTGGGACCGTCTGTTCGCCGACGGCGACACGTTCGAGGTGGGAACGCTCCCCGTCCGCGTGATGCTGTCGACCGGCCACACCCTCGCCTCCATCACCTACCTCGTCGGCGAGGATGCGGCCTTCGTCCACGACACCTTGATGATGCCCGACAGCGGCACCTCCCGCGCCGACTTTCCGGGCGGGGACGCGGGCGAGCTCTACGACAGCCTGATGCGCATCCTGTCCCTGCCGGACGACACGCGCCTGTTCGTCGGCCACGACTACTGCCCGGGCGGCCGGCCGCCGGCGGGAGAGGCGACGGTGGCCGAGCACAAGGCGCAGAACATCCACCTGAAGGACGACCCGGACAAGGCGAGCTATGTGCGCATCCGCACCGAGCGGGACGCCACCCTGCCGCTGCCCGACCGGATCCTCGCCGCCCTCCAGGTCAACATGAACGGCATGCGCCTGCCCGAGCCCGACGCGAAGGGCCGCCGCTTCCTCAAGATCCCGCTCGACCGCTTCCGCGACACGCCGCGCGGCTGACCGGGACCGGGCGCTGGCGAGGACGGGCCGCGCCGCCGGTGCGCCCGTTCCCATCCGCACCCGCGACCCGCGGCGCCCGGCTCCGGACGGCGGGCGGGCGGCGCGACGGTCAGCCGCACTGCAAGGCGGCCTCGGTCGGCCCGATCGCGTCGCGGAGGGTGAGGACGGTGGGGAACGCGGCGCCGACCGCGGCCGTGGCGCCGACGGTGGTGTGGTTGCCGCCCGCGACGGAGACGAAGGCGTCGGACCCGTCGAGGGTCCCCGAGACGTCGGGGTCGAGGTCGTCCCGGCCGACACGCGCCGTGGTGAGGTCGAGGCGTTCTCCGTCCCCACCGCGGAGTCGCCGATGGTGTCCGTGCCCTTGCGGAGGGTGAGGGCGACGGTGTCCCCCCGGCCAGCGCGCCCGGCCGCGCCGCCGCCGTCGGTGCTCGACGCCCCGGCGCTCGGCGGCACGTCGTCGCCCCGCCCGCCGGCGATGGTCCGATCGCCCCCGACGCTCGCGGGTGTGGCTCGCCGGGCCGATCGCGTCGCCGTCGCACACGGTCAGGTCGTCGCGCCCCACGAGCAGGGGATGTTTCCTTCTTGTCGGCAAGAGCAAGGTGAGGGGCAGACGGCGTTCGCCCGCGTCGGCAGCGATCCCGGCGCGGGGCGGCACCGGGGCGCCCGGCGTGCCGTTCGCCGCAGGGGTGCGCCGGCGACGCCGCGCCGGCGCACCCGCACGGGCTTCCCGCCCGTCGGCGACGGGTTACGGGAGGAGGAGGAGGTCCTCGCCCGTTACCGTGTCACCCGCGAACAGGAAGGAGTCGGCCGACACCGTCGCCGCGGCCACGTCCCGAAGGAGGAGGGTGCCTTCCGGATGGACGATCCGCGTGTCCTCGCCGCCCCCGGCGGGCCCGATCTGCAGGTCCGCGAAGGCGATGTCGAGGGCGGTCATGTCGACGAGGTCGGTCGCGACCGCGAAGTCGGTGACCACGTCGTCGCCCGCGCGGGGCCCGATGACGAACATGTCCGCGCCGCTGCCGCCCGACAGGGTATCGGACCCGCGTCCGCCGTCGAGGCGGTCGGCGCCCCGGTTGCCGGCCAATACGTCCCCGCCGCGGCCGCCCAGGAGATCGTCCGCGTTCTTGCCCCCGCGGAGCACGTCGGCGCCGGCGTTGCCCACGAGCCGGTCGTTGCCCTGGTTGCCGCGCAGGTCGTCGGCACCCGCGCCGCCGAGAAGGGTGTCGTGGTCCTGCCGTCCCCTGATGCCGTCGGCGCCATCGCCGCCAGCGAGCCGGTCGTCCCCGCCTAAGCCGTCGATCAGGTCGTCGCCGCGCATGCCGCCGAGCACGTTGGCCCCTCCGTTGCCGAACAGGCGGTCGTCGCCGTCGCCGGTCACGGCGTTCTCGATGGCCTCGCCGTCGACGAGGCGGACCTGCGTTTTGCCCGCTGCCGCGATCGTGCCCCCGTCGGCGAGGTCGACCACGAGCGGCGCGGCGATGGCGGCGAGGTTGATCCAGTCGGTCCCGCCGTCGGCGTCCTCGATCCGCCGCCGGTCAGGTTCCGCCGCCGCGAGCTGCGGGAAGTCGTGGGTGAAATGGTGGACGTCGTCGGCGGTGGCGGGCGCGCCGAACACCTCGAGCGCGAGAGAGTCGAGCACGCCACCGCCCCCGCCCGCGAGATCCTCCACGACGAGCTGCCAGGTGCCGCCGCCCTCGAGGCCGCGCAGGGCGGTGACGCCGAACTCCCAGTCGAGACGGTCCGTCCGGGAGAAGCGCTCGAAATCCCATGGTATGTCGGCCAGGAGCAGCGGGACCTCGGTGCCGTCCGGCGAGACGAGGGTCAGCTTCAGGTCGCTGAAGCTCTCGGCCCGGTAGCCGACCGTCACCGAGACGTTCTCGATCGCGATATCCGCGTCGAGGTCCACGCTGACCGTCGCCTGCCCGTTCTCGCGCACGCGGACCGGCGCGCCCTCGTAGACGGCCTCGGCCGAGACCTCGTTCGCGCTGGTGGCCGCCTCGCCCTTCATCGTGAGCCAGACCTCGGCCATCCGCACGGCCGCGAAGGCGTCCACGCGGCCGTACCCGTAGGACAGGTTGAAGGCGGCGCCGCCCCCGTTCCACGTCTCCGCGTCATTGGAGAACCACGGCTCGATCTCGTGATTCCTCGCCGGCGCGTCGAAGTCCGACCCGGTGAGCTGCGCGGAGGCGGCGAGGATGTCGTGGACGTCGCGCCAGCCGAGCCCGGGCGCCGCGTCGAGCATCAGGGCGACGACGCCGGAGGTGACGGGCGTCGCCGCGGACGTGCCGCCGAAGTCGTCGGTGAACTCGCCGCGCTCGACGAGCGTCGTGGTGACCGACCCGGCCGGCGCGCTGACGAGGACGTTCGCGCCGTAGTTGGTGTACCACTCGGCGTCGCCGTTCCCGTCCACGGCGGCGATCGTTGCGGTGAAGCGGGCCGCGTTCACGCCCTCACCGTTGGCGTTCATGGTGTCGTTGCCGGCCGCCTGCAGGATGACGGTGCCGAGGCCGTCCCGCCCCTCGGCCATGATCTCGGCATAGGCGGCCACCGTCCGGGCATCGTCCGAGTCCGGTGCGAGCAGCGACTCGGATTCGAGGAACTGCGGGGTCGCGCCCCAGCTGTTGTTCATGACGTCGAAGGCCGCGGCGTGAAGGAGCGCCTCGACCCAGTCGTCGCTGTCCTCGTTGTTGATGCCGATGACCGGGTCGCGCAGGAGGTTGATGCCCGACAGCGTGGCGTCGAAGGCGACGCCGACGCCGCCGAGCCCGTTGTTGCCCACCGCCGCGATCAGCCCGGCGACGCTGGTGCCGTGGTCGTCGTGGTCCGTGATCGGAATCGGCGGGAACACCTCCCCCTGGTAGCGGAACTCGAGGCTCCGGTCGTAGTTGGCGGCAAGGTCCGGATGGGTGAACTGCAAGCCGTCGTCATAGACGGCGACCGCCGTCACGCCGGACCCGGTGTACTCGTCCCAGATCGTCTCGATGTCTCCGAGGAGCGGGAAATGCCACTGCTCGGGATAAAGGGGATCGTTCGGCGTCATGTCGTCTCCGGCTGGAACACGATGGCAGGAAGGCGGAGCGCTTGGCCCGCCCGGCGGCGAACCGACCCCGCTCCGGCCCCGCGAGGACGGGCAGCGAGGGCAGGCGCGCCTCGATGACAGGCGGGCACGCGGGTCCGTCGGATGGTGCGGACGGTCGGGGGCCGCCGGCCCGGCGGGGTCGCTCCAGACGGCCGAGCGAGGGCGCCGCGGGTTCGTCCCGACCGGGACATCGCCCTGGCGCCGCTCCCCCCGATGACCGCGGGCCCAGGGCTACTTTCAGCTGGACGTGGTGTCCAGCTTGTCCGCCTTGCCTTTCCGTCCCCGATGGACCGGTCCGGGCGCGTCAACTTGGCGCTGGCGCTGGCGCTGGCGCTGGCGCTGGCGCGGGCGCGGGCGCGGGCGCGGCGAGGCCGTGCCGGCCGCCGGGTCGCGGCCCTGCCGTCGCCCGCCGCTCCCGCCGCCTGTCAGACGAGGTCGAACCAGAGCTCGGCGAGGCCGAGGAAGGCGAAGAAGCCGATCACGTCCGTGAGGGTCGTCAGGAACACCGAGGAGGCGACCGCCGGGTCCACCCCGAGCCGGTCGAGGAGCATCGGAAGCGCCGCCCCGAAGAAGCCCGCGCACAGGACGTTGAACAGGAGCGCGGCCGCGATCACCATCCCGAGCTCGGGGTTGGCGAACCAGGTCGCCGCCACGATCCCGACGAGGACGGCCACCACCGCCCCGTTCATGAGGGCGACGAGGATCTCCCGCCCGATCACCTTCAGGAAGTTTCGCTTGGTGATGGCCTTCTGGGAGATCGCCCGCACCGTCACCGTCATCGCCTGGATGCCGGCGTTGCCGCCGATCGCCGTCACCACCGGCATCAGGATGGCGAGCGCCACCATCGCCTCGATGGTCCCGTCGAAGACGCCGATCACGAAGGAGGCGATGAAGGCCGTCACCATGTTGACGGCGAGCCACGGGATGCGCGTGCGTGCCACGTAGAGCGGCGTGTCGGACAGCTCCGCGTCGCCCGCGCCCGCGAGCGCGCGGATGTCCTCCTCCGCCTCCTCCTCGATGACGTCGACGATGTCGTCGATGGTGAGCTCGCCCACGAGGCGCCCCGCGTCGTCGACGACCGCGACCGAGACGAGGTTGTAGCGCTGGAAGAGGCGGGCGGCCTCCTCCTGGTCCTCGTCGGCCGCGACCGTGTGGGGGTCCGCTTCCATGATCTCGGACAGGCGCACGGGGCGCGGCGTCCTGAGGAGGCGGTCGAGCCCGACGACGCCCAGGAGGCGGAAGGCCGGGTCGATCACGTAGATCTGGTAGAAGGTGTCGGGAAGGTCCCGCTCATCGCGTAAGGAATCGATGGTCTGACCGACGGTCCAGAACGGTGGCATCGCCACGAAGTCGGCCTGCATCCGCCGGCCGGCCGTCTCCTCCGGATAGTCGAGGGACTGCTTCAGCCGGTGGCGCTTGGCGAAGGGCAGGCGCGAGAGGATCGCGTTCTTCTCCGCCTCGCCGAGATCCTCCAGGATGTAGACGGCGTCGTCCGTGTCGAGGCCTGCGAGGCCCTCGGCGACCTCCTCCGGCGGCAGGCCCGCGAGCACCTGCAGGCGCACCGCCTCGTCGGTCTCGGTGAGGGCCGTGTAGTCGAAGGCGGGGCCGAGGAGGCGCACGAAGGCGAGCCGCGTCTGTGGCTCGAGCACCGTGACGACGTCGGCGAGGTCCGTCTCGTGGAGGCCCTCCACGAGCCCTTTCAGCGTCTCGCCGTCGGCGGCCTCGATCGCCTCCTCGACGCGGGCGAGGAAGGCGGCCGTCACCGGGCCGTCGGTCTCGGCGTCGGTCTCGTCGGCGGCAAGCGTCGCCGTGTCGTCCTGTCGGTCCATCGGGCGCACTCGTTTTCGGGGAGGAAGGGTCGCTGCCGGCTGCCCGTGATAGCCCCATGCGCGGCCGCCGACCAGACGTCGCCGCCCCGGCCTTGCCCTTGCGGATGGCGAACGGGCCCCGGGCGGCCGCCCGCAGGATCGCCCGCACCGGGAAAGCCGCCGGCCGTGACGGCGGTCACGGACCGGCCCGTGTCGATTGGAAACGACCGCGACCGGCTCGGGGACATCGAGCCGCTGATCGGCCCCGACAAGGACGACACCTTCGTGACGGGCGGCGAGGTGAGGACCTGCGTCGGCGGGCGGGGCGATGACGTGTTCATCGCCCGGTCGGGCCGCGTCTCGCTGGACGAGGGCGCGGGAGGCGACGGCTTCCTGGTCGGCGGCGGCGCGGGTCGGACACCCTCTTGTACGGAGGCGACCGCGTGTCGGAGGGGGGCGAGGGGGACGGCGACGACCTCGTCGACACCCACGCCGGGACCGGCACCCTCGTCTGGATGGAGGCTATCGGCATCGACGGCGGGCCGGCCATCTCCCTCTGGCGGCGGTCGCTCGCCCGGACCGGCCGCTCGCACGACACCGACGGGGCGCCCGTGGTGGACACGGGCAGCCCGTTCGAGGGTCGGTTCCTCCGGCAGGGTGCGGGGCGCGGCGGGACCGGCCGTCGCGCCGCGCCCGGCGCCTCAGGCCGCGACGGTGCGCTGGCGCTGCTCGCCGAGGCCCTCGATGCCGAGGCGCATCTCCTGGCCCGGCTTCAGGTAGCGCGGCGGCGTCTTGCCCTGGCCGACGCCCGGCGGCGTGCCGGTGGCGATGATGTCGCCGGGCTCGAGCGTCATGAACCGGGACAGGTACGACACGAGGTGGCGGACGCCGTAGACCATCGTGCGGGTCGAGCCCTCCTGCTGGCGCTCCCCGTCGAGGTCGAGCCACATGGAAAGGTTCTGCGGGTCCGGCACCTCGTCGGCGGTGACGAGGAAGGGGCCGACGGGGCCGAAGGTGTCGTGGCTCTTGCCCTTGGTCCACTGGCCGGCGCGCTCGATCTGGAAGGCCCGCTCGGAGACGTCGTTGACGATCGTGTAGCCGGCGACGTGGGCGAGGGCCCCCGCCTCGTCCACGTAGCGGGCGCGCTGGCCGATGACGACGCCGAGTTCCACCTCCCAGTCGGTCTTCTCCGAGCCGCGGGGGATCTCCACCTCGTCGTAGGGCCCGCACAGGGCGCTCGTCGCCTTCATGAACAGGATCGGCTCGGGCGGGACCTGCATGCCCGCCTCGGCGGCGTGGTCGGCGTAGTTGAGGCCGATGCACACCATCTTGCCGATCCGGCCCACCGGCACGCCCACCCGCGCGTCCGCGCCGAGCTGCGGCAGGCTCGCCGGGTCCACCGCCCGCAGCCGGTCGAGGCCGGCCGGCGAGAGGACCTCGCCCGCGATGTCGTCCACCACGGAGGAGAGGTCGCGGATGGTCCCGTCGGCGGCGTGGATGGCCGGCCTCTCGGCGCCCTTCGGTCCGACGCGCATCAGTTTCATGGGGTTCGTCCTCTTGTCTGTGAGGTTCCTCGCGGCCGGGAGCCGCGTCAGTAGGTGGCGCGGCCGCCCGACAGGTCGAAGACGCCGCCGGTGGTGAAGCTGTTCTCCGCCGAGACGAGCCAGGCCACCATGGCGGCGATCTCCTCCACCTTGACGAAGCGCTCGCGCGGGATCTTGGAGAGCATGTAGTCGATCTGCGCCTGGGTCATCTGGTCGAAGATGGCGGTCTTCGCGGCCGCCGGCGTCACGCAGTTGACGGCGATGTCGTGGCCGGCCAGCTCCTTGCCGAGGCTCTTCGTGAGCGCGATGACGCCGGCCTTGGCGGCCGAGTAGGCGGAGGCGTTGGGGTTGCCCTCCTTGCCGGCGATGGAGGCGACGTTGACGATCCGCCCGTAGCCCGCCGCCACCATGACGGGCACGACCGCGCGGCAGCAGTAGAAGACGCCGTTGAGGTCGATGTCGAGGACGCGGCGCCACGCCTCCACCGGGTACTCGGCGAGGGGCATGTTGGGCCCGGAGATCCCGGCGTTGTTGACGAGGATGTCGATGCGGCCGAACTGGGCGCGGGTGAGCTCGGTCACCTTCGCGACGGCCTCCGGATCGGTGAGCTCCACCGTCACTGGCAGCGCCTGGTCCGCGCCGCCGAGCCGGTCGGCCGTCTCGCGCAGGCGCTCCCCGTCCCTGTCCCAGAGCGCCACGCGCGCGCCCGAGGCGATCAGCCGGTCGGCGATCGCGTGGCCGATGCCCTGGGCCGCGCCGGTGACGACGGCCGTCCGGTCCTCGAGGTCGATCCTGTTCATGGCGCGCCCGGCTCCTCCCGTCGGTGGTTTTGCCCTGTGCTATCGGGTTTTGCGGCTGCGGGAAACTGCCTCCCGCCGGGGGCGGGCCCGCGCGCGGCGCGCCCGCCCCGGGCGCGCGCGGGCCTCCGCGGAGCGCATGGCCACGATGCGGTTGTCCCGGGCGGGCGGACATGCTGAGACGCGCCGGGCAGGGCCGGTGAGCATCCGGCCGGGGAGCCGGCCTCGCCGCCGGCAGGAGGAGAAGCGCCTTGGCATCGTCGTCGTCCGGAGCGACGGGGGAGGGGACGCGCGCGGTGAGCGCCCCGGGCGCGCCCGCGCGCGGGTCCCGGCCGCGGCTGCCGCGGCCGCGCCGACGGGCCGACTTCCTGAGGGTGCGCAAGGGACCGCGGGCGGAAGGCGAGGCGTTCGCCCTCGAAGGCCGGCCGCGCGCGGACGGCGCGGGTGGGCCCCGGGTCGGCTTCACGGTCACGCGGCGGGTCGGCACGGCCGTGGAGCGCAACCGGATCCGGCGGCGGCTGCGGGCCGCAGCTGCGGAGCTGCGTCCTTTTTTGCGTTCGGGCTGCGATTATGTACTGGTGGCGCGCAGGCCGGCGCTGTGGCTCGGCTACGATCAGCTCGTGGACGGATTGAGGGACGCCGTGGAGCGGCTTCACGCACGGCTCGATCGCCCGCGGCCGCCGTCCGGGGCTGGGCGGGGGCCGGCGAGGTCGCGGGCGAAAGGGAACACAGGCCGTTCGCGCGGTTCGCGAGCGGGCACAGACGGGTCGAAGGAATGATGGAGAACCGGAACCTTCTGCTGGCGGTGGTCCTGTCGCTGGCGGTTCTGATCGCGTGGCAGTACTTCTTCATCCAGCCGCGCGTGGAGGCAGAACGGCAGGCCCAGCTCGAGCAGGCGGCCCAGCAGGAGGCGGTGGAGGCGCTGGACCCGGCCACCGGCGCGGTGTCGACGACGCCCCAGCCGCGCGCGGGCACCGACGATGCCCTGAGACCGACCCCCGGCGGCACCACGCTGCCGGCCGCCGGCGCGACGCGCGAGGCCACCGTCGGCGCCTCCCCGCGGATCCGGATCGAGACGCCGCGGCTCGAGGGGTCGATCAACCTCACGGGCGCGCGCATCGACGACCTGCGCCTCAAGGACTACCACGAGACGGTGGACCCCACGAGCCCGACCATCGTGCTCCTGTCGCCGAGCGGGACGGACGGGGCGTTCTTCGCCGACACGGGCTGGGTGGCCGAGGCCGGGTCGGACGTGTCGCTGCCCACCACGCAGACGGTCTGGCAGGCGGAGGAGGGGGCGGTCCTGTCGCCCGATTCGCCGGTCACCCTGACGTGGGATAACGGCGAGGGGCTGGTCTTCACCCGGACCATCTCCGTCGACCGGAACTACATGTTCACGGTCGAGCAGTCCGTGCGCAACGGGACGGACGAGAGCCTCAGGCTCTACCCGTACAGCCTCGTCCAGCGGCAGGGCACGCCCGCAACGTCCGGCTTCTTCATCCTCCACGAGGGCATGATCGGCGTCATCGGTGAGGAGGGCCTCGTCCAGCCGTCCTACGGGAACCTCGAGGACGACGGCGTGATCACGCCGGGCACGGCCAGCAGCGGCTGGCTCGGGATCACCGACAAGTACTGGGCGGCCACCGTCATCCCGACGCCCGGGTCCACCTTCGAGCCGCGCTTCCTCTATCAGGAGCGGCGCGGCGTGCCGATCTACCAGGCGGACTTCCTTGGCGCCGCGGTCGAGGTGCCGGCCGGCGGCAGCGGCGAGGCGGTCAACCGCGTCTTCGCCGGCGCCAAGGAGGTGGACGTCATCGCCGGCTACGAGGACGCGCTCGGCATCGACCGGTTCAATCTCCTGATCGACTGGGGCTGGTTCTACTTCCTGACCAAGCCGCTGTTCTACGCGCTCGACTTCTTCTACAAGCTGGTCGGCAACTTCGGCGTCTCGATCCTGATCGTCACGCTTCTCATCAAGCTCGTGTTCTTCCCGCTCGCCAACAAGGCGTACACGTCCATGAGCAAGATGAAGAAGCTGCAGCCTGAAATGGTCAAGCTGCGCGAGCGGTACAAGGACGACCGCATGAAGCAGCAGCAGGCGTTGATGGAGCTCTACAAGAAGGAGCAGATCAATCCGCTTGCAGGCTGTATCCCCATCCTGATCCAGATCCCGGTGTTCTTCGCGCTGTATAAGGTGCTGTTCGTGTCGATCGAGATGCGCCACGCGCCGTTCTTCGGCTGGATCCAGGACCTGTCGGCCCGCGATCCGACGTCCATCTTCAACCTGTTCGGCCTGTTGCCGTACGACCCCGGTGCGGTGCCGATCCTCGGGCCGTGGCTGATCCTGGGCGTGTGGCCGATCCTCATGGGCATCACCATGTGGGTCCAGATGAAGATGAACCCGGCGCCGCCCGACCCGACCCAGGCGATGATCTTCAACTGGATGCCGGTGCTGTTCACCTTCCTGCTGGCGTCGTTCCCGGCCGGTCTCGTGATCTACTGGGCGTGGAACAACTTCCTCTCGGTGCTGCAGCAGGGGGTCATCATGCGCCGCCAGGGCGTCAAGATCGAGCTGTGGGACAACATCTCCGGCATCTTCCGCAAGAAGGCATCCAAGGGATCCACCTGACGCTCGCGGCGCGGCCGCACGCCGCGCCACGCCCGGGAGGCGCCCGTCGCGGCTTCCCGTTTCCGGAGCGGCACGCACGCGGGTTGGCCGCATCGCCTGCGGGCCGTGGCCGCGCCATCGACCGCCCCGGGCCAGACGGACGGGAGCGCCCGCCCGTCGTCGCGTCCACGGGCGTCGGGGTGGCGGTCGCGCGGCGTCCGCTTTCCGGCCGCAGCCGGCATGGCACGGCGGCAACCGGCCAGGGCTTGGGGGCACCCGTGTCGTTGGAGTTCAGGCTCACCAGGGCGAGGTCGGCCGATGCCCGTCTGCCGCCGTCGCCATGGGGTGGCGAGCGACGGCGGCTGCGAGGCGAGGATCGAGGTGCCCGGCTTCTTCCAACGCTTGTGGACCGCCATGTCGCCAGCGATTGCGCGTCCCGGACCATCGCGTCGAGGATGACCAGGGGTCGTCTCGCACAGGTGGTCAAGCGGCCTCGGGCGGTCTGGCCCTGGCCTCCGGGCGCTCGCGCATCCGCGCGCGCCGGGATTCGCCGCAAGGCCGTGCGCGCGGCGATGTCGAGGGCGCCACGCACCTTGCGGCGTCCATCCCGGATGGGCCTGACGCCTCGCCACGTTCCGCTGTCGTGAGCGTGCGGCGCGAGGCCGCAAAGCGCGGCGACCGGCGGCTGCACTGGCTGCCGGACTCGGGCAGCCAGCCGAGGACGGCGCGTGGCGTGGCTGGAGGATCCCGTCCATGTCGTGCGGGATCGACAGGCCTGAGCGGCCGTTCGGGGTGGGAGAGCGATGCGGAAAGGGACCCTTGCTCCCTGACGGGCTCAAGGCCCTCGAGGGCGACGGGCTCCCTTCCGCAACGCCCAGGCTCCCACCTCGCCAACAGACAGGGGGGGCGGGCAGCTTGCGGATCGCTCGGGTTGGTCGGGCGGACGGCTCGCGTTGGCCGGGCGGGTCGCGGGCGGATCGCGGGGGTTGGCCGCGCGGATCGCTCGCATTGGCCAGTCGGATGGCCCGCATCGACGTGACGGATCGCTCGCGGTGGCCGGGCGGACGGCTCGCGTTGGCCGGGCGGGTCGGGCAGTGTCCCCGGTGGTGGTGTAGGAGGCCGCGCGCGGAGCCTCCGGCGTAGCG
>CAZJNX010000066.1:0-11833 GCA_964547415.1 uncultured Hyphomicrobiales bacterium
GGCCGCGCATCCACACCTTCATCTCCACGAGCCCCATCCACATGAAGCACAAGCTCCGGATGGAGCCCGACGCGGTGCTCGACGCCGTCACCGCGTCGGTGACGCGCGCCCGCAACCTCGTCGACGACGTGGAGTGGAGCGCGGAGGACGCCACCCGCACCGACCACGACTTCCTGTGCCGCTGCGTGGAGGCGGCGATCCGGGCGGGCGCCACCACCATCAACATTCCCGACACCGTCGGCTACACGATCCCGACCGAGTACGCCGCCCTCATCGCCATGCTGCGCGAGCGGGTGCCGGGGGCGGAGGGCGTCGTCTTCTCCGTCCACTGCCACGACGACCTCGGCATGGCGGTCGCCAACTCGCTGGCGGGCGTCGCGGCGGGCGCGCGGCAGGTGGAGTGCACCATCAACGGCCTCGGCGAGCGGGCGGGCAACGCCTCGCTGGAAGAGATCGTGATGGCGATCCGCACCCGCTCGGACGTCCTGCCGTGGCACACGGGCGTCAAGACGCCCCATCTCCTGCAGGCCTCCAAGCTGGTCTCCGCGGTGTCCGGCTTCCCGGTCCAGTACAACAAGGCGATCGTCGGCAAGAACGCGTTCGCCCACGAATCGGGCATCCACCAGCACGGCATGATCGCGGAGGCCTCCACCTACGAGATCATGAAGCCGGAGGACGTGGGCGTGCGCGCTTCCTCCCTCGTGATGGGCAAGCACTCGGGCCGCCACGCCTTCCGCCAGAAGCTGGTGGAGCTCGGCTTCGACCTCGGCGAGAACGCCCTCAACGAGGCCTTCCGCCGCTTCAAGGAGCTCGCCGACCGCAAGAAGGTGGTCTACGACGAGGACATCGAGGCGCTGGTGGAGGACGAGATCGCCATCGCCGCGGAGACGGCGAAGGTGATCTCCCTCACCGTGATCGCGGGCACGGGCGGGCCGCAGAAGGCCATCGTCACGATGGAGGTGAACGGCCGCCACGTGACCGAGGAGGCGGTGGGCTCGGGCCCGGTGGACGCCACCTTCAACGCCGTCAAGGCGATCATGCCCCACGAGGCGCGCCTGTCCCTCTACCAGGTCCACGCCGTGACGGAGGGGACGGACGCCCAGGCCGAGGTCTCGGTGCGGCTTGAACAGAACGGTCGCATCGAGAGCGGGCGCGGGGCGGACGTCGACACGATGGTCGCCTCGGCGAAGGCCTATGTGGCCGCCCTCAACAAGCTGATGCGCGGGCGGGGCACCCGCGCCCAGGCCATCCACGCCACGCTCTAGGCGCTGGCGTGAGCGAGCGGGGGGCGGCGCCGGCCGCCGCGAGCCGGCGTGCGGGCGATGGCGAGGGACCCACGGGGCAGCTGACGCTGCGCACCCTCGCCATGCCCGCGGACGTCAACGTCAACGGGGACATCTTCGGCGGCTGGGTGCTCGCCCAGATGGACATCGCCGGCGGCATCGTCGCCGGCGAGCGGGCGCAGGGGCGCGTCGCCACCGTGGCGGTGGACGCCATGAAGTTCATCCGGCCCGTGTGGGTGGGCGATGTCCTCAGCATCCATTCGGAGGTGGTCCGGGTCGGCCGCACCTCCATGACGATCTGGCTCGAGGCGTGGGTGCTGCGCGGGCGGATCGGCGCTCTCGAGAAGGTGACGGAGGCCACCTTCACCTTCGTCGCCATCGACGAGAACGGCCAGCCCCGCCCGGTCCCGCCGGCGCCGCCCGCCGACGGCTGACCCGCCGCCCCGCCTTGCCGGGTCGCCGCCGCAAACGGGGCGCGCGCGCTCGGCGCGGCCGCATCCTCGCCGACGGCGGGCCTTGCGCCGTCGCGTCGTCCGGGCGCCGTCGTCGGCATTCGGGCGGTTCCGCCGTCCCCGGCGCGGCGAAGGGGCCCGCGCACCCCGGTCGACGCCGCGCGTCGAGGCGACCAGGGCCTCGCCGGGCGGCCGACCATCGACGGCCGGTGGCCGGCCCCTGCCGCGCGCCCCTCCACAAGCCCGCGGGGCCGCCCCCTTCAGTCCGCCGGTCCTCGCCGATAAAATCGCCATCGGCGCGAGTCGTCCTACTTGTGGTTGCGGAACGAAAGGGGTATATCCTCCGCCATGACCGAACGCGCTTCGGCGGCGCTGCCGCTCCTGTCCCGGATCTTCGGCTATGACGGTTTCCGCCCCGGCCAGGCGGAAATCGTGGAATCGGTGGCCGCCGGGCGGGACGTGCTCGCCATCATGCCGACCGGGGGCGGCAAGTCCCTGTGCTACCAGCTCCCGGCCCTGATGCGGGACGGGCTGACGGTGGTCGTCTCACCCCTCATCGCCCTCATGCGCGACCAGGTGGCCCAGCTGAGGGGCAATGGCGTCGCCGCCGCCGCCCTCAACTCCGCCGCCGACCCGGACGAGCGGCGGGCGACGGAGCGGGCCGTCCGCGAGGGCGAGCTGAAGCTTCTCTACCTGTCGCCCGAGCGGCTCGCCGCCGCGGGAACGGCCGCGCTCCTCGAGGAGGCGGGGGTGTCGCTCCTCGCGGTGGACGAGGCCCACTGCGTCTCCCAGTGGGGCCACGACTTTCGCCCCGAGTACCGGATGATCGGCGAGCTCGCGGCGCGCCTCGGCGGGGTGCAGACCATCGCGCTCACGGCGACGGCCGACGAGATGACGCGAGAGGACATCCTCGCCCGCCTGTTTACGCGCCCGCCCGCGGTGTTCCTGCGCGGCTTCGACCGGCCGAACATCCGTCTCGTGATGGAGCGGCGGAACGACGGGCGGGCCCAGCTCCTCACCTTCCTCGGCAGGCACGCGGGCGAGAGCGGGATCGTCTACTGCGGCACCCGCCGCCGCGTGGACGAGACGGCGGCGTTCCTCAACGGCAAGGGCGTCCGGGCCCTCCCCTACCATGCCGGGCTGTCGGCGGAGGAGCGCTCGGCCCACCAGGACGCCTTCCTGAGGGAGGACGGGCTCGTGGTCGTCGCCACCGTTGCCTTCGGCATGGGCGTCGACAAGCCGGACGTGCGCTTCGTCTTCCACCTCGACGCGCCGAAGACCATCGAGAGCTACTACCAGGAGATCGGCCGCGCCGGGCGGGACGGGCTGGCCGCGGACGCCCACACCCTCTACGGCGGCGCCGAATTCCGCCAGTACCGCATGTGGATCGACGAGAGCGCGGCGCCCGAGGAGGTGAAGCGGGTGGAGCGCGGCAAGCTGGAGGCGCTCGCGGGCCTGTGCGAGGCCTCCTCCTGCCGCCGCGTGGTGCTGCTGTCCTACTTCGGGGAGGAGGCGTCCCCGTGCGGCAACTGCGACCTGTGCCTCGGCCTCGTGAAGACCGAGGACGGGACGGTGCTCGCCCAGAAGGCCCTTTCCGCGATGGCCCGCACGGGCGAGACCTTCGGGCGCGAGCACCTCATCTCGATCCTGATCGGGGAGGACAACGAGAAGGTGCGCGCCCGCGGCCACGACCGCCTGCCCACCTTCGGCGTCGGGCGGGACCTGTCGCGCACGGCCTGGCGCACCGTCTTCCGCCAGCTCGAGGCGGCGGGCGTCGCGGCCGTCGACAAGGGCGGCTTCGCCAGCTGGCGCATCACCGGAGAGGGTTGGGAGGTGCTGCGCGGCCGCCGGACGGTCGCCCTTCGCCGCGTCGAGGACGAGGGCGCGGGCCGGGGGACGCGGCGCCGCGCTTCCCCGGGCGCGCCGGCCGATCCGTCCGCGGCCGATCCGGCGGTGCTGGCCGAGCTGAAACAGCTGCGCCGACGCCTCGCCGAGGAGGGCAACGTCCCCGCCTACGTCATCTTCGCCGACCGGACCCTGGTGGAAATGGCGACCGCCCTTCCGGAGGACGAGGCGGGTCTCGCCTCACTCCACGGCATCGGCGAGAAGAAGCTCGCCGCCTTCGGCCCGGCCTTCCTCGACGCGATCCGCCGCGCCCGCGACCGCGGTCCGGCCGAACGGAGCCCGTCGCCCCCACCCGGCCATCCCTAGCCCGTCCCGTCCGGGGAAAACCGGCCGGCGCTTGCGCCCTTCGGGCAGTCGCACGCCGGTCGCGGGCATCCGGCTCGGGCGATCGGCGTGTCGAACGGCCCGAAGGGTGCGTTGGGGTCGACGAGGAGGTCCTCGAGCCCGTCCACCGCGCGGATGCCGCCGGCCTCGAACGCGGCCTCGAGCGCCTCCGCGACCCCGGTCCCCTCGCCCGCCAGGACCTCGTCGAACACGAGCGCGTCCGCGCTCGCCCAGGCCGCGCCGGGCGCCACGAGGGCGGGCGGAAAGCCCTCGCCCGGCAGGAGGATCCGCTCGGGCCCGGTTGAACGGGAGGACGGCCGCGTTCCCCTCCCCACCGCCGCGTCGGAGCGCTCGAGCAGCCCCTGGAGCGCGCCAGGGTCGACATTCACGAAGGAGGGCGGGTCGATGGCGAACCTCGCCGACAGCGGGTCGATGTCGGCGGCATCGAGGACGAGGGCGGCGTGTCGCGTGCCGAGAAGGGCGTTCACCTCGATGGCGAAACGGTCGGCCGCCGCGTCGAAGCCGACGAGGGTTACCGACCTCGAGGTCGGCGAACAGGGCCGGGACGAGGTCCGGCTCCGGTGCGGGCACGACGGCGGGCGGCGCCGGGTCGGGCACGCCGAGGCTGCCGTCGAGGAGCCCCGGGAGGCCGCCGGGCGTCGGCGCGACGGGGCCGATCGACTGGAAGAGGAACTCCCGGTCACCGGGACGGGCCCGGTCGGGTCGAGCGGCGGGTCGGGCGCCGGGTCGAAAACGCCCGGATCGCACTCGAGGACGTGCCGGAGGCGGTCCGGCTCCGGCGCGGGCACGGCGGCGGGCGGCGCCAGGTCGGGCACGCCGAGGCTGCCGTCGAGGAGCTGCGGGAGGCCGCCGGGCGTCGGCGCGACGGGGCCGATCGACTGGAAGAGGAACTCCCGGTCACCGGGACGGGCCCGGTCGGGTCGAGCGGCGGGTCGGGCGCCGGGTCGAAAACGCCCGGGTCGAACTCGAGGACGTGCCGGACGAGGTCCGGCTCCGGGCGCGGGCACGGCGGCGGGCGGCGCCGGGTCGGGCATGCCGAGGCTGCCTTCGAGGAGCCCCGGTAGGCCGCCGGGCGTCGGCGGGACGGGACCGATCGACTGGAAGAGGAACTCCCGTCACCAGGACGGGCCCGGTCGGGTCGAGCGGCGGGTCGGGCGCCGGGTCGGGCGCCGGGTCGAAAACGCCCGGGTCGCCCTCGAGGACGTGCCGGACGAGGAGCGGCTCCGGCGCGGGCACGGCGGCGGGCGGCGCCGGGTCGAAAACGCGCGGGTCGCCCTCGAGGACGTGCGGGACGAGGAGCGGCTCGCCGCCGAGGAGGAGCGTATCGGCGGCGTCCGCGACGGGGCGATGGACGTCCTCGCCAGCGTCGCGGATGAACGTCTCGCCGCCCCGCGTCACCACCACGTCGGCCCCCTCGCCGGCATCGACGTCGATGGTCCCGCCGCGCACCACGATCCGGTCCGCGCCCCCCGCCTGCTTCGGCGGTCGCCTCGCCACCGGTGGACCCGATCCGGTCGTCGCCGCCGCCGGTCGCGATCTGCGCGATGCCGTCCCCGTCGCTCACACGGTCGTCGCCGCCCCTGTGGCTGCCGTGACCGTGCCGCCCCCGAACGAGGAGGACGTCGGCCTCCGCCCCGGTGTCGAGGTCGAACGCGCCCCCGATCAAGCGCACGACGTCCAGGCCCGGTCCCGTGGCGACCGTGCCGCCGCGCAGCACCACGAGATCGGCGCCCGCACCCGCGTCCGCCGCGATGGTTCCCCCGCGGGCCTGCAACCGGTCGTCGCCCGCGCCCATCCCCACCGCGAGCGTACCCGCCGAGACGACCCCCTGGTCCGCGCCCGCGCCGGCGTCGGGTTCGACATCGCCGCCCGCGATGGTGACGCTGTCGTCCGCGCCGGTGGCGCGGTTCGCCGTGCCGCCGGTCGCGCGCGGATCGCGTCCGCGCCCGTGTCGGGGACAACGGCGCCGCCAGCGAGAGTCGCGACAGCGGCGGCGCCGCCGGCGACGGCGTCCACCGTCCCGGCCTCGGCAACGACACGGTCCCCGCCCGCGCCTAGGTCGATCGCGACGATGCCGCCGC
Organism: uncultured Hyphomicrobiales bacterium; assembly: GCA_964547415.1. Classification (GTDB taxonomy): domain Bacteria; phylum Pseudomonadota; class Alphaproteobacteria; order Rhizobiales; family Amorphaceae; genus CAZJNX01. The sequence continues at coordinate 6,067 of CAZJNX010000066.1, forward strand.
GCAAGATCGCGGTGTCAACGCCCCCCCACCCTCGACCGTCACCTCGCCGCCGGCGACGTCGACGAGGTCGTCCCCGCCCTCGCCGATGAAGGCGACCTCGCCACGCAGCACGGTGACGGCGTCGGCCTCGCCACCTGCGATCGCGACGACGCCGCGACCGGCGAGGAGGATACCGTCCTCGACCGTCAGATGATCGTCGCCCCCGCCGAGCTCGACCCGGCCGTCGGTGCGGGTCGTCTCGACGGGATCGGCGCCGTCGCCGGCGTCGATCCCGGTCCGGAGGTCACGCGCCCGGATCGTGTCGTTCCCGCCGAGGGTCTCGACGGTGGGATACGGGGCGTCCGGACCGAGGTCGACGAAATCGTCGCACGGGGTGGCGATCAGGCCGGGCCGTTCGTCCGGACGCTCGATCCGGTCGACGATCATCTCGACGATCTGCCGGGGAACTCTCGTGCCGGCCCGATATCACGCCGATCTGTCAGGGGATTTCCTGGCATTCTGGCCTCCTTCATGCCCACAGGGGCCCACCGGTTGCAACGCGACGGTGACGCTGCCGTGACTTGGCCACGTTGCTCGCCGTCGGGCGTGAGGCATCCGGCAAGGCCGATCGACGACTGCGGCCCAGTTCATGGGAACGGGATGGAAGCTCGAAGACGCGCCGTCGCGTGTCCGGAAGGAGCGCCAGGCCCGGCGCCGACAACGGCCTGCGAGCGGTGGGCGAGACCTCCTTCGCCGTCGTGGACCGGCGGGGGAGCGCTAAGGCCGGCGATCCCGGAGCGGCCGTTGCCAGCGGGCCGATGCCGCCGTTCGCGGTCCGCAGGCATAGCGCGGCGGATCGCGATGCCGGCGGCCGGTCGCCGCGGTGGCCATTTCCGGCGACGCCCGCCCTTCGGCGCGACGACCGAACGGTCCGCGACGGACAACGGGGGAACCGCCGGCCGTCGCGCGGCGGCTGCCGCGACCGCAGCCGCGCCCCGCGTCTCGACCGCGCCCCTTCCCGGGACAGGGCGCCGGCAGGGCCGACGGCCTCGGCGGGCGAGCCGGTCCGACAGGCCGATGACGAAGGGAACCGCCATCCGGACGCGCCCCGCCAGGGCCACGACCCGCCGCAGGCCGGGCACCGCCCGCAGATGCATGAAGACCCACACGACGAGCGTGGCCTTCGCCGCCGCGATGGACAGGGTGACGACCGGCCCCGGAAGCGGGACGAGGCGGGCCCCGACCGCTGCCAAGAAGAGCGCCGGCAGCGCCAGCCAGACGCCGATGACGGTGCGGGTCCGCGCTTCCATCGCCGCCGCGCCAGGTCCGGGACGGGAAACAGGCCGATCCAGACGAGGTCGGCGAAGTGCCGGCAGAGCCCCGCCGCCTTGCCGACGTTCTGCCGCTCCGGGATGGCGAGGCCGCCGCCCATGGCCCGCGCCGCCACGGCCGTGGACCCGATCATCGACGACGTCACTGCGCCGCGGGGCGCGGCCGCGCTCGCCGGCCCCGTCCCCGAAGGCAGGGCGCGCGGGCCGGTCCGCGGCCATTGCGGGCACCTGCGGCGCCACCCGCTGTCGGCCCGTCGGGCCGGCCTGGTGGGGGACCTCCATCCGCAAGTCGCCGCCTTCAGGCGCACCGTGAGGCCCGTCCGCCCGTCCAGCACCGGGAAGGACGGGAGAGCGCCCGGCGATCCCGCCGCGCCACGCGTCCCGCGTCGGCGGACAGGACGCCGTCGCCAGCCCGAAGCCCGCGAGCGCGCCGTCGCCAGCCCGAAGCCCGCGAGCGCGCCGCCGCCGCGCCCGGCCCCGCGACGCAGCGAGGTCCAGGACCGCGCCCACCGACCGGAACTGCACCGAGACCACGCGGCCGGTGATCACCCCGAACACGGTCCGGACAAGCGGGCTGCGGAACCGCGGCCAAACGCCGAGCGTCGGGGGATGGGGCGGCACGGAACGGACCGTCCACGGCCGCGCGAGGGGCAGGAGCGGGTCGATCGCGGCCGCACGGCACGGCGGACGGGGTCATCGCCTCGGCGAAGCGATCGAGGCGGTTGCGCCGGTCCTCCCGGGTGTGCAGGAGGGCCGAGATCAGCGTCGAAACCGGTTGAGGCGCCGCACCTCTTTCGAGCCCCGTGGACCGTGCACCCTGGCGTGAACCGGGCAGCCCATCTGGCGGGGGGCCTTCTCGCCGGGGGCGCCCGGCACCGGCTGAAGGACGGTCCGCGGCGCGTCCTCCGGCCCCTGCCGGTAGCGGTCGACGCGCAGCCAGTGCATCCGTCGGCCTTCGCGCACCTCTTTTGGGCGCACGGAGGGACCGTGGGTCTCCGCCTGGCAGGCGACGAGGCAGGCGTTGCGGCCGATGCAAGGCGTCGCGGTCGATGGCCGTGCCCGAGGACGGGCCGCCGTGCGCCCCGCCGGGTAGAGGCGCGCGTGCTCGCCGCCCTCGCCGCCCGCGTGCGGGTCGTCCGGCGCCACGGGGCACCCGGCGCGCCGGTCGAGGGCGAAGGGCTCCGGCGTCCGGGCGCGGCCCAGCGTCGAGCGCGCCCGCGTGGCCGGCGAGGCCGGGCGCCCGGTCCGGCAGGGGACGGCCGGCGCGCCTCAGCGCATGTGGAAGCCGGGGTAGCCTTCGCTGGCGATGCGGGCGCAGTGCTCGGCGTAGCGCTTCATGCCGCCCGCGTAGGGCAGGAACACCTGCGGCTTCCCGGGCACGTTGGCGCCGAGGTACCACGAGCTCGACGCCATCGGCAGGAGCGTCGCGTGCGCCGCCTCGTTGACGTGGTCGACCCACTCGGCCGCCGCCGCCGGGTCGGCCTCGATGCGGCCGAGGCCCGCGGCCCGCATGTGGCCGATGCAGTCCGCGATCCATTCCACGTGCTGCTCGATGGGCACGGGCATGTTGCACAGGACGGACGGGCTGCCGGGCCCGGTGATGGTGAAGAGGTTCGGGAAGCCCGGCGTCTGCAGCCCGAGGTAGGTGATCGGCCCCGCGCGCCACGCATCCGACAGGGCAAGCCCGTCCCGCCCGGCGATGTTGAGCGCCATGAGCGGGCCGGTGAAGGCGTCGAACCCGGTCGCGAACACGATGACGTCGAGCGGGTAGGTCGCGGCCGTGGTGCGGATGCCCTCCGGCACGATCTCCTCGATGGGCTCTTCCTTGAGGTCGACGAGGGAGACGTTGTCGCGATTGAAGGTCTCGAAGTAGTGGGTGTCGATCGGCGGGCGCTTGGTGGCGAAGCCGTGGTCGCGCGGGGTCAGCTTGCGCGCGGTCTCCGGGTCCTCGACGATCTCGGCGATCTTGGAGCGCAGGAAGTCGGACGCGGCGTCGTTGGCCCTCTTGTCCGTCGTGATGTCCCGGAAGGTGGCGCGGAAGCGAAGGCCCCCCACCTCGTAGGCCTTCTCGAAGATCGCCCGCCGCTCCTCCTCCGACACGTCGAAGGCGCGGTGCGGGGGGATCGGGAAGGGGTGGCCGTTGGTGGTGGAGCGGGCGAGCTCGCGGATCGCCGGATAGTTCGCCTTCACCTCGGCGACGAACGTTGGCGTCAGCGGCCCGTTGCGCGCCGGGATCGAGTAGTTCGCCGTGCGCTGGAACACGGTGAGGTGCGCGACCTCCGGCGCGATCGCCGGGGCGAGCTGGATGCCGGTCGACCCGGTGCCGATCTGCCCGACCCGCTTGCCCGAAAGGTCGACGCCCTCGTGGGGCCAGGCGCCGGTGTGGTACCACGCGCCCGCGAAGCGCTCGAGCCCGGGGATCGCCGGCACGTTGGCCGTCGACAGGCAGCCGACGGCGGTGACGAGGAAACGGGCGAGGAACGTCCCCCGGTCCGTCCGCACGGTCCAGCACCCGCTCGCCTCGTCCCAGGCAGCGCCCGTGACGCGGGTCGACAGCTGGATGTCCCGCTTCAGGTCCAGCCTGTCGGCGACGAAGTTCAGGTAGGCCCGGATCTCCCCGTGTTCCGGGTAGCGCTCGGTCCAGTTCCACGCCTGCTCGATCTCGGGCGAGAAGGAATAGCTGTAATAGTAGCTCTCCGAATCGCAGCGGGCGCCGGGGTAGCGGTTCCAGTACCAGGTGCCGCCGATGCCGTCCGCCTTCTCGACCACGCGCACGGACAGGCCGAGGCCGTCGCGCAGCTTGTGGAGGGCGTAAAGGCCGGAAAAGCCCGCGCCGATCACGATGACGTCGACCCGGGTCGGGGTGTCGGGCGCCTCGCCCTTCGCCGCGGATGCCTCGTCCATGGATCGCTGTCTCCGGTTGCCGACACGCCTCTGGGCGGGTGGCGCGAGACCCCGTGACCCGGGGCGAGCACCTGCCCGACGGACGCCAGCGTGGCGATCCCCGGTGGCGTGTCAAGGCGGCCGGCCGCGATGGCCGGATTGCCGCGCGGGGCCCCCGCCCTTCCCTCCGGCGTGCGGGACGGGGCGCGGCGGGGCCGCCGGGCCCACTTGACGGGGCGCGCGGTCTCGGGATGGATCGCGGGCATGACCGCCGTCAGCCCGTTCCCCGCCGACGCCTTCGACCCGGCCGCCGCGCCGGCCGACCTCCTCGAGCTCAACGCGCGGCTGCGCGCCGAGCACGCCCGCCGGGCCGACCCGTGGGACTTGCCGGTGGCCGAGGTGCGCAGGGCCCGGGAGGAGGGCCGGGGCATCTTCCCGGCGGCCGTCCCCGATCCCGACACGGTGGCGACCGCCGTCGACGGCCCCGCCGGGCCGGTCCCGGTGCGGATCGTCGTGCCGAAGACGCGGGAGGCGCGGGGGACCTTCCTGCACATCCACGGCGGCGGCTGGATCTTCGGCCAGGCCGTCGAGTACGACGTGCGCCTGCGCCGCCTCGCGGAGACGGCGGGCGTCACCACCGTGTCGATCGACTATCGCCTCGCGCCCGAAAACCCATTCCCCGCCCCGCAGGACGATTGCCTCGCCGTCGCCCGCGCCCTCCTCGACGGGCGGATCGAGGGGGCGCCCGCCACGCGCTGCGCCATCGGCGGCGAATCGGCCGGCGCGCACCTGGCCGTCACGACCCTCCTCAGCCTGCGCGACGAGGACGGGGCGCGCCCGTTCGCCGCCGCCAACCTCGTGGCAGGGCTTTACGACCTGTCGATGACGCCGAGCGCACACCGCTTCGGCGAGGAGCGGCTCATCATCAACACGCGGGACATCGCCGGCTTCGTGCACTGCGCCGTGCCGGAGGGGATGGACCTGCGCGACCCGCTGGTCTCCCCCCTCTTCGCGGACCTGTCCGGCCTGCCGCCGGCCCGCTTCTCCGTCGGCACGGAGGACCTCCTCCTCGACGACACCCTGTTCATGGCGGCGCGCTTGGCGGCGGCGGGCAACGCCGTCGAGATCGCCGTCACCCCCGGGGGCTGCCACGTCTTCGAGGCCTTCGGCACGCCGACCGGGCTCGCCGCGAACGAGGCCGCCAACGCCTTCATCGCCCGCGCCCTCGACGCGGCCGGCTGAGCGGCCGGAACGGCCGGCCCCGGCGGCGCCGTCGCGGAAGGACCCGGCGGCCCGTCGAGGAACGCGGCCGTCCCGGGCGACGACGGCCCGCCCCTCGTCCCCGTCCGCTTCGGCGAGAAGCCGCTCGGCGACACGGGGTCCTCGGCTTCCGGATCGTCGGCGACCGGAGCGCGCACCGCCGGACGCGACGGCTCGCGGGCGACAGCGGAACGACGAAAACCCCGTGCGGGACCGGAGCGCCGTCCACCTCGCCCCCCTGCCCGGGCGCGCCGCGGCGGCGACGGCAGCGCCAGCCCTTGCCCTTCCGGACGGACCGCCGGAGACTCCGCCGC
>CAZJNX010000066.1:11843-21287 GCA_964547415.1 uncultured Hyphomicrobiales bacterium
GACGGCGTGCGATCGTCGCCGGCCCGGAGAGGATCGGAATACGCGAGGCGGGCGGCGATGTCGGGGATCGGGCGAACGGCGGGGCGGACGGCGAGGCGGGGGCTGGCGGGCGCGGTGACGGCGCTCGCGGCGCTCGCGGCGACGGGCGGGCCGGCGGAAGCGGACGGCTGCCGCGACCGGATCGCGGCCGTCCTCAAGGCGATCGCGGCGCGCGATCTGGCGACCGCCGGCGGGCCGCCCCTCAACGCCTTCATCGCGCTCAACCCCTCCGCGCTCGCCCAGGCCGAGGCGCTCGACGCCGCCCTCGCCGCCGGCGCCGCGCCCGGCCCGCTCTACTGCGTGCCCGTCGCCGTGAAGGACAACTTCGCGACGGTCGACCTCCCGACGACGGCCGGCTCCCTCGCGCTCATCGGCAACGCGACCGGGCGGGACGCCGATCTCGTCGCCGCCCTCAGGGCCGCGGGCGCCGTCGTGGTGGGCAAGACCAACATGGACGAGCTCGCCATGGGCGTCAGGGGCCTGTCGGGCTCGGGCGGTCGGGTCGGCAACGCCTGGGACACACGCCTGTCCTCCGGCGGCTCGTCGGCGGGGTCGGGGGCGGCCGTCGGCGCCGGGCTCGTGCCGCTCGCGGTCGGCAGCGACAACTGCGGGTCGCTGCGCCTGCCGGCCGTCTACAACGGGGCCGTCACGCTGCGCGGGACCTACGGCCGTTTCCCGGGCGGGGGCGTCTTCCCGATCGGCTTCATCAACGGGGTGCCCGGCTTCATCGCCGCCGACGGCGAGATGCTCGAACGCGCCTACGCCGCCACCGTCCCCGGATGGGACGGGGCGGCCGCGGCCCCGCCCCGGCTGGCGGACGTGCGCGTCGGCGTCCTGTCGCGGGTCGGCGGGAAGGACCTGTGGACGGGCGGGCGGGACGGCGCGGACGCGCTTTACCGGGAAGCCCTTGCCGCCCTGCGCGAAGCGGGCGCCACCGTGGTGGAGGACATCGCCGCGCCGGCCTTCGACCCGACCCTCGGACCCGGCTTCCTGAAGGGCGCCGCGCCGCGGGTGGACGCCTTCCTCGCGGGCTATCCGGCGGTGCGGCGGGACTGGCGGGACATGTGCACGTCGGGCCGCATCCGGCCCGAGTGGACCGAGGAGACGTGCCTGTCGTCGGCGGCGCCCGACCGGGCGCTGGAGGACGCGGCCCGCGACCAGATCGACAGGAACGCGGCCACCCTGGAGGAGGCGCTGGCGAGGCACGCCCTCGACGCCCTCGTCCTTCCGGTCGACGCGCGCGGCGGTGCGCGGGCGGACGCCAGCGACGGGCTCACCTGCTTCGTTGCGGGGGCGAGCGGCCTTCCGGCGGCGGCGCTGCCGGTCGGCCTCGACGAGCGGGGCATGCCGGTCGGGCTCGAGTTCCTCGGCGCGGCGGGCTCGGACGAGCGCCTCGTGGGGCTCCTGCGGGCGGTCGAGGCGGTGCGCGGCGCCCTGCCCCGGCCGGAGCCGATCGCCGCGGACGAAGCGCTCGCCGCGATCGCGATCCCGCGCCAGAACGCGCTGCGCCTCGAGATCGGCTGGCGGGCCCGGCGGAGCCGCCGCGGCGGCGCGCTCGGGGACCTGGCGCCGCACCGCTTTCGCGCCCTCGTAGAGGACGTCGTCGCGGGCGCGCGCGAGGACCCGAGCCGTCACAGCCGGTAGAGGTCGCCCGCCCGGCGGGGGCGACGCGGCGGCCGTCGCACGGGGACCGCGACCGGGGCCGCTGGCCGAAGCGGGGCCGGCGGGGGCCGGCGCAGGTCTCGAGCCGCGCCGCCACGCGGAGGAGCGGGTGCGGCGCCCGACAGCGCCATCGCACGGGCGCGCGCCCGGCCCGAGAAGAGGTCGGCCCGAGCGCTTGCGGGCCGATCCTCGCCGGGAACGCCCGGCTTCGGACCGTCAGGCGGCGGCGGCCACGCTGGCGAGGGCCGCCACGAGCCGCTCCGGCCGGACGGGCTTTTCGATCCGCGGCGCGTCCGCCAGCTCGGGCGGCGTCTCGATCGTGTCGGAGTAGCCGGTCGCGAAGACGAGCGGAATGCCCCGCGCCCACAGGGCGCGCGCCGTGGGCCAGACGACGTCGCCCCCGAGGTTGATGTCGAGGACGGCCGCGTCGAGGTCGTCCGCGACGGCGATCCGCAGCGCCTCGGCACAGGTCGCCACCGGCCCGGTCACCGCGCAGCCGGCGGACCGCAAGGCCTGCGCCGCCTCCTGTCCGACGAGGTGCTCGTCCTCCACGAGCAGGATCCGCTTGTCCCGCAGCGTGGCGAGGTCGGCGGGCGGCGGCGCCTCGCCGCGCCGCCGGGCGGGGTCGGACCGCTCGCCCGCCACCCGCAGCTTGCCGAGGGGAAGGTCGAACAGGGCCCGCAAGCCCTCGCGCGCGAAGTGGAGCGTCACCTCGCCGTCGAGCTCGAAGGCGAGCGTGCGCTCGATGAGGGCCGACCCGAAGCCCTTGCGCTCCGGCGGCGCCTCCAGCGGCGGCCCGCCCTCTTCCTGCCAGACGAAGACGAGGCGGCGCCCTTCTCCCTCGCCCGACAGGTGCCACTCGGCCAGCACGCGCCCGTCCTCGCGGGAGAGCGCGCCGTACTTCGCCGCGTTGGTGACGAGCTCGTGGAGCGCGAGGGTGAGCGTCTGCGCGGCCTCCGGGGTCACCTTCAGGTCCGGCCCCTCGGTGAGGACCCGGTCCGGGCGCGCCCCCCGGTAGGGGGCGACGGCGCTCTCCACGAGCTCGGCGAAGCCCGCGCCCTCCCACCGGCTGCGCGCGAGAAGGGTGTGGGACTGGGCGAGCGCGTTGATGCGCCCGATCAGCCGGTCCGCCGCCTCGGGCCCGGCATGCCGTCCCCGCCCGAGGGTCTGCCGGGCGATCGACTGGACCACGGCGAGGATGTTCTTCACCCGATGGTCGAGCTCGGCCATCAGCATGGTCCGGTGGTCTTCGGCGCGCTTGCGCCCGGTGACGTCCCGAAAGAGGATCGCCACGCGAAGTTGCCGGGGATCGCCGATCGGGAAGGCGTAGACGTCGAACCAGCGCCCGAGCATGTCCGACCACTGCTCGAAGCGCCGCGGCTCCCGCGTCCGCGCGACCTCGCCGTAGATCTCGTACCAGTGCTCCTCCAGCTCGGGCGCGGCCTCGCGCAGCCACTGCCCGAGGATCCGTTCCGGAAAGCCCGTCTGTCCGAAGAAGGCGGGGTTCGCCTCCACGACACGGTAGTCGGCCCGACCGTCGCTGGCGTCGAAACGGAACTCGGTGACGCAGAAGCCCTCGTCGATCGATTCGAACAGGCTGCGGTAACGCTCCTCGCTCGCGCGCAGGGCCGCCTCGGCCCGGGTGCGCTCGACCGCCGCCCAGCAGCGGTCCGCCACCTCCTCGATCAGCGCGACCTCTTCCGCCTTCCACGCCCGCGGCTCGTCCTGGACGACGCACAGCGCGGCCTGCAGGACCCCGTCCTTCACGAGCGGGATGTCCACCCACGCCGCCATGCCGCGCCCGAGGGGATGGTCGCGCTCGGCCTCGCCCAGCCCGTCGGCTGCGGCGGCGTCCTCGACGATCCACGCCTTTCCCCGGGAGAGATTCTCGCGGGCCGACCTGAAGGCGTCCACGGGGTAGCGGCCGGCGAGGCTCGGCGCACCGGGCAGGGCGTAGTCCGACGAGACCTCGGCGTGAGCCTCCCCCGGTGGCCACGTGACGTAGCAGGCGCGCGTGGCCTTCAGCCGCTCGCCGACGAGGCGCGTGGCGATCCCGGCGACCTCCGAGGCCTCGGCCGAAGCCTTCAGCGAATCGCTGAGCTCCAGCAGGAACGTCTGACGCTCCTTGCTCTCGCGCAACGCCTCCTGGGCCGCCTTCCTGTCGGTCACGTCGAGGAGGACGCCGCGCAGGCGCACCGGCCGCCGTTCGCCGCCCCCGCCGTCGAACTCGGTCCGGCCGTGGAGCTGCACCCACCGCACCGCCCCGTCCGGCCGGACGATCCGGTGCTCGTGGAAGATCGCCCCGTCGCCGCGCGGATCGGTCGCATCGCCGATCATCGCCTCGACGGCCGGCCGGTCCTCGGGATGGACGAAATCCGGCACCACCCCCGGGGGCGGCGGCGGCTCGTCCCGGGGATGGCCGACGATGTCGCACAGCTCCGGCGACCAGTAGAGTACCCCCGTGCGCCGGTCGTTCTCGAACACGCCGATGTGGGCCGCCCGCGCCACCTCCTTCAGGCGTGCCGCGCTTTCGCGCGTGTCGGTGACGTCGCGGATGGCGAGGAGGATCAGGTCCTGGTGATCGAGCCGGCGCCCGTTGAGCACCATCACCCGCTCGCCGATGCCCTCGAACGCGTGAGTGAACTCGTAGTCGTCGAAGCTCCTCAGTTTCGGCAGCACGTCCTCGAGGAGCTGGCGCAGCCCGGGGATGTCCCACTGGCCGTTGCCGAGCTCGTAGACGAGGTGCCCGATCGTCTCGGCCGGATCGACGGCGAAGGTCTCGTAGAAGGAGGCGCTCGCGGAGTGGACGCGCAGGTCCGGGTCGAGGATCAACAGCCCCTCGCGCACGCTGTCGATGAGCTTGTCCGCAAGCTCGATCCGCCGGACGAGCTCGGTCCTCAGCGCCTCGCGCTCGGTGTCGTCGGAGATGGCGAGGAGGATGAGGTCCGGGGCGGCGCCACGCGCGATGCGCCGGGCGCTCACGTGCATGACGCGCCGGCCGATCCGCTCGAACCCGTGCTCGACGCGGTAGTCCGAGACCGTGCGCCGCTCCGGGAGGATCTCGCCCAGGAGGCGGCGCAGCTCCGGGATGTCCCACTGCCCGTTGCCGAGGTCGTAGACGAGGCGGCCGACGGTGTCCGCGGCGGTCGTGCGGAAGTGGCGCAGGAAGGCGTCGTTGGCGGTCTCGACGCGCAGGTCGGCGGCGAGGGCCAGCAGCGGCAGGCGCACCGTTTCGAGGATCGCGGCGGCGAGAGCCCCCTCGTTCTCGTGCTGCATGGACGTTCCGCGGCGGCGCCGCCGGTCGTGGCCGGCGATCATGGGTCTTGGACGCTGACCCGACGATATCGAAGGCGCCCCGGGAGGGAAAGGCGACGGGACGGGCCAGTCGGCGCCGGCCCGGGGAACCGCGAGGACGAGCGGTTTCGTGCCGCCGGTGCCGGTGCGCGTCCGCCGCCGCCCCGTCGCCCCGTCGCCCCCCGTCGCCCACGCGCGGAACGGGCGCTGGCGCCTCGCCAGAAGCCCGCCCCGCCGTCCGGACGGGTCAGGACGCCGCTTCGGACCGCCCGTCGGTGGCCAGCCGGCCCGGCCGGGCGAGGAGGAGCGCGAGGAGGCCCGCCGCGCACGCGGCCGCCATCGCCAGGAAGGCGCCCGCCCCGAACGTCGCGTAGAGGAGGCCCGAGGCCGCCGTGAGGCCGGCCATCGCCGCGCCCATGAGGGTGGCGGCCACGGACTGGGCGCGGGCCGCCCGCCCCTCCGGGAAGGTGGCGCCGATGAAGTGGACGAGGCCGAGGTGGGTGGCGCCGAAGCTGAGGCCGTGGAGCGTCTGGAGGAAGAAGGTCGCCGCGAGCCCCGGCTCGGCCGCCATGGCGCCCCAGCGCACGAGACCACCGATGCCGCCGAGCGCCACGAGGGCGACCGGCGCGATCCGGGTCGTCACCGCCGGCGCGAAGCGGAACAGGACGATCTCGGCGAGGACGCCCGTCGCCCACAGGGCGCCGATGGCGGCGGCCGGAAAGCCCTGCCCCTCCCAGTGGATGGAGCCGAAGGCGTAGACGAGGGCGTGGCTCGCCTGGACGAGGCCCGCCCCCGCCACGACGACCCAGGCGGACAGGGGCGCCCCTCCCCCGGCGCTCGCCGTTGCGCCCCCGGTGCGGTCCGTCGGCGGCAGGCGCAGGAGGAAGGCGGCGAGGGCGGTGACGGCGAAGCCCGCGGCCATCAGCGGCAGCACGGCGGTCCCGGTCAGGGCGCCGACGATCCAGCCGCCCGCGAGGTTCGCCGCGATGAAGGTGATCGACCCCCACAGCCGCACCCGCCCGTAGTCCGGCCCGCCCGCCCGCGACAGCCGCACCGCCGCCGCGTCCGCGACCGGGATGAGCGCGCCCCAGAAGGCGGCCGTCGCGGCGAGGACGGCCGCGATCGCCACGGCGTCGCGCGTCGCGAAAAGGGCGAGGAAGCCCGCCGTCGCCGCGACCGCGTAGAGGCGCAGCGCCCCCGCGCGGGTGGCGAAACGGTCGGCGAAGGCGCCGAGGAAAGGCACGGCGAGGAGCCGCGACAGGAGCGGGGCGGTCAGCACGAGGCCGATCTCGTCCGCCGTGAGGCCGATCGCGGACAGGTAGAGGGGAAAGAACGGGAGGTAGAGCCCGATCGCGAGGAACAGCGCCCCGTAGTAGAGCGACAGCCGCGGCCGGGCGACGGGCGCGGCGCGGTCCCCGCTCACGCCGCCCCGTCGAGGGCGCGCGCGAGCACCGCCGGGTCAACGTTGCCGCCCGACAGGACGACGACGACCGTCCGCCCGTCCCGCGGGAAGGCGCCGTCGAGGAGCGCGGCGAGGCCCGCCGCGCCGCCAGGCTCCACCACGAGCTTCAGCTCCATGGCGGCGAAGGCGACGGCGGACAGCATCGCCCCCTCGTCCACCGCGAACCCGCCGGAAAGGCGCGGCAGGTTGACGGCGAACGTGTTGACCCCGGGCGCGGGCGAAAGGAGCGCGTCGGCGAGCGAGGGCCCGGGCGGGACGATGGCGACCCGGCGGCCGGCCGCGAGGGAGCGCATGTGGTCGTCGAAGCCGGCCGGCTCCACCGTGTGGACCCGCGCGGCCGGGTAGAGCGCCTCCATGGCGAGCGCGATGCCCGCGGTGAGGCCGCCCCCCGAAGCCGGCACGAGCACCGCGTCCGGCGCAAGGCCCCGGGCGCGGCACGCGTCCGCGATCTCGAGGCCGGCCGTTCCCTGTCCGGCCATGACGGCCGGGTCGTCGAAGGGGTGGACGAAGGTGGCGCCGGTCTCGGCCGCGATGGCGGCGGCGATGGCGTCCCGGTCCTCCCGGTTGCGCTCGTAGGGGACGACGCGGGCGCCCGAGCGCTCGGTGCGGGCGCGCTTCACCGCCGGCGCGTCGGCCGGCATGACGATGGTGGCGGGCATCCCGAGGAGCCGCGCCGCCTCGGCCACCCCTTGCGCGTGGTTTCCCGAGGAGCAGGCGACGACGCCGGCCGCCCGCCGCTCCGGCGGCACGAGGAGGAGGCGGTTGAGGGCGCCGCGGAACTTGAAGGAGCCGGTTCGCTGGAGCGTCTCGGCCTTCAGGAGCACCGTGAGGCCCGTCCGCTCGTCGAGGACGGGGAAGGACAGGAGGGGCGTGCGCACGGCGAGCGGGCGGATCCGCCCGGCGGCCGCCTCCACGTCCGCGATGGTGGGCAGCATCACCGCGTCCGGCGTGTCGGGGGCGGCCTCTTCCACGTCCATGGCGGGCCTCAGGCGTCCGGGTAGCCGGGCCAGACGACGCCCGGCGCCCGGCGGAAGGCGTGGGGCCCGTCGTGGCGCTCCACGTAGGCGAGGTGGCTGGCGAAGCCCTCCTCGGTGAGGACGTGGAGGGCGTAGGCGGGCGGTTCCATCACGAAGTGGGGCGGGCCGTCCGGGTCGAGGTCGAGGGCGACCTGGTGGGCGGTGCCCGGGATGGTGAGGACGCGGGCGTTGGCGATGCGGCCGGCGATCTGCCGGTGGACGTGGCCCGCGACCACGAGGTCCACCTGCCGGTGGCGGGCGATCACCTCCGCGAGCGCCTCCCGGTCGGCGAGCGCGATCGCGTCCATGTGGGCGATCCCGGAGACCAGCGGCGGGTGGTGGACCGCGATCAGGACTGGCTTCTCGGCGAACCGCTCGAGGGTGGCGTCGAGCCAGGCGAGCTGGTCGTCGCCGAGCTTGCCGTGGGGCCGGCCTTCCACGAGGCTGTCGAGGACGACGACGGCCGCCCGTTCGAGCTCCACCGCCGCGTTGAGGCGCGGCCCGTCGGCGTGGGCGATCCCGGGCCAGTCGGCGAAGGCCGCCCGCATCGCCTCGCGCCGGTCGTGGTTGCCGGGCATGACGAGGACGGGCATGGGCAGGCGCGAGAGGATCTCGCGGGCGGCCTCGTAGGCCGCGGGCTCGCCGAGGTCGGTCACGTCGCCGGTGACGAGGACGAGGTGGGGCCGCGGCTCGAGCGCGCGGATCGCCTCCACCGCCCGCCGGGCGAGGGTGTTGGCCGGCACGAAGCCGAGGGCGGTCGCCCCCTCGGGCCGGCAGTGCAGGTCGGTGATCTGGGCGATGACGAGGCTCATGTCTCGCGGGTCCGTTCGCTGGGCGCGTGCCCCGGTGCGTGGACGCTCCGGCCCGGGTCGGCCCCATGCCCCGCGTCCGTCCGGGCGGCCTTCCGGCTGGAACGGCCCACCCTGTACGCCCCATTCCCCGCCGGTGTCCACGGCCTCGACGGCAGCCCGCGCGGTGCGGGACCGGCGACGGCCGCCCCTCGGGGAGAGCCCACAAGGCGCGCGCTGTCACGGCCAGGGAGCGGCAGGCGGATCCGGGGCAGCATATCGGGAACCGTCCCGCCGGAGGCGGCGGCGCAATGGTCGCGGCGGACGGCGGCGGGGCGTGCCGTCCGGGCCGATCCCGGCCCACTCCCCTGCCGCTGGACAGGACGGGCGCGGTCTCTTCCGCGCCCTCCATCGCCTGGATGGATGCGAGCGAGATCCGCGGCGCTCCCGCCTCGACCGACGCGCAAACGGGCCCTGCCGTCGCGCCTTCACAGCGGCACCGCCCCGCGGCAACCCCGCGGGTGCGACGGGCGACCCGTTTCCGGAACCCGCCGCGGGCCCGACCGTCCCACCTCCGCGCGGGAGCCCCGCGCCACGGGGCGGCGCGGACGGACGGGCAAAGGCCGGCCCCGCCAGCGGCGGGACCGGCCCGAAGCGGTCAGTCGGGTCCCTCGAGCTCGAAGGTGATGAGCATGTGGACCTTGTAGCGGGACACCCGGTCGTTCTCGACGGTGACCTCCTGCTCCTTGATCCAGGCGCTGCGCACGTGGCGCAGCGTCTTGCAGGCGCGCTGGATCCCGAGCGACACGGCGTCGTCGAAGCTCTTTTCGGAGGTGGACGAGATTTCGGTGGTGCGGGCGAAAGACATCGCTCTCTCCTTCCTCGCCGGCCCCTGCCGAGGAACGGCCGCCCCCTGCCCCGGTTCCGGCGGACGGGCCGCGGCCGCGCGGCCTCAGGCGGAAGCCCGTTCGGCGACGTCCCGCCGCAACGCCGTCACCTCGTCGCGCAGGGCGCGCAGCTCCGTGAGCACCATCTCCTGCTCGGAGTGCATGCGGTCCCGGTCCTCAGCGGCCGACGCCTCGACCTCCTGCTGCATGGCGCTGACGATGACGCCGATGAACAGGTTCAGCACCGTGAAGGCGGTGGTCAGGATGAAGGGCACGAAGAACAGCCACGCCAGCGG
>CAZJNX010000067.1:0-21195 GCA_964547415.1 uncultured Hyphomicrobiales bacterium
CCATTGCGTCCTCCTCCTCGACGAGATCGAGAAGGCGCACCCGGACCTGTTCAACATCCTCCTGCAGGTGATGGACCACGGGAAGCTCACCGACCACAACGGCAAGAAGGTCGACTTCCGCAACGTCATCTTGATCATGACCACCAACGCGGGCGCGGCCGACCTCGCCAAGCCGGCGATCGGCTTTGCCAAGACGAAGCGGGAGGGGGACGACACGGAGGCGATCAACCGGCTGTTCACGCCGGAGTTCCGCAACCGGCTGGACGCCATCATCCCGTTCCGGAACCTGCCGAAGGAGGTCGTCCACCAGGTCGTCCAGAAGTTCGTCATCCAGCTCGAGGCCCAGCTCGCCGACCGCAACGTCACCTTCGAGCTCACCGACGAGGCGGTCGCCTGGCTCGCGGAGGAGGGCTACGACGAGCGCATGGGCGCCCGCCCGCTCGGCCGCGTGATCCAGGAGACGATCAAGCGGCCGCTCGCCGACGAGGTCCTGTTCGGCAAGCTCGCCAAGGGCGGGACGGTGAAGGTGTCGGTCGGCCCGAAGGAGGACGGATCGGGCACGGAGTTGAAGCTCGAGGCGATCCCGGACGAGACGGTCCGGGCGAAGCCTCCGACGCCGCTCGCCGGCAAGCCCAGGAAAAAGGCCGCGCCCCGCAAGACCAAGGCGTCGGGCGCATCGGCCAAGGGCAAGCCTTCGGGCGGCGGCGACGCGCCCAAGAAGGGCGGCAGCCTCGTCCCCAAGGTCCCCCTGTCGGACTGACGGCGACCGGGTACGGGACCGGCGACTGGCCGCCGGCCCCGCGCTCCCGCTCCGGCGGCCGTCCCGGCTCCGCCTCCCGCTTCACGAACGGGACGTCGGGGTCGGGCGGGGCCCGGGCGGGCGGTCGGGCGCGGGCCCTTCCGGTCGACGACCACGCCGCGTTCGCGTTGGCGGAGCGGCTGCGGCCTGCCGAAGGAGAACGCGATCCGGTCGATCCGGCGCCCCGAGGGTCCTTTTTCCCCGGGTGGCTCGAGGACGGAAGGGCCGGGGGAACGCTGGTCCGGGCGGGATGGCCCGCGGCAGCCCCCGCCATGGGGCGACGGCCGGTCATCGACCGGCAGCGCCCGCAAGAGCCGACCTCCGCAACAGCGTTCCGGGCGATGCCCAAGCCGGGTGAGGGCTGACGCCCCTTCGGCGGCGGCGCCGTTGCGACGCGGCTCCTTGTCGCGCTTTCGATCCATCCCCGGGACCGCCGGGACGCGGACCCGCTCCGTCGATGGCGAGGCGGGACCGTCGTCGCGGGACGAGGGCGACGGCGCGCCGCGCCCACCGGCCGGACCGCCGTGCCGCGGGCCGTCCGGCACCGTCGACCGGTCTCAGGCCGGCCGACCCCCGGCGGCCCCGAACGGGGCCTTCGCGCCGCAGGCCGTCGAAGGCGGCGGCGTCTTCTCTCACGCCATGCCGCGGGCGGGCCGGTGGGGCTTCGCCAGCCCCTCCGGGGCGGACTGCACCATGACGCCGCCCGAGGGCCGCGAGCCCGTTGGAGGCGGGCGCCCGCATGTGGAGGCCTGCGATAAGCGTGGTGGTGGCGCGCCATCTAGGGCGTGCGCGGGGACGTGGCGCGGCTGCCGGCCCGGCAGCGCCGCTTTCGTCGATTTCGGGGAGGCGAGGCCCGCGCTAGGGCCGCGTTCGGGATCATGCGGACAGGCACCGCCTCGCGAGCCGGCCCCATCGCTTCATGTCGTCGCCCGTGGTGGCGAGCGTGACGGTCGTCGCGGCCCGGGCGATGCCGACGGTGCGGATGACCAGGGCCATGGGCCCCTTCCGGTGCGCGAAGGGGTGCTCGACGAAGGCGCGCACCGGCGACCTGGCGGCGTCGGCCCGGGCCGCCCGTCTCGGCATCGCCCGCCCCTTCGGCTTGCGGCGATGGACGCGGCCGCCCTTGCCGATCCTGGCGAGGAACCGCTCGTTCTCGGCGGAGCGGCGGGCGCTCACCGCCCGGACGTCGCAGGCCGTGTCGCCCGGATCGACAAGCCCCTCGCGCGGGCGCGCGCCCGTCATGCGCCGTGGCGTCGGTGACCCGCGCCCGGCGGATGACGCCGTGCCGTCGGTCGATGGGGATGGGCGACCTGGAGCCGAAGGTCGGGATGGCGATGTCGATCCGCGGCGTCCGGTAGGCGGCGGACTTCGCCTTCGCGAACGGCACCGTCCAGCGCGCGCCGACGTCCTTCCGCCGTGCCTTGGCGGGCTTCTCGGGCCGGATCCCGGCGGGCGCCCTCGCTGGCCTCGATCCGCGCCTTCCCGGCGTCCCCGTTTCGCTGGCGGGACGCCGCCACCAGCCTCGCATCGACGATCGGCCCGGCCATCGGCAGGGACCCCGCCTCGGCGATCGACGGGCCCATCCGCGCGAACGGCGCGTCGAGCGCGCCCGCCGCGATCAGCGCCTCCCGGAAGTCCCGGAGCGTGTTCGCATCCGGCAGGGCGTTGCCGGGGCCGCGCCCGCGGAAGCCCATCCGGCTCGGCCGGTCGGCGACCGGGAACGCCGTCCGCGCCAGCGACAGCCGGTGCACGCGCGGCATGCGCCAGCATCCCGAACTTCGGCACCGCGCGAACGGGGGACGGCCGCCCTTCGCGCCGTCCAGCGGTGCCGCGGTCCCGGCGCCGCGTCCGGTTCGGCGCGGAAGATCGCGAAGTCCACCGTCGCGCCGGGCTTCTCCAGCCGATCGCCGCGTTCGGACAGCCGACACGGCCGATGCTCCACGTCCCGGAACCCTGGCCGCCGTCCCGCCATCTGCGATCCCTTCGCCCGTGCCTCGAGCGGGCGCAACCACGCCGCCGACGTCAGCCGAAGCCCGGTTTTCGGAAGCGCCCATGGCGGTGAAGGCGACCGACATGCCGGCGGCCGGCCGAGGGGCGGGCGGCGGCCCACGTGCGGACGGCATGCTGCCCGCCGCGGCGATCGCCGCGGGCTGGGCGGTGACGGCGGGGGGCGTGGCGCTGGGCTCGCGTCCCGCGACGACGAGCGGCCGTCGGCGACGGCACGGGCTGCGCGGCGGCGGGGCCGGGAGCGACGGGGCCATCCGGCGCCCTTGACGGCCTTCGCGGGCCGTGCGGATCTGATGCGGGGGCGACGGCCACCGGTGGCCGCGCGCGATCCCACTCCTGCCGGCAAGAGGCGCCCGTCATGGTCGAGATGGAACGGGATCTGGCCGCCCTGCGCTTCCTCGAGGGGTCGGTCCTGCGGCCCGGGGAGGCGGTGGCGTGGAAGGGGCGGCCGGATCCGCGGGTCGCGGCGACCGCGCCGTCCGTCGTGATGCCGGCCGTCTTCGGCCTGCCGCTCCTCCTGTTCATGGGCCAGGTGACGCTCGGCGCCCTCGCGACGAGCCCGGTCGTCGCCTTCTTCGGCCTGCCGTTCGCAGCGGGCGGCGCGTTCCTGATCGCCCGTCCCCTCCTGTTCCTGCGGCGTGCCCGGCGGAGCTACTACGCGATCACCGACCGGCGCGTCGTGGTGATCACCGCGGGCCGGCGGTTCGAGGCGGCGAGCCGGCCGGGCATCGTGGAGGTGATCTGGCGGCGCCGCCCGTTCGCGACCCGTGGTACCATCCGCCTCGGCCGCGACGAGGCGCTGGCGGCCGACGGCTTCCCCCTCACCCGCTTCGACGACGCCCTGTGGGGCATCGAGGACCTCGACGGCGCCAAACGCGCGTTCGAGGCCCTTAACGCCCGCCGCACGCTCGGCAAGGCCCGCGGCTGACCGTCCCGGCGCGCGACTGCCCCCCGGGGCGAAGCCCGGCGCGGCGCTTCGCCGCATGGGGCCGTTCCCACCGCCGCCGACCAGCCAGCGTCTGGCGCCGCGCGCGCCTTCTTCTCCGCTCCGGCCGGGCGCGATCCGCGCCGGGCGGCCGGTGGTGCCCCCGGTTCGCCTTCGCGGCTGCCGGGGCGGCGATCGGCGGGACGGGCCGGCGGTTCCGGGCCCGGTGGCCCGGGCCGGTGCCGGCAATGGGCCGCCGCGGGCGCGGATGCGCCGCGGCCCGCGCGCTCAGGCGGCGGCCTCGGCGCAGCGCGCGGCGAAGCGGGCGATGCGCGCACACCCCTCCGCGAGGTCCCGCTCGCCGATGGCGCACGACACGCGGACGGTCCCCGCCGCGCTCTCGCCGAAGGCCGCTCCGTCGAGGACGCAAACGCCCTCCTCCCGCCAGAGCCGTCCGGCGAAGGCGTCCGAGGAAAGGCCCGTGCCCGTCACGCCGAGCATCACGAACATGCCCCCCTCCGGCCGGATCACCGACAGGCCCGCCACCCGGTCGAGGGCGTCGGCGACGAGGAGGCAGCGCCGCTCGTAGATCGCGCGCATCTCCGCCTCGATCTCCGCCGACCGGTCGAGCGCCTCCACCGCTGCCTGCTGGACGAACGGGGAGATGCCGTACGTCATGGCGAGGGCGAGCCGCTCGGCGTGCCCGGTGAAGGCCGCCGGGCCGATGGTCCAGCCGATGCGCCAGCCCGTCATGGCGTGGCTCTTGGAAAGGCTCCCCACGGTCACCGTCCGCTCGGCCATGCCCGGCAGGCCCGCGATGGACAGGTGCGGCCGGCCGAACACCAGCGCGCCGTAAACCTCGTCGGCGATCACCACAAGGTCCCGCTCCACGGCGATCCGGGCGATGCCGGCGAGCTCGTCCGCCGTGAGGGCGATCCCGCTCGGGTTCGACGGGTTGGTGAGGAGGATGCCACGGGTCCTCGTGGTGACGGCCGCCGCGATCCCGGCGAGGTCGGGTCGCAGCGGTGCGTCCTCGCGGGACGGGACCCGCACGCAGGTCGCGCCGGCGGCCCGCAGGGTCGCCTCGTAGGTGACATAGGCCGGGTCGAGGAGGATCACCTCGTCCCCGTCCGCGAACAGGAGCTGGGCGGCCGTGTAGAGCCCGTTCTGGGCGCCGGCCACGATGGCGACGTTCTCCGGCCCCACCGGCGGGCCGCCCCCTTGCGCGAAGCGCCGGGCGACCCGCTCGCGCAGGGCCGGAAGGCCCGCCATGGGGGCGTAGTGGGTGTCGCCGGCGGACAGCGCGTCGACCGCCCGTTCGACCACGGGCCGCGGCGTGTCGAGGTCCGGGTCGCCGATGCTCATGAGGACGACGTCCTCGCCCGCCGCCTTCGCCCTCGTGGCCGCGGCGTGGAGATCCCAGGCCGCCGCGCCCTTGCCCTTCAGGGCCTCCACCCTCGGCGAGAAACGCATGGGACACCTCCTTTCGAGCCCGTCGTCCGCGTCCTGTCTAGCGCCCGAACGCGGCCATGGGAATCGGCGGTGACGAGAGTCCGCCCGTCCGCGCCGGCCGATCGGGGCGGGGCGGACGCCGGCGGGTGACAGCGGCGGGCGAGGTTGCCCGCGCGGGCGCCGTCGGCTGCCGGCGGGCGGGTTTCGCGGCGGCTGGCGGGGCGGCCGCCCGGCGGAGCGGCGCGATCCGTGCAGGGCTGCCGTGCCCGCGCGGCCGGACGGGCCGGTTGCTTTGCCTTGAAAGGACCTGCCGCTTCGTTTAGGCCCGGCGCGTCCGACAGGGGGTGCAGATGACAGACGTCCCGTCGCTCGACCGGATCGCGGCCATCGCCGCCGAGGCCGGCGAGGCGATCCTAGACATCTACCGGCGGGACGACGTGGCGCTGTCCGAGAAGGCGGACGGCTCGCCCGTGACCGCGGCGGACGAGGCGGCCGAGGCCGTGATCGTGTCCGCCCTCGCGGCGCTCGCCCCGGCCTGGCCGGTGGTGGCCGAGGAGGCCGTGTCCGCCGGGCGCGTTCCGGACGTGGCGGACCGCTTCGTGCTGGTCGATCCGCTCGACGGCACCAAGGAGTTCCTGAGCCGCAACGGCGAGTTCACCGTCAACATCGCCTTCGTCGAGGCGGGGGTGCCGGTGGCGGGGGTCGTCCACGCCCCGGCCCTCGGGCGGCTCTACGCCGGCCGCGCGGGGGAGGGGGCCTTCGCCGCCGACGTGGCGAACGGCGCGGTGGGTCCGTTCCGGCCGATCGCCGTGCGCACGCCGGGACCGGACGGTCTCGTGGTGGTGGCGAGCCGCTCGCACATGACGGCGGAGACGGAAGCGTTCCTGAAGCGCTACGAGGTCGCCTCCTTCGCCTCGGCGGGCTCTTCCCTGAAGCTGTGCCAGGTGGCCTCGGGCGAGGCGGACCTCTACCCGCGCCTCGGCCGCACCATGGAGTGGGACATCGCCGCGGGCGACGCCGTCCTGCGCGCGGCGGGCGGCGGCGTCTTCACCCTCGACGGCGCGCCGCTCCCTTACGGCAAGCGGAACCAGCCCCACGACAGCGACTTCGCCAATCCTTTCTTCGTGGCTGCCGGCGGGTTCGACCCGTTCGCCGCGGGCGCCGCCACCGCCTGAGCCGCCGCGCCCCCCCTTTCCCGACGGGAGCCCTTTGCCGTCCATGTCGATCGACCGCTCCTCGCACCTGAAGCGCCTCGAAGACGAGAGCATCCACGTGATGCGCGAGGTCGCCGCCGAGTTCCGCAACCCGGTCATGCTGTATTCGATCGGCAAGGATTCGTCGGTGATGCTCCATCTCGCGCTGAAGGCGTTCCACCCGTCGAAGCCGCCCTTCCCGCTCATGCACATCGACACGACGTGGAAGTTCCGGGAGATGATCCGCTTCCGCGACGAGACGGCGGCGCGCCTCGGCCTCGACCTCATCGTCCACGTCAACGAGGAGGGGGTGCGCGCGGGCGTCAACCCGTTCGACCACGGGTCCGCCTACCACACCACCGTCATGAAGACGGAGGCGCTGAAGACGGCCCTCACGCGCCACGGCTTCGACGCGGCCTTCGGCGGCGCCCGCCGCGACGAGGAGAAGAGCCGCGCGAAGGAGCGGGTGTTCTCCTTCCGCACCGCCGGCCACGGCTGGGACCCGAAGAACCAGCGCCCCGAGTTGTGGAGCCTTTACAACACCCGCATTTCCCGTGGCGAGTCGATCCGGGTCTTCCCGCTGTCGAACTGGACCGAGCTCGACATCTGGCAGTACATCATGGCGGAGGACATCCCGATCGTGCCGCTCTACTTCGCGGCAAGGCGGCCCGTGGTGGAGCGGGACGGGATGCTCGTCATGGTGGACGACGCGCGCATGAAGCTCCTGCCCGGCGAGCGGGTGGAGGAGCGGATGGTCCGCTTTCGCACCCTCGGGTGCTACCCGCTCACCGGGGCGATCGAATCGACGGCGACGAGCCTGGAAGAGATCGTCGCGGAGATGCTGATCGCCCGCACGTCGGAACGGTCCGGCCGCCTGATCGACCACGACGAGGCCGGCTCCATGGAAAAGAAGAAGCGCGAGGGATACTTCTGATGGCCGATGCCGCCCACGCTCTCGAGCCGGACGCCTTCGCCGAGGTGCTCGCCCAGCAGGAGAACAAGGGTTTCCTGCGCTTTCTCACGTGCGGGTCGGTGGACGACGGCAAGTCCACCCTGATCGGGCGCCTGCTCTACGACACCAAGCTGATCTTCGAGGACCAGCTCCTCGCCATCGAGCGCGACAGCCGCAAGCACGGGACCACGGGCGAGGACATCGACCTCGCCCTCCTCGTCGACGGCCTGCAGGCCGAGCGCGAGCAGGGCATCACCATCGACGTCGCCTACCGCTTCTTCACGACCGAGCGGCGCAAGTTCGTGGTCGCCGACACGCCCGGCCATGAGCAGTACACCCGCAACATGGCGACCGGGGCGTCCACCGCCGACCTCGCCATCCTGCTCGTGGACGCCCGCAAGGGCATCGTCACCCAGACCAAGCGGCACTCCTTCCTCGTGTCGCTCCTCGGCATCCGCCACGTGGTCGTCGCCATCAACAAGATCGACCTCGTCGGCTACGACGAGGCGGCGTTCGAGCGCATCAAGGCCGACTATCTCCAGTTCGCCGATTCCTTCGGCTTCGACACGCTGGCCGCGATCCCGATCTCGGCGCGTTTCGGCGACAACGTCTCCTCCCTGTCGGAGCGGATGCCCTGGTACCAGGGCCCGACGCTCCTCGACTACCTGGAGACGATCGAGATCGAGCGGGACCTCACCTCCCGCCCGTTCCGCATGGCCGTCCAGTGGGTCAACCGGCCGAACCTCGACTTCCGAGGCTTCGCGGGCACCGTGGCGAGCGGCACCGTCCGCCCGGGCGAGACGGTGGTGGTCGCGAGCTCCGGCAAGGAGGCCCGGGTCGACCGGATCGTCACCATGGACGGCGACCTGTCCGAGGCGCGGGCGGGCGAGGCCGTCACCCTCACCCTCGACCGGGAGATCGACATCTCCCGGGGCGACCTCCTGGTGCCGCCCACCCACCGGCCGGAAGTGGCCGACCAGTTCGCCGCCCACATCGTGTGGATGGTGGAGGAGCCGCTGTTCGCCGGCCGGCCGTACCTCATCAAGGTCGGCACGAAGACGGTCACCGCCACCGTGACCGACATCAAGCACCGGATCGACGTCAACACCTTCGATCACCTGGCCGCCAAGGAGCTCCACCTCAACGAGGTGGGCTTTTGCAACGTGTCCCTGTCCGAGCCGGTCGCCTTCGACCCCTACGAGGCGAACCGGGAGACCGGCGCCTTCATCCTGATCGACCGTCTCACCAACCAGACGGTGGGCGCGGGGATGATCTGGTTCGCCCTCAGGCGGGCGACCAACATCCACTGGCAGGCCCTCGACGTCGACAAGACCGCCCGGGCCGACCTCAAGGGCCAGAAGCCGGCGATGCTGTGGTTCACCGGCCTGTCGGGCTCTGGCAAGTCGACCATCGCCAACCTGGTGGAGAAGCGCCTCCACGCCATGGGCCGGCACACCTACGTCCTCGACGGCGACAACGTCCGCCATGGCCTCAACCGGGACCTCGGCTTCACCGACGCGGACCGGGTGGAGAACATCCGCCGCGTGGCCGAGGCGGCGCGCCTGTTCGTGGACGCGGGCCTCATCGTGCTCGTCTCCTTCATCTCGCCGTTCCGGTCCGAGCGGCGCATGGCCCGCGAGCTGGTGGAGAAGGAGGAGTTCGTGGAGGTGTTCGTCGACACGCCCATCGAGGTGTGTCGGGAGCGGGACCCGAAGGGCCTCTACAAGAAGGCCGAGGCCGGCCAGCTCAAGAACTTCACCGGGGTGGACAGCCCCTACGAGGCGCCCGAGGCGGCCGAGATCACCATCGACACGGTTTCCGGCACGCCCGAGGCCCATGCCGAGCGGATCATCGCCTACCTGCGCAGCCAAGGCATCGTCGACTGACCGCCACCGTCGCTGGCCGCGGCGCCCCGCTCCGCGGAAGACGCCCTGTCCGCGGCGCCCCGCCGCGCCGAAGACGCCCTGTCCGCGGCCACCCGCCGGTCGTGGGGCCGCGGCGGGTCCGCTGGTCCCGCACCGGCCGCCTCGCCCGGCTCGGCGTCGCGAGTGGCTCGGGGGATCGGGTGCAGGGGGCCGTCGCCGAGGCTCGCGGTGTGGGGTGCGGCGCGCCGAAGCGGTCTGCGTTCAGGGTGGATCGCACCGGGCAGCGGCAAGGGAGCGGGCGCATCGGCTGAAGGGTCTTCCGCCTGGGGCCGCCGCGCGGACCCGCGCCTGCTTCCGACGCGCCATCGGCCTGACCTCGAGCCTCTCCTCACCCGCCCGGCGGCCCGCGCCCACGCCGGCCGGCACGCCATGCTCGACGTCATCCCCCGGGGCATCGCGTGAGACAGGCGATCGGGTGAGAGCGGCCCGGACCGGAAGGGCCATGGAAAAGGCGTGGAAGGTCGGGCGGGCGCGTCGGTCGCCCCGGCGTAAAGCCTTCTCGACGACCGGCCGGATCGCGAGCCGAGCCAGATCCGCCCGCGAGGCCGCGCGCCGACCGCCCGCCACCTGCCCGAAGTGCGCGCGTCCGTTCACGGGCCGTTCCGCTCTCCATCGGGATCTTCCCTGCCGCCGCCGCCCGCGCGGCCGTTTTCCCCTCCTCGTCACGGGCAGGGGGCGGCCCGCCCCCACGTCCGGCAACCCTGCGCCGTCACCCGACGGGGGCAAGATCGCCGCAGTAAGGGGCAACCATGTCCTTCAGGCCTTGAGGGGTGCGGCTGGTTGCGGAGCGCGGCCGCGAGGATGAGGAGGAGCCCTTCGGACGCAGGCGATGGGGATCATGTTCAGAGCCCGGTTCGCGTGCGCGCGGATCGCGGAGAGCGGAGGCCCGCGCCGGGAAGGGGTGAGGGCGGCGAAGGTGAGGGCCTCGCCGCGTCCTTCCCGGATGCGAGGGGAGCCGCATCTCGGAATGCTTTCCCGGGCCCGGGCCTGGGCCCGGGCCCGGGCCGGGGTGCGGGGCCGGTGATGGACCTGTGGTCGAACGCGGGTGACGGCGCGCGCTGATCGGAGGGGCGCCCTCCGCAATGCCGTCGATGAATGCGACGCCGGCGATCCCCGTCCGAAAGCGGTTCTCGCCTTTCAGCTGTCGCCAGGTCCCGGCGGGCGTCGTTTCGAGCCGCAAGCGCATGGGGCAGGCGGTCCGGTGCGAGAGGGCGCCCTTCGTGCGCACGGCCCGGTGCCGCCCGGTCGCCAAGACGCTCTCGATCGAGACCGACGCCGCGACGAGCCCGATCTCCGGAAGCTTGACGACCACGATCACGAACCAGACGCGGTCCATCCCCGAGGATATCGCCACGGGGACCGTCAGCGCGATCGTGAGAAGCCTGATGCCGATCGGGTCGCGTAGGGTATCGCGCGCCATGGACAGGGCGATGATCGCCGCCATCGCCCGGAAGACGGAGCCCCCCGCTCCGTCAGCCGGTCGAGCACGTCGCCTGCGGCGCCGGTCAGCGCCACGACCGACGGCAGAACCTGGGCGGAGATGGCGATGGGGAAAGGGGCCACGGTCTCGAACGCCGCCCCCCTCGAGCGCGTCGCGGCGGCCGGCCGTCCCGCGCCGCCGCGTTCCGAAGCCGAGGAGGCCGGCGGGCGATGGTGGCGACGGCGGCCGCCTCCGTCGGCGTGAAGACGCCGAGGGAGATGCGGCCGATCGCGAGGAAGAACAGGACGAAGAACGGCCAGGCCCGCCCGCGCGCCCGCCAGCGCCGACCGGCTCCGGCAGGCCGTCGCGGCGGGCGCGGAAGCCGGTAACGGCTTCACCCACCACCGATGGCCGTCCTCCGGCATTTCCGGCACCGCGCTCTTCCCCTTCGCGCCCGTCAGGCGACGCGCGTTCCAGCGCTCGCCGGGAAGCCCCCGCAGCCGACCGCCGAAGCCATGGCGAGGCTGCCCGGTGGGCGCGGGATCCGCACCCGGATCGCCTGGAAGAGGCGGGCGGTGAAGCCCGCCCGGGGCGCGAGGTGGCCCATCGCGATGAAGAGCCGTGCCCTCGCCAGCGCAGAGCTGGGCATAAGGGTGCCCGGCTCCACGGGGCGCAGGTCGCCAGCCACGCGTCGGCCGAGCCGGTCGGCAGGTCGCCCGCCTCGTAAAGGTGCAGGAACTGCGGGCTCGAGGACGGCACGAGGGTGCCCGCGTCGACGAAGCCCGGTTCCACCGTCCGCATCACCTCGCGGCCACCGAGGAGGGCGCCGCCCCGGTGGAGGTCCATCCCGATGTCGCCGCCCGAGCGCTTCTTCACCTTGTCGGCGAACCGCCCGATGATCTCGGCGTGCGCGCCCGCTCCGGCCCGTCCCCGCAGTCGCGGATCGTGACCGCCCTGCCGGCGCTCGCCGAAACGGCGAGGCGGCCGGCCGCGGCGGTGCCGTCCCCGTCTCACGGCGGGCCCGACCGGATCATCGAGCGCCGGAACCTCGCCGGCCGCGCTCCGCGGCCCGTGCGCGTCCTCGGGCTCCTTCGCCCTGCCGGGCGCATCCGGCGCAAGCGGGGGCACCGCGACGCCGATCGCGATCCCGGACCGGAGGCGCGCGGTCCCCGTCGACGGGGGGAGGCGTGGTCGTCGCCCCCGGACCGGCCGCCCGGGAGCGGCTGCGGCCTTTCAGGCCCGGCGCCGTTTGCCTGAGGCGGGAGAGTCCGGCCGCCGCCCGTCTTGCCGGCGACGCGGGCGAGCGGGACGCCCGGCCGGACTTAGAGGTCAGCGAGGATCCGCGCGGCCTCGTCCGAGCCGTGGCGAACCCGCTCGTCGGGGAGGCGACCGTGGCGTGGCGCGGGCTCGAGGCGGCGGTCCGTTGCGGCGCACGGCGTTGGGGATGAGGGGGAGCTGGCGGGCGACGGCGATGGTCCTGCCTTGCCGGTGGCGCGCATGCGCTCGCGCGGCAAGGGCGAGCGCCGGGACGAGGCGAGCGGCCGTCAGGCCGGCGATGGCGAGGGCCTCGCGGACCTTGTGCCGCCCCGGGGTTCGGCGGGCGCCGCGCCACCGGCGGCTTTCTCCGGCATGGGGAGCGAAGCGAGCGAGAAGAGGCGGGACGCCGGCGACGGCACGTGCCGCGCTCGGGCGGTTCGCCGCGGCCGAGGAGGGTGGGGCCGACGCCGGCGACGGCCGGGAGGCGCCGCGCCAGCGGGGCGAGGTCGCGGTCCTCGGCCATGAGGTCGGCGATCGCGCGGTCGAGGGCTGGGATGCGCCGGAAGCCCTCTCTCCCTCGGGGGGCGCGGGACCCTTTGGCGGCACCGGCCCCCGCCCGCCCCCCGGAGCGAGCCCCGCGCCGACGGACAGGGGGCAGCGCGGGGCGTCCGGCAGGCCCGGCAAGAGCGGGGAGAACCGGCCGTCAGCCGCCGGAGCGCTCGCGCAGGAAGCGGATGACGCCCGAGAAGTCCGTCGCGCCGCCGTCCTCGGCGACGAAGGCCTCGTAGAGGGCTGCCGCGTCCCGGCCGAGGGGCGTGTCGACGCCGCTCGCCGCAGCGGCCTCCTGGGAGAGCTTCAGGTCCTTCAGCATCATGGCCGCGGTGAAGCCGGCCCTGTAGTCCCGGTTCGCCGGGGAGGTGGGCACCGGCCCCGGCACCGGGCAGTAGGTGGTGAGCGACCAGCACTGGCCGGAGGCGGTGGAGGAGACGTCGAACAGGCGCTGCCGGTCGAGGCCGAGGGCGTCGGCGAGGTTGAAGGCCTCCGACACGGCGATCATGGAAATGCCGAGGATCATGTTGTTGCAGATCTTCGCCGCCTGGCCCGAGCCCGCCCCGCCGGCATGCACGATGTTGCGCCCCATCGCCGCCAGGAGCGGCCGCGCCCGGTCGAACGCCTCGTCCGGCCCGCCCACCATGAAGGTGAGCGTTCCCGCCTCCGCTCCGCCGACGCCGCCCGAGACCGGCGCGTCCACCATGGAAAAGCCGGCCGCCGCCGCCCGCTCCGCGACTTCCCGGGCGGTCGCGACGTCGATGGTGGAGCAGTCGACGAGGAGCGCGCCCGGGCCGGCGTGGGTCAGGATCCCGCCCTCGTCGAGGTAGACCTTTCGCACGTGGCCGGCGGCGGGCAGCATGGTGACGACGATGTCCGCCCCGCGCACCGCCTCCGCGACGGAGCGGGCCGCCGTTCCGCCGCGCTCCGCGAAGGCCGCGACGGCCGCGTCCGACAGGTCGTGGCCCGTTACCTCGTGCCCGGCCTTCAGGAGATTGCCGGCCATGGGGCCGCCCATGTTGCCGAGCCCGATGAAACCGATCGTCGCCATGTCCGCCTCCCTCTCGTTTCGTCCCGTTCGCCCCGCCCCTCAGGCCCGTTCCAGGTGCCGGTATCGCCGCGCCATGAAGGCGACCGACAGGACCGCCGCCGCCGCCGTGAGCTGGGCGAGGATCGCGAGCGCGTCGATGCCGACGACGTCCGCGAACAGCGCTGTGACGGCGAGCTCGGCGCCGATCGCGGCGAGCCAGGCGACCATGCCCCAGGCCGACAGGAGCCACATGCCCACCGCCGCCACGGCGTAGACGACGGAAAAGGCGGCCGTCTTCACCTGGACCGGGAGGGGCGCGTCGAGGAACGGGGTGTCGCCGACGGGCAGGACGCCGATCACCGTCGCCCACAGGAGCCCGGTCGCCGCGAGCAGGCCCGCCGCCACGAGGCGGCGCAGCACCGCGTCGCCCCGGCGCCAGAGCACCGCCGGGCTCGCCGAGCGGCGGATCCCGATCCGCTCGAGGAGGCTTTCCGCCATGTCAGTCGCGCCCGCGGGGCGCCCGCGCGCCGCTCATCCGTCCCTCCCGAAGATGCCGGCGCCCGCCGGCCCCCGGCGATTAGGGGAAGAGGGCGAGCTGGGAAAGCCCCTCCGTCTCCGGCAGGCCGAACATGGCGTTCATGTTCTGCACCGCCTGGCCGGAGGCGCCCTTTACCAGGTTGTCGAGGGTGGCGATCACGATGGCCCGTCCCGGCCGGCGGTCCGCCACGACGCCGATGTGGATGACGTTGCTGCCGCGCACGTGGCGGGACTGGGGGACGAGGCCCTTGCCGAGCACCTTCACGAACGGCTCGCCTGCGTAGCGGGCCGACAGGGCGGCGGTGAGGTCGTCCGCGCTCGCCCCGCCCGCGAGGCGGACGTAGGACGTGGCGTAGATGCCGCGGTTCATCGGGACGAGGTGGGGGGTGAAGGTCGCCATCACCGGCCGTCCGGCCGCGCGCGAGAACTGCTCGTCGAACTCGGCCGTGTGGCGGTGGGCGGCGACGCCGTAGGCGTGGATCCCCTCGGCCACCTCGGCGAACAGCATCGCCTCCTTCGCCGCCCGGCCCGCGCCGGTGACGCCGCTCTTGGCGTCGATCACGATCTCGTCCGGATCGACGAGGCCCGCCTCGATCAGCGGGGCGAGGGCCATGATGCCGGTCGTCGTGTAGCAGCCCGGGTTCGCCACGAGCCGCGCCGCCCGCACCGCCTCCCGGAAAAGCTCGGTGATGCCGTAGACGGCCTCCGCCTGGAGCGCCACGGCGGCGTGGGCGTGGCCGTACCAGCGGGCGTAGGCGTCCGCGTCGGCGAGGCGGAAGTCCGCCGACAGGTCGACGACGCGAAGGTCCGGCCGCGCGTCGAGGGCTTTCTTGAGCGCCGTCTGCGTGGTGCCGTGGGGGAGGGCGCAGAACAGGCAGTCGACCGCGCAAAGGTCCACCTCCTCGAGGCGGACGAGGGGCGGCAGCGCGAGCCCGGTGAACTGGGGGTAGATCTCCGCCATCTCCCGGCCGGCCTTGCTGTCG
Source organism: uncultured Hyphomicrobiales bacterium (assembly GCA_964547415.1). GTDB lineage: Bacteria > Pseudomonadota > Alphaproteobacteria > Rhizobiales > Amorphaceae > CAZJNX01. Next base: position 15,030 of record CAZJNX010000067.1, read on the forward strand.
GCCGACAGGGCCACGATCTCGGCGCGCGGATGGCGCATCAGGAGGCGGACGAGCTCCGAGCCGGTGTAGCCGGAGGCGCCGTAGACGGCGATTCTGACCGGTGGTTCCATCCTCTCCTCCCTCGCGCGGGGCCGCCTCAGGCCTTCGCCCGGCGCGCCGCCAGGCAAAGCCCCAGGAGCCAGATCGCGACGGACGCGCCGGCGAGCGCGGTCACGTCCGACACGTCGTAGGCCGGCGCCACCTCCACCACGTCCGCCCCCTTCACATCAAGTCCGGCGAGCGCCGTGAGCATCGCCCGCGCCTCCCGCGTGGCGATCCCGCCGACCACCGGCGTGCCCGTGCCGGGGGCGAAGGCGGGGTCGAGGGCGTCGATGTCGAAGGTCACGTAGACCGGCCCGTCGCCCACCCGCTCGCGGATCGCCCGCACCGTGCCCTCCGGGCCGAGGCGCACGACCGCGTCCGCGTCCACGATCGCGATGCCGCAGTCGGCCGGAGCGTGGGTGCGGATCCCCACCTGGATCGAGCGGGCCGGGTCGATCACCTTGCCGGCGATCGCGCGCGGCAGGAAGGTGCCGTGGTCGGTGCGCACCCCGTCGTCCTCCCAGGTGTCCTGGTGGGCGTCGAACTGCACGAGGGCGAGGGGGCCGTGGCGGGCGGCGACCGCCTCCATGAGGGGCAGGGTCACGAAATGGTCCCCGCCGAGGGCGAGGGGGAAGGCGCCCGCGGCCACCACCGCGTCGGCGGCGGCCCGGATCGCCGGGCGCACCGTCTCCGGCCGGGCGTAGTCGAAGGCGACGTCGCCCCAGTCCACCACCTTGAGGGCGCGGAAGATGTCCTCGCCGAAGGGGAAGTGGGGGTCGTGGTCGAGCATCACCGAGGCGCGGCGGATCGCCTGGGGCCCGAAGCGCGCGCCGGGCCGGTAGGAGGTGGCGAGGTCGAAGGGGATGCCGAGGACCGCCGCGTCGATCCCCCGAAGGTCGCGGCCGTAGGGGCGGCGGCAGAACGAGTTGATCCCGGCGAAGGTCGCAAGGTCGGAGCCCCCCACGAGGCGGGTTTCCGGAAAATGGCTCATCGCGGGCCTCGCTCGGCTGCCGGTCGGGGCGGGGCGACGGTCCGGGCCGCGCCACGGCCGTCCCGTCGGGGAGATGCGGGACGGCGGGCCGCGCCGCAAGGCCGGCACGGCCTTCCGTGGAAGCCGCAGGTCTGCCATGCACCGGAGGTTGCCATTCGATGGCCGGATTTGCGATGGTCCGGCGATCGGCAATCCGCCGCCGTCCGCACCGCGGACCCCGCCGCGGCGGACGGGCGGGGTGACGGAAAGGGCAACGCACCATGGCGATGCGGCGGGACATCGGCCTCGTCGGCCTCACGTTCGTTGCCGTCGGGGGCGTCCTCGGGTCGGGCTGGCTGTTCGCGCCGCTGCTCGCGAGCCAGCTCGCCGGGCCCGCCGCGCTCCTCGCCTGGGCGATCGGGGCGGTGGCGATGCTCCTCCTCGCCCTCACCTTCGCCGAGATCTCGTCCATGTTCCCGGTCGCGGGCGGCATCGCCCGCATCCCCCAGTTCAGCCACGGGCGGCTCCTCGCGATGGTGCTCGGCTGGAGCGCGTGGGCGGGCTACTCGACCACCGCGCCGATCGAGGTGGAGGCGGCCCTGCGGTACGCCGACGCCTACTTCCCCTGGCTCCACGACGGCGGGGCGGGGGACCTCACCCCCGCCGGCCTCGCGGTGGCGGCCGTCCTCCTCCTCGCCTTCACGATCCTCAACGCCTTCGGCGTCGCCCTGTTCGCGAAGGTGAACGCGGCGCTCACCTGGGCGAAGATCATAATGCCCATCGTCTTCATGGTGGCGATCGCCGCCACCAGCTTCGAGACCGCCAACTTCACGGCCCACGGCGGCTTCGCCCCGTTCGGGATCGGCGGCGTGTTCGCCGCGGTCGCCTCCGGCGGGGTCGCCTTCGCCTTCATCGGCTTCCGCCACGCCATCGACATGGCCGGCGAGACGAAGAACCCGCAGGTGACGATCCCCCTCGCCCTCGTCCTCGCCGTCCTCATCTGTTTCGTGGTGTACGGGGGCATCCAGCTCGTCTTCATCGGGGCGCTGCCGGCCGCGGAGCTGTCGGGCGGGTGGGGCGCCCTGTCGGACGACCACGCCATGGGGCCTCTCGGCGCGCTGGCGACCGCCCTCGGCATCCTGTGGCTGGTGAGCCTCCTCAACGCGGCGGCCGTCGTCTCCCCGTTCGGCGGAGCGCTCGTCTCGGTGGGCTCCAACGGGCGGCTCGCCATGGCGATCGCGGAGAACGGCGTGTTTCCCCGGGCGATCGCCGCGCTCAACCGGCGGGGGGTGCCGGTGGCAGCGCTCGCCCTCAACTACGTGGTCGCGGTCGTCCTGTTCGTGACGCTGCCGTTCGGCGAGCTCGTCGCCCTCAACGGGGCGGCGATCGTCCTGTCCTTCGTGGTGGGGCCCGTGGCGGTCGTGGCGCTGCGCCGCCTCGCGCCGGACTTTCCCCGCTCCTTCCGCCTGCCGGCGGCGCGGGTGTTCGGGGCGGCCGCCTTCGTGGTGGCGACGCTCATGATCTACTGGTCGGGGTGGGAGACCATGTGGCGCCTCCTGTCCCTGATCGCGGTGGGCCTCGTCCTCTTCCTCGGCCGCCTCGCCCTCCTCGGGCGCGAGCCGCTGGACGCGGCGGGCGCGGCCTGGATGCTGCCCTACCTCGCGGGCCTCGGCGCCCTGTCGCTCGCGGGCGGCTTCGGCGGCGGGTATGGCGTCCTGCCCGCGCCCGCCGACACGCTCGCCGTCGCCGCCTTCGCGCTGGCGATGTACGTGGCGGCCGTGCGCTCCCACCTGCCGCAGGCGCGGTTCGACCGCTACCTGGAGGAGGAACTCGCCTTCGAGCTCGAGGAATACGGCGGGGCGGACGCGGCCGAGGCGGGCATCGCGCGCGAGGTGGCGGCCCACCGGCCCACGCCTGGCGGCAAGGCGCCGGGCTGACGCGCCGGGCCAAGCCTCGCACAACGCACGCGGGCTAAAAGGGTTCCACGACAGGTTGATGCCCGGAGGGCACGGCCGGTCGGCCCGCCGGTCCGGCGGCAGGCACCTCCCGGTGCCCGGCCGCGGTCCGGCAGGCCGAGGGCGTCGGCGCCGCTCGCGGCGCCGGCGTTCCTGTCGCCCGGGGCGGCGGATGATCCGCCACCCCGGGCGGGGGCCGGCCGGGCGACGAAGGCGAGATCTCCCCTCTCGCCCCGTCGCGCCCGGCGCTGCAAGCGCCTCCCGAGGACGTTGCGCGGCGATAACGTGCAACCTCCGATCGGGTTCCGGAAGACGGGTCGGTCGCGGGCGAAAAGGTCACCGCCGCCCGCCCGGCCCCGCGTCAAGGGCATGATGCCGTCCTGTCGCGCCGGCCAGCCCGGCATGTCCCGAACCGAAACCGCCCGGCGCCGTGCGCCAGGCCTCCCAAGGGACAAGGACGAACCCATGAGCTCCATTCTCACCAACGTCTCCGCGATGGTGGCCCTGCAGACCCTCAGGACCATCAACACGGACCTCGACACGACGAACGACCGGATCTCCACCGGCCTTCGCATCGCCAAGGCGGAGGATAGCGCCGCCTACTGGGCGATCGCGACCACCACGCGGTCCGACAACGGGGCGCTGTCCGCGGTGAAGGACGCCCTCGGCCTCGGCCGCACCACGGTGGACGTCGCCTACCAGGGTCTCGAGGCCGCCCGCGACGGCCTGCAGACCATCAAGGAGCTGCTCGTGTCGGCCCGCTCGCCGGGCGTCGACCGGGGCAACATCCAGACCCAGATCGCCGGCATCCTCACCGACATGCAGACGAAGGCGTCGGCGTCGGTCATCAACGAGCAGAACTGGCTGTCGGTGGATTCGGGCGCGGCGGGCTTCAACGCCACGCGCCAGGTGGTCGCCTCGTTCGAGCGCAACGCCACCGGCATCCAGATCTCCACCATCGACATCACGATCACCAACGCGGACCCCGGTCTCGGGATCGCCCTCATCGACGCCGCCGGTACCGGCGACGGCATCCTGGACGAGGACCGGACGGTGGGCGGCACGACGGACAACGTGCTCGGCATCGACATCTCGGCGCTCACCGACGCCCCGGCCGACCTCACCACCATCACCGAGACCATCGGCATCGTCGACGCCGCCCTGCAGGATGTGATCAGCGCCATGAACCGAGTCGGCACCGTGCTGTCGCGGATCGACAGCCAGACCACCTTCGTCCTGTCACTGATCGACGCCAACGACCGGGCGATCGGCACGCTGGTGGACGCGGACATGGAGACCGAATCGACCAAGCTGCGGGCCCTGCAGACCCAGCAGCAGCTCGCCATCCAGTCCCTGTCGATCGCCAACGGCGCGGCGCAGAACATCCTGCAGCTGTTCCGCAACTGACGGGGCCACCACGGTCCGGCCGGCCTCCCGGGGCCGGCCGGGTCCACCCGATGGCGTTCTGCCGCACGGGCTGACGGTCGAGAGGAGTCAACGCTCACGCAAGGCGAATGGTTCATCGTCCGACGGACGAAAAGAACGGCTCGACGAGCCGTCGCGGATGCAAGCCTGGCGCAAGCCTGTCGTGCCACAACGGTTGCACGACAGGTTGGCGCACGGGCCGAAACCGGTTGGTCTCCTTCCCCTGCAAGGCCGAGTGGCCGAAGGCGGGAGCGGTGGGATCCCGGGATCTTGGCTCGAAAGCCGCCGGCGGCGAGGCCACCTTCAGACCCCATGTCCGGTTCGCCGGGACGGGTCGGGAAGGGGTGCCTCCGGGCCCGTGACGGGGCTTGCCGGCGGCGTGCTCACCCGGCCGGCGGGCATTGCCCCGCCTCGGAGGAGCGGGCGTCAAAGGCATGAAGCCGTTCCTGTCGCGCCGGCCGATCCGGCATGTCCTTTGAAGATCACGCGCAAGAACGCGCAAGCAAGGGACAGACAGATGACCTCGATCCTCACCAACACCTCCGCGATGGTGGCCCTCCAGACCCTCAGGACCATCAACGACGACCTGAACGCCACGAACGACCGGATCTCCACGGGTCTGCGTATCGGCAAGGCGGAGGACAGCGCGGCCTATTGGGCGATCGCGACGACGACCAAGTCGGACAACGGCGCCCTCGGCGCGGTGAGCGACGCTCTCGGCCTCGGCCGCACCACGGTGGACGTCGCCTACCAGGGTCTCGAGGCGGCCCGCGAGGGGCTGCAGGACATGAAGGAGCTGCTGGTCTCGGCCCGCTCGCCGGGCGTCGATCGGGGCAACATCCAGACCCAGATCGCCGGCATCATCACCGACCTCCAGAACAAGGCGGGCGCCTCGGTCATCAACGAGCAGAACTGGCTCGCGGTCGACTCCAGCGCGGCCGGCTACAACGCGGACCGCACGGTGGTCGCCTCCTTCGAGCGCACGACGACGGGCGTCTCCCTCTCCACCATCTCCCTCACCATCTCGAACGCCGACCCCAGCCTCGGCATCGCGCTGACCGACGGCAACGCCGCCGGCTCGGGCATCCTGGACGAAGACCGGACGGTCGGCGGCACGACCAACAACGTGCTCGCCGTCGACATCTCCGCGCTGACCGACTCGGCGGCCGACCTCACCACCCTGGAAGAGACGATCGGCATCGTCGATGCGGCCCTCGAAGACACGATCGGTGCCATGAACCGGGTCGGCGTGGTGCTGTCGCGGATCGACAGCCAGATGGAGTTCGTGAGCGCGCTCATGGACGCCAACGACCGGGCGGTCGGCACGCTGGTGGACGCCAACATGGAGGAGGAATCGACCCGCCTGCGCGCTCTCCAGACCCAGCAGCAGCTGGCCATCCAGTCGCTGGGCATCGCGAACCAGTCCAGCAACAACGTTCTCCAGCTCTTCCGCTAAGGGAGCGGGGACGCCGGCCGGCACACACGATAAGGACGGATCCGGCCGGCACTCCCCGGGCGCTCGCGTGGCGAGCTCCCCGGGGAAGCACCACCGCGGGGCCGCACCTCCGGGTGCGGCCCTTGCCATGTTCTCCTGCGCCGACCCGGTCCGTCCGCCGACGTGGCGATCGCACCGCGCGGCGACCGCGATCCGGCACGCGCGCGGCCGCCACCCGCAGGCGGGACGGCGCGTCATCGCCGTGACGGGGAGCGGATCGGCCCCCGCGCCCGAGCGGCC
>CAZJNX010000068.1:0-21112 GCA_964547415.1 uncultured Hyphomicrobiales bacterium
CGGTGCCGCGGCCGGCCATGTTGGTGGCGATGGTGACCGCGCCCGGCACGCCCGCCTGGGCGATGATCCGCGCCTCCTGCTCGTGGTAGCGGGCGTTCAGCACCTGGAAGACGCGCTGGTTGCCGCCCTTCTCGTCGAACAGGACCGAGAAGTCGCGCTGCTTGAAGCCCGCCTTCTTCAGCTTGTCGGCCAGCGTCTCGGACTTCTCGATGGAGGTGGTGCCGACCAGGATCGGCTGCCCGCGGTCGTGGCAGTCCTTGATGATCTCGATGATCGCGGCGTACTTCTCGTCCGCCGTGCGGTAGACCTCGTCGTCCTCGTCGACGCGGGCGACAGGAACGTTGGTCGGGATCTCCACGACGCCGAGCCCGTAGATGGAGCCGAACTCCTCCGCCTCGGTTGCGGCCGTGCCGGTCATGCCGGCAAGCTTGTCGTACATGCGGAAGTAGTTCTGGAAGGTGATCGAGGCGATGGTCTGGTTCTCGGGCTGGATCGGTACTCGCTCCTTGGCCTCGAGCGCCTGGTGCAGCCCCTCCCCGTAGCGACGGCCCGGCATCATGCGTCCGGTGAACTCGTCGATGATGATGACCTGGCCCTGCTTGACGATGTAGTCCCGGTCCCGCTGGAACAGCCGATGGGCCTTCAGCGCCTGCTGCAGGTGGTGCACGACGTTGACGTTCTCGATGTCGTAAAGGGAATCGCCGCGCAGCAGCCCCGCCTCGGCCAGCAGCCCCTCCAGCTTCTCGTTGCCCGCCTCGGTGAAGTTGGCCGTGCGCAGCTTCTCGTCGATCTCGTAGTCCTCCTCGACGAGGTGCGGGATGAAGGTGTCGATCGTGTTGTAGAAGTCCCAGCGGTCCTCCAGCGGGCCGGAGATGATGAGCGGCGTGCGCGCCTCGTCGATCAGGATCGAATCGACCTCGTCGACGATGGCGAAGGCGTGCCCGCGCTGGACCATCGAGGCCGTGTCGTACTTCAGGTTGTCGCGCAGGTAGTCGAAGCCGTACTCGTTGTTGGTCCCGTAGGTGACGTCGCAGGCGTAGGCGGCCTTCCTCTGGGCGTCGTCCTTGCCGTGGACGATGGTCCCGACCGACAGGCCGAGGAAGTTGTAGATCTGGCCCATCCAGCCGGCGTCGCGCTGGGCGAGGTAGTCGTTCACGGTGACGACGTGGACGCCGCGGCCGGCGAGCGCGTTGAGGTAGACGGGCAGCGTCGCCACCAGCGTCTTGCCCTCGCCGGTCTTCATCTCGGCGATGGCGCCCTCGTGAAGGACCATGCCGCCGATCAGCTGCACGTCGAAGTGGCGCTGGTGGAGGGTGCGCTTGGCGGCCTCGCGCACGACGGCGAAGGCGTCGGGCAGGAGATCGTCGAGGGACCGGCCGTTCTCGATCTCGGTGCGGAACGCGCCGGTCCTGTCCTTCAGCGCCTCGTCGGACAGGGCGGCGTAGGTGTCCTCCAGCGCGTTGATGGCCTCCACGCGGGCGCGGTAGCCCTTCAGCCGCCGGTCGTTGGATGAGCCGAAAAGACGCTTGGTGAGGCCGCCGAGCGCGAGCATCGCGTGAGCTCCTGCAATTTCCGAAAGACGCGAACCGGCGCAGCCTAGCACGGATCCGCCGGTCGCGGGGCGGCGCCCCCGGACGCGGCGGCGGTGGCGCGACCATGTGCGGCGCGGGGCGCGCCGGGGAGCCGCACGACGCGGCCCATCGGTGCGCCGCTCCAGCTGTGGACTTATGCGTGGCCCCTGTGGTTGTCAATGAACGGACGGGGCGGGCCGCGGCGCCCGCCGGCACAACCACACGGGAGAGGCATCTTGAGGCAACAACGGACGATGGCGCGCACCCTGACGGCGGCCGCCTTCGCGTGCGCCCTGGCGACCGGACCCGCGCTCGCCCAGGAGGCGGGGGACGCGGACGAGGTGGTGGCCCGCGTCGACGGGGCGGCGATCACCCGGGGGGACGTGGACCTCGCCATGGAGGCCCTGTCGGGCCAGCTCGGCGACGCGCCCGAGGACCGCCAGCGCGCGGTCGTCACCGACCTCCTCATCGACATGAACGTGATCGCCAACGCCGCACGGGAGCGCGGCTTCGACGAGACGGCCGACTTCGAGCGGCAGATGCGCTACCTCACGCTCCAGACCCTGCGCGAGATGTACTTCGGGAAGGTGATCGAGCCGGAGATCACCGAGGCCTCCCTGCGCGAGCGCTACGAGCGCGAGATCGGACAGATCCCCCCCCAGCCCCAGGTGCGCGCCCGTCACATCCTCGTGGAGAGCAAGGAGGAGGCCGAGGCCCTCATCGAGGAGATCGCGGCGGGCGCCGACTTCGCCGCGCTCGCCGAGGAGCACTCCACCGACCCCGGCTCGGGGCCCGAGGGCGGCGACCTCGGCTTCTTCGGCCGCGGGCAGATGGTGGCCCCGTTCGAGGCGGCGGCGTTCTCCCTGGAGCCCGGAGAGGTGACGCCCGAGCCCGTCGAATCGCGTTTCGGCTTCCACGTCATCAAGGTGGAGGAGACCCGCGAGCGGCCGCTCCCCGCCTTCGAGGACGTGGAGGACCAGCTGCGGCAGATCGTGCTGCGGGAGGCCTTCGTGGAGGCGGTCGACCGGCTGAAGGCCGACGCCACGGTGGAGCGTCTCGCGGGTGCCCCGTCGACCCCGGCGCCCGCTCCCGAGACGGACGGGGCGGCCGGCACCGGCGGAGGGGACGCGCAGTGACGAGCCCCGCGCGCTCGCCCCTCGCGCCGGAGCGGATCGCGGAGGGCGCGCCGGTCCCGGGGGTGCGCCTCGCGACGGCGGCGGCCGGCATCAAGTATGCCGGTCGCACGGACGTCATGCTGATGGCGTTCGACCCGCCCGCGACGGTGGCGGGCGTCTTCACCCGCTCGGCCTGCCCGTCCGCGCCGGTCGAGTGGTGCCGGGACAGGCTCGCGGGCGGGCGGGCCTCGGCGGTCCTCGTGAACTCGGGCAACGCCAACGCCTTCACCGGCATGAAGGGGCGGGCGGCGACCGAACGCTCGGCGGACGCGGTGGCCGCCGCCCTCGGCTGCCCGCCCGAGGCGGTCTTCCTCGCCTCCACCGGCGTCATCGGCGAGCCGCTCGACGCCTCGAAGTTCGACGGCGTGATGGCGGACTGCGCGGCCGCCCTCGCGCCCGACGGTTGGAACGCGGCGGCCCGCGCCATCATGACCACCGACACCTACGAGAAGGTGGCGAGCCGCACGGCGGACCTCGCCGGCGTGCCGGTGACGATCACGGGCATCGCCAAGGGGGCGGGCATGATCGCCCCCGACATGGCGACGATGCTCGCCTTCCTCGCCACCGACGCGGCGGTGGAGGCTCCGCTCCTGCAGATGCTGCTCGCCGAGGGGACGGCGGAATCCTTCAACCGCATCACGGTGGACGGGGACACCTCCACCTCCGACACCGTCCTCGCCTTCGCGACGGGCCTTGCCGGCAACCCGCCCCTGTCGGACGCCGCCGACCCGCGCCTTGCCCCCTTCCGCGAGGCGCTGTTCGCCCTCCTCCTCGACCTCGCCCACCAGGTGGTGCGGGACGGCGAGGGGGCGCGCAAGTTCGTGGCCGTGCGGGTCGAGGGCGCCGTCTCGGACCTGTCGGCGGAGCGGATCGCCCGCTCCATCGCCGATTCGCCCCTCGTGAAGACGGCGATCGCCGGGGAGGACGCCAACTGGGGCCGCGTGGTGATGGCCGTCGGCAAGGCCGGCGAGCCGGCGGACCGGGACCGGCTGGAGATCCGCTTCGGCACGGTGCGGGTCGCCGTCGACGGGGAGCGGGACCCCGCCTACGTGGAGGCCGAGGCGGCGGCCGTCATGCGCGCGCCGGAGATCGACATCACGGTGGACCTGAAGCTCGGCACGGGAAGCGCCGTGGTCTGGACGTGCGACCTCACCAAGGCCTACGTCGAGATCAACGGCGACTACCGGAGCTGACGCGGGAGGGCCGGCTCTTGGGCGCGCGCGCGGGCCCGGCGCCGGGCGGCGAGCCGCCTCCGCGGGCCTCCGGCGGGACCGGCGGGCGATGAGCGCGGCCGCGGCCGGGCTCGACGCATTCGTGGACGGGCCGGACCCGGCGCCGGCATGCCCGCCCCCGGGCGCCCTTTCGGGGCTGCGCCTCGCGGTCAAGGACATGATCGCCGTTCGCGGGCGGGCCTTCACCGGCGGCCTCCCTCTCCACGCCGGGCGGCGGGCGGAAGGGGACGCGCCGGCGGTTCGCCGGCTCCTCGACGCCGGCGCCGTCCTCGCCGGCATGACGGTGACGGACGCGGCCGGCTTCGGCACCACGACGCCGGCCGTCGCCAACCCGCGCTACCCGGCGTTTTCCGCGGGCGGCTCCAGCGGCGGGGCCGCGGCGGCCGTCGCGGCGAACCTCGCCGACCTCGGCCTCGGGACCGACACGGGCGGCAGCGTGCGCATCCCGGCGGCCGCGTGCGGCCTCCTCGCCTTCAAGCCGACCCACGGGGCGGTCCCCCTCGACGGGATCATGCCGCTCGCGCCGAGCTTCGACCACCCGGGCCTCCTCGCGGCCGACCCGGCGGCGCTCGCGCGGGCCGGCGCCGTCCTCCTCGGCGATCCGGCAGGCGGCCTGCCCGCCCCCGCGCCGCTCGCGGGCCTCCTCGTCGGCTTCGAGCCGCGCCGCCTCGCCTTCGCCGACGAGCGGGTGGCGATGGCCTGCCGCGCCGCCCTTTCGCGCCTCGAGGGGGCGGGCGCCACACCCCTCGCCCTCGACCTCGGAGAGCGGGAGGGCCTCCTCGACGTCCACGCCCGCGTCTTCGCTGCCGAGGCGCTCGCCGCCCATCGCCCGCCGTGGCGGCCGGGCCACCCGGGCTACCCCGCCGTCGCCGACCGCAGCCTCGCCGACGGCCTTGCCCTCGAGGAGAGCGCGGCCCGGGCGGCGCAGGGTCGCCTGTCGGCGATGCGCGCGGCCCTCGACGCGCGCCTGTCCACCGTCGACGTCCTCCTCGCGCCGACCCTGCCGGGTCCGCCGGCGCCCCGCGGGGCGCGGACCGTGCGCCACCGCGGCCACGTCCTCGGTGCGACCCTCTACCACATCCTCGAGACGATGCCCTTCAACGTGGCCGGCGCGCCCGTCGTCGTGGTCCCTGCCGGCCCCGCCGGCGGTCCCCTCCCCCCGGCCTCGCTCCAGTTCGCCGCCGCCCGGGGGCGCGATGCCGCCCTCCTCGCGCTTCTGCCGGCCCTCTCCTCGCTCGCCGCCTGAGGAGGCGCAGCCCCGGGCAAGGCTGCCATGCGAAGCCTGCCTTGATGAAGCGGGCGCGCGGCGCCAAACCCTTGTCTGGAATTGTTCGAAACTAGCGAGGGCAACCCATGATTCCGGGAATGGTCCACCGCCGCCGCTTTTCCGACCTCGACGAGAAGGAGATCCTGGCGCTCGCCATCTCCGCGGAGGAGGACGACGGCCGCATCTACGCCACCTACGCGGACCGGCTGAGGGAGACGTATCCCGCGACGGCGCGGATGTTCGAGGAGATGGCGGCGGAGGAGGACGGGCATCGCCGCCGCCTGATCGAGCTGTTCCGCAGCCGATTCGGCGACACGATCCCCCTCGTCCGGCGCGAGCACGTGGCCGGCTTCTACAACCGCAACCCCGTCTGGCTGGTGTCCAACCTGCCGATCGAGCGCATCCGCCAGGAGGTGGAGGCGATGGAGGAGACGGCACGCAACTTCTACCTGAAGGCCGCCCAGCACACCGCCGACGCGGCCACCCGCGACCTCCTCGGCACCCTTGCCGCCGCCGAGACCGGCCACATGCGCCGGGCGGACGAGCTCGCCGAGAAGCACCTTTCCGGCGAGGAGCGCTCGGACGAGGACGCGCGGGCCCACCGGCAGTTCGTCCTCACCTGGGTCCAGCCGGGCCTCGCCGGGCTGATGGACGGCTCGGTCTCCACCCTCGCGCCGATCTTCGCCACCGCCTTCGCCACCCAGGACCCGTGGACCACCTTCCAGGTGGGCCTCGCCGCCTCGGTCGGCGCGGGCATCTCCATGGGCTTTGCCGAGGCGGCGACGGACGACGGGGCGATCTCGGGTCGCGGCTCCCCCCTCAAGCGGGGCTTCGCCTGCGGGATCATGACCACCGTCGGCGGCCTCGGCCACGCCCTACCCTACCTCATCGACCACTTCTGGATCGCCACCGCCATCGCCTTCGTCATCGTGTTCCTGGAGCTGTGGGCGATCGTCTGGATCCAGAACCGCTACATGCACACCCCCTTCTGGCGGGCGACGCTCCAGATCGTCGTGGGCGGGGCAATGGTGTTCGCCGCCGGTATCCTGATCGGCAGCGCCTGACGGCCGCGGCGAACGGCCCGCGGCCCCGTCCCGGCCTACGGGGTATCCCGTAAAGGCCGCCACGGACAGGCGGACCGCGCGTGGCGGCCCGCCGCCGCGCGCGGCGTCCGAACCGGTCGGACTGCGTATTTCAACGAATAGCGTAACGTACCGGCGCATGCTCAAATCCCTCCCGTGGCGGAGACGGACGGGCGATGCGCACGGGTCGACTTCGCCCTTCGCAAGATCAAGACGGCGACAGGCCGGAATGGCCGACGTCGCGGAAGGGCGCGGAGCGGACGACGGGCGTCGGGCACGGGCGGCAACACGGGCACGGGCACGACGGACACGCGGTGCGCTCCGCCTCGCGGGAGAAACGGACCCATGCTCGCACGCAGCGAACGGCACGACGTCACGCCAGCGCAGGCCCCAAGGGGGCGGACCGGCGCGCCCGCCAGCCCCCTTGCCGACCCCCTCGACCGCCGCCTCCAGGCGATCGGCTCGCCGGTGGCCTTCGAGGCCGGGCGGACCATCCTGATCGGCGACGAGCCGGCGGATCACCTCTACCTCGTCGCCTCCGGGATCGTGCGCAAGTCGAAGATCCTGGCGGACGGGCGCCGCCACATCGTCGACTTCCTCGGCCGCGGCGAGGTGTTCGGCCTGTCCGAGACGCCCGTCTTCAGCTACCTGGTCGAGGCGGAGACGGACGCCACCCTCGTCAAGGTCGCCCGGGCCACCCTCGCGCGGACCATCGCCAAGGACCCCACGCTGGGCCCGCTGATGATGACGCTCGCGGAACGGCGGGTCGCCAAGTACGAGAGGAAGCTCGTCGCCATGGGCTGCCTGTGCTCGGTGGAGCGGGTCGCCCACTTCCTCGCCTGGCTCGCCGACACGGTGACGCTGACCGCCCCCCGCCCTGCCTGTTCTGCGCCCCGCCCGGGCGCGGCGGCGGGGGAGCGGATGGTGGAGATCCCCATGACGCGGCGGGAGATCGCCGACTACCTCGGCCTCACCCTCGAGACCGTCTGCCGCGCCTTCACGCGGCTGCGCGAGCTCGGCCTCGTCGTCATGCCGACCCACGGTACCTTCACGATCCCCGACCGGGCGGCCCTCGACGCCTTCATCCTGGCGGAGCGGGGCTGACGGGTCGCAGGGCGCCGTCGGTCCGTCCGGCGGCGCAAGGGCCCGCCTCCACCGGCGCGGCCGCCGCGATGAGGTCGCCCGGCGCCGCAAGCCCGGGCGCGGGAAGACCCGCGTCGATCCGCACGTCGAGGACCGCCCGCGCGCCGTCCTCGCCGGCCGGAACGCACACGAGGAACGCGCGTGCGCCCGTCCCCTCGCCGAGCGCGCCGTCGAGGGCGGCGCGGACGGCCGCCAGCGTGACGATGTCGCCGTCCGCCCCTTCCACCGCGGCGGCGACCGCGGGCCGCGCGGCCTCGTAGAGGTCGAGGGCGAGGCGGTAGTAGGCCTCGGGCGTCATCCCCGAGCAGCTGCCGTGCTTGTACCATTGGTAGCGCCGGGTGAAGGACGGGTCCAGCATCGCCCCGGCGAGCCGCGCGGAGACCTCCGGCGACAGATCGAGGGGCGGCAGCGCCGCGAATCGGCCGGCCTCCGCGTTCGCCCGTACCTCGTCCGGAACCGCGCACCACAACAGCGAAGGGGGCTGGGGCCACAGGCCGTGGAGGGCGACCGGCGCCTGCACGGCAGCCTCGGCCCCGGCGGCGCAGGCCGGCATCTCGGGCCGCAGCGCGCAGAACGTCGGCACCACGGTGAGGGCGAGCCGCAGGCCCTGCGGATCGGGCGCGCGGGCCTCCTCCACCTCCTCGACCACGAACAGGCTGACGAACAGGAGCACCGCCACCGCCACGCCGAGCGCCAGCGAGATCGCCGCCACCTTCGCGTCCCGCCCCGTCATGCGCCGCCCGCCTTCGCCCCCTTGCCGTTCATGCGCGATCGTGTACACGAAGCGCCGCCCCGGGGCGAGGCGGCGAAGGCCGACCGGGGTCGGGCCGTTCACGGGGCGCAGCATGCGGCGGATCGAGCGCTGGTTCGAGGCGGCGCGGCGGCGCCAGCGCAGGACGGAGGGGCTCTACGCGAGCCTCCTTTCCGACAGCCTGCCCCGCTACTTCGCCTACCGCCTGCGCTACGCCTTCCTGCTCCAGGGCAGTGGCTTCGTCTTCCACGTCCTCGAGTTCACGATCATCCTCGCCGCGGTGGGCGAACTCGCCGCCTTCGTGGTGATCGCGCTGCGCAGCGGCACCATCCTCGTGCGCGGCGCCTGGTGGGGCGCGCTCGAGCCGATGCGCGAGCGCCTGCGCGCGATGGCGGCCGAAGGGGCGCGCGAGGCCTCGGAGCGGGAAATCGGCCACTGGCTCTTGCTGTCGTTCGTGGCGGCGGCCCTCCTCGTCCTCCTCGGGGCGGGCCTCCTGCAGCTCTCCCTCCCCGGCCCGGAAGACGACCTCGCCCAGGTCTACGGCTTCCTCATCGTGGTCGAGCTCGCCGCGCGGCTGCCGGTCCTCGTCCTCCATTCGGGGATGTACGCGACGCGCCGGGTCTACCGGCCGCTGTGGTCCATGTTCCTGCCGACGGGCGTGCAGCTCGCCGTCCTCGGGGCGGGCGCAGCCTTCTTTCCGGCGGCCGCGCTCGTCATCGCCATCCTCGCCTCCACGGCCGCCTCCTGCGCCCTCACGCTCCACTTCACCTGGCGCATGTATCGCCTGACGGGGCTCGCGCCGCGGCCCGGCCTCGAGGCGCGGGCGCTCGTCCCGTTCCTGGCGGGCCTGCCGGGGGCGCGGATGGCGACGGCGGCGGTCGCGGGCGTGGCGCTGCGGGCCGATTCGGTCCTCGTCCTCGCGATCCTCGGGATCTACGGCACGGGCGGGCGCGCCCTCGACCTCGCGGCCGCCCACCCGGACTGGCGGGCGGTCGACGCGTTCACCTTCTTCTACCTGATCCTGCCGGCCTTCCGCGGCGCCTACGAGTGGGCGTCCCTGTTCTATTTCGACTTCGTGCGGCTGCGACGGCAGGCGGCGCTCGCCCCCTTCCGCCGCGCGTTCTTCCGCAAGCTCCTCCTCGCGACGCCGCTGGTGACGGGCTTCTTCTGGGCGATGGCAGCCGCCCTCGGCCTCCTCCTGTTCCCGGAGATCCCGCCGCTCCTCCTCCTCGCCCTCCTGCCGCTGTTCGTGGTGCGCGGGTTCGTCGGCCTCTACCAGGTGCGCACCTTCGCCGACGGCCACTTCCTCACGCTGATCGGCTCGATCGGCCTGTTCGCGGGCCTCCTCGTCCTCGTGTGGCTCGACGTCAACGCCGCGTCCGATCTCCTCGAGGTGCTCGCCGCGCTCCTCCTCGTGCTCCTCGTCCTCGTCAACCTCCAGCACCTGCGCGACCGGCGCGCCCCGCCCCCCGACACCCTCCTGTCGCTCGGCGACTTCGTCGGCCGCCTCGGGAGCGAGCCGGGCCCGGTGGCGGTCGGCGAGATCCGTCTGTCGCGGCGGGTGCCCCACAAGCAGCGGCGGCTCGCCGCCGACCTCGTGCGCGAGGCGGTGGCGGGGCGCGGCCACCTCGCCTTCCGCTCCCCGCGCACCCTCCTCTACTACGTGACGAGCCCGCCCGCCGGGGACGACGACCCCGCCCACCCGCGCGCCGTCGCGGCCGGCACCGGCGGGGCGGCGAGCGGCGGCCGCCTCCTCGGCGGCGCGCCGGGAAGCGGCCGCACCGCCCTCGCCCGCCTCGTCGAGGAGGGATGGATCGCCGCGCACCCGGAGCGGCAGGGCGCGCCCGAAGCGCTCCTCGCCGCCTTCCGCGTCCTTTTCCCGGACGGAATCGCCATCGACACCGAGACGCTCGAGGGCGCGCGCGAGGCCCGGCGGCTCGACGACACGGTCGCGGGGGGCGCCCTCTCGGCGGCCGCCCGAAGCCTTGCCGCGGGCGAGACGGTGGTCGCCGCCTCCGGCCGCCTCCTGTCGGCGGTGTTCGTCGACGGGGCGATGCGGCTCCTGTTCGTGCTGCCGGCGGGCACCGACGAGGCGCTCGCCGCCACCTGGCGGCGAATGGTGGCCGACTGGTACGTGGCCCGGGGGACGGCCGCCGCCCGCCTTCCGGCCGGCGCGGGCGCGGAGGCCGGCGATGGCTGAGGAACCGGTGGACGTGGAAGCCGCGCTCGCCGACCCGGAAATCTACGAGCGGGCGATCCTGAAGATCTTCGAGAAGCGCAGCGTGCGCGGCCGCGCCTTCCACGAGGCGGACGAGGGGGTGAGCTACTACACCGCCGCCACCGACCGCCGTGCCCTCGCCGCCCGCATCGCCGAGACGGTCGCGGCCGGCGCCTACCGCCCTTCCCCGGTCGACCTCTGGCACCTCACCCGTGGCGGCAAGACGCGCGAGGCCCACACGCCCGCCTTCACCGACCAGGTGGTGGGGGCCGCCCTCTTCCCGCTCCTGTCCCGCAACGCCCGCTGCCTCGGGATGCCCGGCGTCTACTCCTATTTCCCCGGCACGACGGCCCTCGACGCCATGGCCGCCTTCGCCCGCTTCGTGCGCGCCGAGCGCCGGACGCATGGAGCGGGCGGGCCGCCCGCCGACATCCACGTCCTCCAGTCCGACTTCAAGCGCTACGGCGACGACCTCCCCGTCCACGAAACCGCCTACGTCTGGACGGCGCTGCGCGCCGCCACGGACCTCGGCAATCCGCGGGGCGCGGTCTCGGAGGCCACCTGGCGGCTCGTCAAGGCGCTGGTGCGGCCCGCCGTGCGCGACCGGGACGGGACGGTCTTCTGCCGGCTCTACGGCGTCGCCATGGGAACGCCCCTCGTCCCGATCGTCTCCAACCTCGCGGCCAAGCCCGTCGACGACCTCGCATCCGCGACGCCCGGTCTCTTCTACGCCCGCTACAACGACGACTTCATCATCGCGCACCGGGACGCGGCCGTGGTCTCCCGCCTCGACCGGGAGATCGACGGGCTCCTCGCGCCCCTCGGCGTCAGGCGGAAGCTCGAGAAGGACATCCGCACCTGCCTCAACGCCGCCGGCCGCCCCTCGGCCGACGACCCGCGCTTCCGCGGTCGCCACCGGATCGACTGCCTCGGCCTGTCGGTCGCCGCGGACGGGCGGATGACGGTCGGGCCCCACCGCATCGCCCGCCTCGTGCGGCGCATCGCCGGCCGCCTCGACGACCTGTCCCCGACGCTCCACGGCCTGCCGCCCCGGGCGAAGGCGCGCCGCCTCGTGGAAGCGACGAACGTGATGCTCGACCCGAAGAGCCCGTTCGCCGTCCCCGGCCTCGCCGCCCTCCTCGAGGCCACCACCGACCGGGGGGCCCTCGCCGACATCGACAACCGTCTCTTCGCCAAGATCGCCCAGCTCGCGACCGGCCGGCCCGGCGTCACCGGCTTCCGCCTCGTGCCGCCGGCGGTCCTGAGGCGGGAATGCGGCCTCGTCTCCCTCGTCGCCCTCAGGAACCGGCGCGGCCGACGCGGCGGTTGATCGGCAGCGGCCGCTCGGCTAGCCATGGGTCCGGGGCGCAGCCCCCGCACCCCGGTGCGGTCGCGCGGCGGACCACAGAGGCTGCGGCTTTCGGTTCGCTTTTTTTCCGTTTTCTTCCCTGCGCCCCATCCCGGCCGGCGCCCGCCTCCCGGCGGGTGGCCCGGCCGGCGGGGGCGCGCCCTCGACGCGGGCGGTGCGCCTCGCCTACAAGGTCGGGCGAAACGGCAAGGCGAGGCGCCCGTTCTTCCCCCGCCGGCATCGGCGGCGGGCAAGGCCCGCGCCCCATCCGCGCCAGGCAAAGGGAGGCGAGGGTTCCATGTGCGGCATCTGCGGTGAGGTGAGGCTCGACGGCAGGGCCGCTTCCATGGACGCGGTCGGACGCATGACCGACGCGATGGCCCCGCGCGGGCCGGACTCCGAAGGCCTCGTCGGCCGCGGGCGGGTGATCTTCGGCCACCGCCGCCTCACCATCATCGACCTGTCGACCCGCGCCGAGCAGCCGATGGTGGACGCCGCCCTCGGCCTCACCATCGTCTTCAACGGCTGCATCTACAACTACCCGGAGCTGCGCCGCGACCTCGAGGCGGAGGGCTACGCATTCTTCTCCTCCGGCGACACCGAGGTGATCCTGAAGGCCTACCACGCCTGGGGCCCGATGTGCGTGGAGCGCTTCCACGGCATGTTCGCCTTCGCGATCCTCGAGCGCGACTCCGGGCGCGTCGTGATGGCGCGGGACCGGTTCGGCATCAAGCCGCTCTACCTCGCCGAGATGCCCGGGCGGCTGCGCTTCGCCTCCTCCGTCCAGGCGCTGCTCGCGGGCGGCGACGTCGACACCTCGATCGACCGGGCCGCCCTCCACGCCTACATGACCTTCCACGCGGTCGTGCCCGCCCCGCGCACGATCCTGTCCGGCATCGCCAAGTTCCCGCCCGCCACCGTCCGCGTCATCGAGGCGGACGGGACCACGAAGGACACCGTCTACTGGCGGCTCGACTTCACCCGCACGCCCGAGGACGCGACCCGCTCGGCGGAGGAGTGGCGCGACGCGGTGATGGCCGCGCTCAGGAAGGCCGTCGACCGGCGCATGGTGGCGGACGTGCCGGTGGGCGTCCTCCTGTCGGGCGGCGTCGATTCCTCGGTCATCGTGGCGCTCCTCGCCGAGGCCGGGCAGAAGCACCTCGCCACCTTCTCCATCGGCTTCGAGGCCGCCCACGGCGAGAAGGGCGACGAGTTCGTCTACTCCGACCTCATCGCCGAGCGCTTCGGCACCGACCACCACCAGCTGTTTGTCCCCTCCACGGAGATGATCGAGGCGCTGCCCGACACCGTGCGGGCGATGCCAGAGCCCATGGTCTCCTACGACAACGTGGGCTTCTTCCTGCTGTCGCGGGAGGTGGCGAAGCACATCAAGGTGGTGCAATCGGGCCAAGGGGCCGACGAGATCTTCGGCGGCTACCACTGGTATCCGCCGATGGCGGGCGCGAACGACCCGCTCGCCACCTATGCCGAGCACTTCTTCGACCGCGACCACGCCCGCCTCGCGCAGCACCTGTCGCCCGCGTACATGGCGGAGCGGGACGAGAGCCGCGCCTTCGTGGAGCAGCACTTCGCGATGGCCGGCGCCACCGACCCGGTGGACAAGGCGCTCCGGCTCGACAGCACGGTGATGCTGGTGGAGGACCCGGTGAAGCGGGTCGATTCCATGACCATGGCCTGGGGCCTCGAGGCGCGGGTGCCCTTCCTCGACCACGAGCTCGCCGAGCTCGCCGCCCGCATCCCCCCGTCGGAGAAGCTGAAGGACGGCGGCAAGGGCGTCCTCAAGGACGTGGCGCGTGAGGTCGTCCCCCACGAGGTGATCGACCGCAAGAAGGGCTATTTTCCGGTCCCGGCGCTGAAATACATCTCCGGGCCGGTCCTCGACCTCGTGCGCTCCGTCCTCGACGCCGACGCGGCGCGGGCCCGCGGCATCTTCCGCAAGGACTACCTCGACACCCTGTTTGCCGACCCGACCGCCCACATCACGCCGCTGCGCGGCTCGGAGCTGTGGCAGGTGGCGCTCCTCGAGATGTGGCTGCAGACCCACGACATCCGGTAACGGCGGCAAGCGCTTGCCCGCCGCCCGGGCGCGGGGCAAGCTTCGGCCGGGCGGCCGCCGGCCGGCCAGCGACGGAGGACGCATCCGATGACGAGTTCGAGCCCCGGACGCCGGAGCGGCGCGCTCGCCCAGCGGCTGCGGCGGATGCGCGAGCGCGGGGCGAGGCCGCCGGTGATGCCCGAGGTGCCCGGCGCCCCGCCCCAGGCGGCGAACGCCCGGGTGGACTGCGGCTGGGGCACGCTCCATTTCGCGCATACCTACGCCAACTCCGCCGACCTCGCCGAGGCCATGCGGTCCGAAAGCCCGGGGCGGCGGGACATCGCCTTCTACGTGCGCGAGCCCCACGTGATGCTGTCGGCCGCGCCGCTGGAACTCTTCCTCGACCCGTCCCACACCTACCGGCTGGACCTGTCCACCTACCGCCCGTCCCGCCGCAAGCCCAAGGGCTTCGTCGTGCGTCGCATGACGAACGAGGACGACGCGGAGGCCGTCAACCGCATCTATGCCCAGCGCCACATGGTGCCGGTGCGCCCGGACTTCTTCTGGCAGAAGCGGGACAACCGCGAGCTCGTCTACCTCGTCGCCGAGGACGTGGCGACCGGCGAGATCATCGGCACCGTGACCGGCGTCGACCACATGCGCGCCTTCAACGACCCGGACCACGGCTCCTCGCTGTGGTGCCTCGCCGTCGACCCGCAGACCCGCAACCCCGGCGTCGGCGAAGCGCTGGTGCGCCGCCTCGCCGAGCTGTTCCAGGCGCGCGGGGCGGCCTTCATGGACCTGTCCGTCCTCCACGACAACGACCAGGCGATCGCGCTCTACGAGAAGCTCGGCTTCTTCCGCGTGCCGGTCTACACCATCAAGCGCAAGAACCCGATCAACGAGCGCCTGTTCGCCGGCCCTCCGCCGGAGGTGGACCTCAACCCCTACGCCCGCCTCATCGTGGACGAGGCGCGCCGCCGCGGCATCGACGTGGAGATGATCGACGCGGGCGCGGGCTTTTTCCGCCTCACCTACGGCGGGCGCTCGATCCGCTGCCGGGAGAGCCTCACCGACATCACCACCGCCGTCTCCATGTCGATCTGCGACGACAAGGCCGTCTCCCGCCGCCTGATGGAGGCCGCGGGCCTCAACGTGCCCGACGAGATCGAGACGACGGACGCGGAGGAGGTGCGCGCCTTCATCGCGCGGCACGGCAAGGTGGTGGTGAAGCCCGCCCGCGGCGAGCAGGGCCGCGGCATTTCCGTCGGCATCGGGCCGCAGGACGACGTGGAGGGGGCGATCGCCGCCGCCCGCGAGGTGTGCGACCGCGTGCTGGTGGAGGAGTTCGTGGAAGGCTCGGACCTGCGCCTCGTCGTCATCGACTACCGCGTGGTCGCGGCGGCCCTGCGCCTGCCCGCGCGCATCTTCGGCGACGGCCAGGCGACGGTGGCCGAGCTCATCGAGCGGCAGTCGAAGCGCCGCGCCGCCGCCACGGGGGGCGAATCGCGCATCCCGGTGGACGCGGAGACGCGCCGGTGCGTGGCCGCCGCGGGCCTGTCCTTCGAGGACGTGCCGGAAGAGGGGCGGGAGATACCCGTCCGGCGGACGGCGAACCTGCACACCGGCGGCACCATCCACGACGTCACCGACCACGTCCACGGCGCCCTCGTGACGGCGGCGGTGCGCGCGGCGCGGACCATCGAGATCCCGGTCGTCGGCATCGACTTCATGGTGAAGAGCCACCTCGGCCCGGACTACGTCTTCATCGAGGCGAACGAGCGGCCGGGCCTTGCCAACCACGAGCCGCAACCGACGGCCGAGCGCTTCATCGACATGCTGTTTCCCCAGTCGATCCCCGAAGCCGCCCGCCGGGCCGCCACCAGCGACGCGGAGACGCCGTGCCCCGCCTGAAGATCGACACCGACTACCTGAAGGACACGCTCGCCGAGCTCCTGTCCATCGCGAGTCCCACCGGCTACACCGACACCATCGTCCGCGCCGCCTGCGGCGAGCTGCGCCGCCTCGGCATCGAGTTCGAGGTGACGCGGCGCGGCGCCATCCGCGCCCGCCTGCGCGGGGAGCGGGAGCAGCCCGCCCGCGCCATGATCGCCCATCTCGACACCCTCGGCGCCCAGGTGAAGGCGCTGAAGGACAACGGCCGCCTCGCCCTCGTGCCGATCGGCACCTGGTCCTCGCGCTTCGCCGAAGGGGCCCGCTGCACGGTCTTCACCGACAAGGGCGCCTACCGGGGCACCATCCTGCCGCTCAAGGCCTCCGGCCACACCTTCGGCGAGGACGTGGACACCCTGCCGATCAGCTGGGAAACGGTGGAGCTGCGCGTCGACGTCGTCGCCCGGAACGCGGGGGACCTCAAGCGCCACGGCTTTTCGATCGGAGACATCGTCGCCGTCGACCCCCAGCCGGAGTTCATCGATTCGGGCTTCATCGTCTCCCGCCACCTCGACAACAAGGGCGGCTGCGCGATCCTGTTCGCGGCGATGGAGGCGCTGGTGCGCGAGCGGGTGCCGCTGCCCGTCGACACCGTCTTTCTCTTTTCGATCTCCGAGGAGGTGGGCCACGGGGGCTCGTCGGTGCTCACCCACGACATCGCCTCCATGGTCGCGGTCGACAACGGCACCTCCGCGCCCGGGCAGGCGAGCGACGAGTTCGGGGTGACGATCTGCATGGCCGACCAGACCGGCCCGTTCGACTGGCACATGAACCACAAGATAGCCAAGCTGTGCGAGGAGAACGAGATCAAGTACCAGAAGGACATCTTCCGCTTCTACCGCTCCGACAGCGCCGCCGCGCTGGAGGCGGGGGCGGACGTGCGCACGGCCCTCGTCACCTTCGGGGTCGACGCCTCCCACGGCTACGAGCGCATCCACCTCCATGCCCTGCGCTCGGTCGCCGAGCTCCTCACCGCCTACGCCACCTCCGACGTCGAGATCATGCGCGACGCGGAGGCCTCGGGCTCGATCCTCGGCTTCCCCTCCCAACCCATGGAGGACGCCGCGCCCGACGTCCGCGACCCTTCCGACCGGTCGGTCTGAGGGGCGATCCCACCCGAAGAGCCCCATGAACATCATCACCGACACCGACGCGCTCGCCGCGTTCATCAAGGAGATCTCCGGCAGCCCGTTCGTCGCGGTCGACACCGAGTTCATGCGGGAGACCACCTACTGGCCGAAGCTGTGCCTCGTGCAGGTGGCGAGCCGGGACCATGCGGCCATCATCGACCCCCTCGCGGGCGAGGACCTCGACCTGTCGCCGCTGCTCGCGCTCATGCAGGACCCGACGGTGGTGAAGGTGTTCCACGCGGCGCGACAGGACATCGAGATCTTCGTGAAGCTGTCGGGCAAGGTGCCCGCCCCGCTGTTCGACACCCAGATCGCGGCCATGGTGCTCGGCTTCGGCGAGCAGATCGCCTACGACCAGCTCGTGCACCGCGTGCTCGGCGCGCGGATCGACAAGTCCTCCCAGTTCACCAACTGGGAGAAGCGGCCGCTGAAGCCCGCACAGCTCGCCTACGCGCTCGCCGACGTCACCCACCTGTCGGCGGTCTACGAGCACCTGAAGGCCATGCTCCACGAGAAGGGCCGCGCCGACTGGGTGGCGGAGGAGATGGCCGCCCTCACCGCCCCCGAGGTCTACTCCACGCAGCCGGAGGACGCCTGGCAGCGCCTCAAGATGAAGGCGAAGCGGCCGGTGGAGCTCGCCGTCCTGAAGGCGGTGGCGGCGGTGCGCGAGGAGGAGGCGCAGACGCGGGACGTGCCGCGCGGCCGCGTCCTCAAGGACGACGCCATCTACGAGGTGGCCGCCCGCTGCCCCCGCACGCGAGAGGCGCTCGCGGAGCTGCGCACCTTCCCGAAGGGGCTCGAGCGCTCCCGCCTCGGCCAGAGGATCCTCGACACGGTCGACGCCGTCTGCACGGTGCCGGAGGAGGAGCTCCCCGAGATCCCGCGCCGCAAGCCGTCCGCCGAGGGCACGTCCGCGGCGGTGGAGCTTCTCAAGGTGCTCCTGAAGCTCGTCGCCGAGCGCCACGGCGTCGCCCCCCGCGTCGTCGCGACGGTGGACGACCTCGAAGCCCTCGCGAACGCCCCGGACGCGCCCCATCCGGTCACGGCGGGCTGGCGGCGGGAGGTGTTCGGCGAGGCCGCGCTGCGCCTCCTGTCGGGCGGCAGCGCCATCGGCTTCGACGGCCGCCGCGTGCGCCTCGTGGACCTCGAGGCCCCGCTCGCCACCGAGGCGCCGAAGAAGAAGCGCCGCCGCAAGCGCAAGCCGAAAGCCGAGACCGACGGCGGGAGCGAGGCCGCCGTCGAGGACACCACCGACGCCACCGCCGAGGCCACCGCGGAAGCTGCGACCCGGACGGAAGAGAACTGACAACCCCCGGCCCGCCCCCTCCCCCCGGCCGGGGCCTGGTCAGCTCGCCTCGACGCGCACGACGCGGACGGTCTCGCGGTCGAGGATGACGTCCACGTCCCGCCCCTCGGGCGAGGTGGCGTCTGCCTCGAAGGTACCGCCCACCACGTCCACGTCGCGCACGTTGCGGTAGCCGAGGCGCGACAGGGCCTCGACGACCCGTGCCCGCTCGGCGCTGGTGGCGTCCCGCTCCCCGGCGGCGGCCGGCGGCGGCGAAAGGAGGCTGCCGACGAGCACGAGGGCGAGGGCGAAGAGCACGATCTTCATGTCCGGTCTCTCGGCGTGTCCGGGCGCGGGCGCGATCAGTCGTAGCGGTGGCTGAAGGTGACGGTGGCGCCGCCCTCGCGGGTCATGGAGCGGGCATAGATCTCGCGCGGGCCGTCGTCGTCGACGCGGCCCGCGACCGTCACGCGCTCGCCCGCGCGGGCGTCGTGGCCGTCGGGACCCACGTAGACGAGGATGCTGCCGGTCCCGTCGGCAAGGCGGAACTCGTCATAGTCGAGCACCCGCTCGACGGTGCCCGATATGGTGACGAGGGCACCCGGACGCGCCTCGGCGACGGGCGTGACGTTGCCCGCGGACGCGAGGGCGGGGACGAGCGCCGCGGCGGCGAGGGCGGGAAGGCGGATCATCTTCATGGCTGGTCTCCAGGGCCGGCGTATCGTGGGCGGGGCGGCGGCCGGGGCCGACCGCCGCCCGCACGGGATCAGAAGAAAGCGAAGTCGCCTTCTTCGAGGCTTGCCAGGCGCACGTCCTCGAGGAGGAGGATGTTGCCGCCGCCGAACTCGATCAGGGTGTCCTCGCCGCCGTCCACGGCGAGCGCCCGGTCGAGGAGCGCGTCGAAGCCCGAGACGCCGAGCCGGTCGTCGATCCGCACGACCTCGCCGTCCCGGAAATCCTCGATGACGTCGCGGCCGCGGTGGTAGACGAACACGTCGCGCCCGGCCCCGCCCTCGAGGGTGTCGTCGCCAGCGCCGCCGACGAGCCGGTCCCGGCCGCGGTCGCCGTCGAGGTCGTCGTTGCCGCCGCCGCCGTGCATGCGGTCGTTGCCGGCCTCGCCGTCGAGGTCGTCGTTGCCGCCGCCGCCGTTGATGCGGTCGTTGCCGCGGCCGCCGTCGATCTCGTCGTTGCCGCCGCGACCGATCAGCGTGTCGTTGCCGCCGTAGCCGTCGATGACGTCCCGATTGGCCGTGCCCACGAGCCGGTCGGGGCCGCTCGTCCCGTCGATCTCGCGGCCCGGGGTCGGCCGTGGGTCGGGCCGGGGCGACGGGCCCGGGTCGGGCTCGCCGCCGCCGCCGCCGCCGCCGAAGGCGAACATCCCCGCGTTCAGCGAGCCGAGGCGCACGTCCTCGAGGAGGAGGAAGTCGCCGCCGCCGAACTCGACGAGGGTGTCGTCGCCGCCGTCGACCGAGCGGGCGCGGGCGAGAAGCGCCGACAGGCTCGACACGCCGAGGCCGCCGTCGATCTCGACGAGGTCGCCCGGGCGGAAGTCCTCGATCCTGTCGAAGCCGCTGGCGTAGCGGAACACGTCCTCGCCCTGGCCGCCCGTCAGCTCGTCGTCGCCCGGGCCGCCGTCGATCACGTCGTCGCCCGCGCCGCCGTAGAGCTCGTCGTCGCCGTCCTCGCCGAAAAGGATGTCGTTCCCGTCGTTGCCGTAGAGTTCGTCCGGGCCCGCACCGCCCAGCATCGTGTCGTCGCCGCCGCGGCCGTACATGTCGTCGCGGCCGGCCGTGCCCACGAGTCGGTCCGGGCCGTTGGTGCCGTAAATGTCCATTTTTCAAAGCCTCCTGAAAACCATTCGTGCCGGCTGGCCACTCAAGCCGCCGGCTCACCGCCGCGTCCCTCGCCCGCGGGCCCTCAGTCGAGCGCCACCGCGAGGAGGACGAGGAAAGCCGCCGCCGCGGCGAGGAGGGCCACCTTCGGAACCCTCGCATCGCCCGAGAGGAAGGTGGCCCGCCGTGCGGCGTCCCGATCGTTCGTGTCGTTCATCGTCTGTCGATCCTCCGTCGGGGCCGCGCCGCCGACGGTGGCACCATGGGGGGCGCAGCTGACGGGAACCTGACGGGCGAGGAAGAAAGCGGGGCGCGTCAGGCGGCCGCGGGCGCGGCCCGGTAGGTGAGGCGGAAGACGGCCCCGCCGCCCTCGGCGTTCCGGGCCTCGACGGTGCCGCCGTGCGCCCGCTGGACCCGCTCGACGATGGCAAGGCCGAGGCCCGCCCCGCCCGCGGGCGCGTCCGTGCCGCGCCAGAACGGCCGGAACAGGGCGTCCGCCGCCCCGTCGGGAAGGCCGCCCCCCCGGTCGCGGACGGCGACCACGGGCCCGGGCCCCACCGTGACGCGCACCTGCCGGCCCCGCCCGCCGTGGAGCACCGCGTTCTCCACGAGGTTGGCGATGGCGAGCGCGATCGCCTCCCGCTCGCCCACCGCGCGGCGCGCGCCCGCCTCCGTCACGAGTTCGAGGTCGACGCCGCGGGAAATGGCGAAGGGGGCGAGCCCCGCCACCACCTCCTCGGCCGCCGCGGCAAGGTCGACGGCGCGCCCCTCCCCCACCACGAGCGTGTCGGCGGACGCCGAGTCGAGGAGCTGGCGCACCGTGCGCGACAGGCCCCATGCCGACAAGCGGGTCGCCCTGATGTTCTACAACTACCCGCCCGGGGAGAAGAACCTCGCGGCCTCGTTCCTCAATGTGCCGCGCAGCCTGGCTGTCCTGAGCGAGGCGCTGGCCGAGGCTGGCTATCGGGTCGCGCCGGTCGACGAGGCGCAGATGATCGCCGAGGGGCCGGCCTTGCTGGCGCCCTTCTATCGACCCGAGGAAGTCGGTGGACTGCTCGAACGGGGCCTG
>CAZJNX010000069.1:0-21071 GCA_964547415.1 uncultured Hyphomicrobiales bacterium
CATGGCGCGGAACAATTCGGAGGTCGGGACGAGCTGGTCGGCGAAGTAGAGCTCGATCTGCATGTCGTCGCCGGCGATGCGGTTGAAGCTGTCGATCGCGGGCTTGATGACGTGCTCGGCGAGCGCGGGGCCGGCGTACGTCTGCATGCGCCAGCGGATGGTCTGCTGGGCGTGGACGGCAGGCGCGGCGAGGGGGGCTGCGAGGGCGCCCGCGCCCGCGGTGGTGAGGAACTTCCGTCTCGTCGTCATCGGGTTGTCTCCATCTGGAAGATCGCTGTCGCGGCCGCTTTCCCGCGGCTCTTGTCCGTTCAGTTTCCGTAGATCGTCTGCGGCAGCCAGAGCGCGATCTGCGGGAAGGCCATCACGACGGCGAGCGCCACCACCATCACGCCCACGAAGGGGACGATGGAGCGGTAGATGTCGGCGAGCCGCACCTCGGGCGGCGCCATCGCCCGCATCAGGAAGAGATTGTAGCCGAACGGCGGCGTCATGTACGCGATCTGCGTGGTGATCGTGTAGAGGACGCCGTACCACACGAGGTCGAAGCCGAGCGCGGCGACCAGCGGCACGTAGAGCGGCGCCACGATGACCAGCATCGCCGTGTCGTCGAGGAACGTTCCCATGAGAAGGAACGACAGCTGCATGAGGACGAGGATCACCCACGGGTTGAGCCCGAGCTCGCCCACGAACAGGTTCTCGATCGCCCGCCCCGCGCCGAGCCCGTCGAAGATCGCCCCGAAGGCGAGGGCGGCGAGGATGATCCACATGAACATGCAGGTGACGATCAGCGTCTTCCTCACCGACGCGTCGAGGACCGCGAAGGTGAGCCGCCCGCGCAGGAGCGCGGCGAGGAGCGCCGCCATCGCCCCGATGGCCGAGCTTTCCACGAGGCTCGTCCACCCGTTCACGAACGGGATCATCATGGCGAAGAAGATGGCGAACGGCAGGAGCCCGGCGGACAGCAGCACCAGCTTCTCGCCCATGGGCACGTTTCGCTCCTCCTTCGGCAGCGCGGGGCCGAGGTGGGGCTGCAGGCGGCAGCGGATCGCGATGTAGACGACGAACATCGCCGCCATCATGAGGCCCGGGACGATGCCGGCGAGCCAGAGCTGGCCCACGGGCTGGCGCGCGATCATCGCGTAGAGGACGAGGACGACCGACGGCGGCACCAGGATGCCGAGGGACGAGCCGGCCTGGATCACCCCCGTCACCATGCGCTTGTCGTAGCCGCGGCGAAGGAGCTCGGGGAGCGCGATGGTGGCCCCGATGGCCATGCCCGCCACCGACAGGCCGTTCATGGCCGACACCAGCACCATGAGGAGGATGGTGCCGATGGCGAGACCGCCGCTCACCGGCCCGAACCAGACGTGGAACATCCGGTAGAGGTCGTCGGCGATGCGCGACTCCGACAGGACGTAGCCCATGAAGATGAACATCGGCAGCGTGAGCAGCGGATACCAGTTCATCAGCTTCATGGCTGCCGAGAACGGGATGTCGACGCCGCCCGTCCCGTACAGGGTGAGCGCGGCGAGGGAGGCGACGGCCCCGATGGCGCCGAAGACGCGCTGGCCCGTCGCCAGCATCACCATCATCGAGGCGAACATCAAAAGGGCGATCATCTCGTAGGACATCAGATGTCCACCCCGCGGATGCGCGCCACGTCCTTCACGAACTCGGCGACGGACTGGAGCAGCATGAGGGCGATGCCCACCAGCATCACCACCTTGATCGGCCACATGAGGGGGCGCCAGGCGGTCGGGCTGCGCTCGTTGTACTCCAGCGAATAGGCGGTGGAGCCGACGCCGCCGTAAAGCAGCACCACGAGAAAGAAGATCAGGAACAGGACAGTGAACGCGTCGACCCAGGCACGGGTGCGCGGCCCCCACGCGCCGTAGAAGAGGTCCATCCGCACGTGCCCGTGCTCGCGGATCGCGTAGGCGCCGCCGAGGATGTAGTAGGCGGTCATGGCGAACTGGGCGCTTTCCAGCGTCCACAGCGACGGCAGGAAGAAGGTCTTGGAGACGGACGACCACAACAGGATGCCGACCATCACGAAGATGGAATACATGACGACGCGGCCGATGATGCCGTTGAGGCCGTCCACCGCGCGCACGTAGAGGACGAGCGCCCGCGGCATCAGGCGGCCTCCGGCAGGGCGAGGCCGTGCCGGGACAGGGCGGCGCGGACCCAGGCCGCGATCCGGTCGGCCATCGCCCGCTGGTCGGCAGGCGTCGCCACCAGGTCATTGCGGATCTCGAGCATGGCGTTGAGGCGGCCGGCGGGAAGGGCGTGGTTGACGAGGGTGGTCGTCACCCGGTCGGCCGGGCCGTAGGGGGCGTTCCGCTCCGCCTGCCAGGGCAGGAAGGACCCCGACAGGGCGATCAGGGCGTCGGCGAGGCGCGCGTCCTCGTCGTGGAGGACGCCGATCCGGACGGACCGCGCCTTGCCGGCGTAGACGGGCGTGAAGGTGTGGACCGTCACCACCGCCGCGCCCGGGCGGGCGGCGAGCACTCCGTCGAGCCGCTCGGCGAACGGGCGGTAGACGAGCCGCACCCGCTCCGCGCGCGCGTCCGCACCGAGGCCCCGGTTCCCCGGGATGGCGTGGACCTCGCTCACCGCGGCCACGGCGTCGGGCGCCTCGGGCGGGCGGTTGAGGTCGTAGACGAGGCGGGAGAGGCCGCCGGCCACCAGCGGCGCGTCGAGGAGGCGGGACAGGCGCTCGGCCACCGGCGCGGCCCCCGGGTCCCAGGCGACGTGGCTGTCCTGCACCGCGCCGTCGATCCCGAGGTCCCCGAAGCGCGCGGGGAGCGCGTTGGAGGCGTGCTCGCACACGAGTACGAGGGGCGCGGCACCCTTCGGGTTGTGCACCACGACGGGTGCGAACCCTTCCGTCACCCGTGCGCTCCGAGCCCTCGCCACCGCCGTTCCTCCATCCGGACGGGCCGAGGCTTCTCCCTCCGGCCGCCCCCTGTCAATCGCTTTTTGAAATTTCCTCTTCAGCCCGGCGGCGTTTGAAGGTATCGAGTCAGGGCGACCGGCAGCGGGAGGGCGCGGTGAGCGAGGCCAGCGAGACGATCGCCGAGCGGCTGGCGCGAACGGCCGACACCCTCACCCGGGCCGAGCGCCAGCTCTCGGCGGTGATCCTGGAGAACTATCCCGTCTCGGGCCTCGGCACGGCGACGGCGATGGCCGAGGCCGCGGGCGTGTCCAACCCCACGGTGGTGCGGCTTGCGAGGAAGCTCGGTTTCTCCGGCTTTCCGGAGTTCCAGGCGGCGCTGAAGCGCGAGCTCGAGGCGCGCATCACCGGCCCGATCCAGAAGCGCGCGGCGACGGGGACCGGGCCCCCGGACGCCCACCTCCTCCACCGCTTCGCGGATGCCGTCGTCGGCAACATCCGCGCGACGCTCGCCCAGATCGACGCGGACGCCTTCGACTGTGCCGCCGCCCTCCTCGCCGACGAGGGGCGCCAAGTCTTCATCCAGGGCGGGCGGATCACCCGCGCGGTCGCCGACTACCTGTTCCTGCACCTGCAGGTGGTCCGCCCGCGGGTGACGCTGATCCAGTCCATCTCCAACGCCTGGCCCCACTACCTCCTCGACGTGAAGGCGGGGGACGTCCTCGTCCTGTTCGACGTGCGCCGCTACGAGAACTCCACGCTCATGCTCGCGAGCCTCGCCCGGAAGCGGGGGGCGCGGATCGTCCTGTTCACCGACGAGTGGCGCTCGCCCGTCGCCCGCCACGCCGAGGCGACCTTCGGCGCGCGCATCGCCGCCCCCTCGGCCTGGGACAGCAACGTCGTCCCGCTCCTCCTCGTGGAAACGCTGATCGCGGCCGTCGAGGCGCGGGTGTGGCCCGAGACCGAGGCGCGCATGCGGGCGCTCGAGGAGATGTTCGACGAGACCCGCCTGTTCCGGAAGTTCACCTGAACGCGCGGGAAGGGGAGGGGGCGACCGGGGCGAAAGGCGCGCCCGTCACGCTCCGGCGAGCGCGGGTGCGGGCGGGCCGTCGGCGGTCTGGTCTTTCCCGCGGCATCGGCCGCACGGACGAGGTGGCGGGCGAGCGGCTCGCGCCGGGAGGACGGCGGGGTCAGCCGATGACGCCGGCGTCCCGGAGGCGGGCGAGGGCGGCGCCGCCGAGGCCCAGGTGCTCGGCGAGGACCTCGTCGGTGTGCTGCCCGAGGGTCGGCGGCGGGCGGCGGTAGGTGACGGGCGTCTCGCTGATCTTGAGCGGGTTGCCGATCGTGTCGACCGTGCCCGCGGCGGACGTCGGGTGGGGCTGGGTGACGCGCGCGCCCCGCTCCACCGCCTGGGGGTCGCTGAAGGCCTCCTCGAAGTCGAAGATCGGCCCGCTCGGCACGTTCACCGCGTCGAGCGCCGCGAGCCAGTCCTCCCGCGTGCGGGTGCGCGTGATCTCGTTGAGGAGGGGGATGAGCTCGGCCCGGTTCTCCACCCGCGAGCGGTTGGTGGCAAAGCGCGGGTCGTCCGCGAGGGCGGGGCGGGCGGCCACCTCGCACAGGCGGCGGAACTGCCCGTCGTTGCCGACCGCGATGATGAAGTGGCCGTCCGAGGCCTCGAACGTCTCGTAGGGCACGATCGTCGGGTGGCCGTTGCCGATGCGGCCCGGCACCTTCCCCGTCATCAGGTAGGCCGTGCCCTGGTTCACGAGCCAGGACAGCTGGGTGTCGTAGAGCGACACGTCGATGTACTGGCCCCGCCCGGTGAGGTGGCGGTGGTGGAGGGCGGCGAGCGCGGCGTTCGCCATGTACATGCCCGTCATCACGTCGGCGATCCCGACGCCCACCTTGGTCGGCTTGCCGCCCTCCTCGTCCGGAAAGCCGGTGACGGACATGATGCCGCCCCGCCCCTGGATCATGAAGTCGTAGCCCGCCCGGTGGGCGAGCGGCCCGGTCTGCCCGAAGCCGGTGAGGGAGCCGTAGATGATGCCCGGGTTCTCCGCGGACACGGACGGGTAGTCGAGGCCGTAGCGGGCGAGCCCGCCGACCTTGAAGTTCTCGAAGAAGAAGTCGGCCTTCGCGGCGAGCTTGCGGACGAGCGCCTGCCCCTCGGGGACGGCGAGGTCGATGGCGACGGAGCGCTTGTTCCGGTTCGCGGAGATGAAGTAGGCGCTCTCGGGTGTGTCGTTGCCGTCCCCGTCCTTCAGGAACGGCGGGCCCCAGCCGCGGGTGTCGTCGCCCGTGCCCGGCCGCTCCACCTTGACGACGTCGGCCCCGAGGTCGCCCAGGAGCTGGGTCGCCGAAGGGCCGGCGAGCACCCGCGTCAGATCGAGGACGACGAGCCCGGCGAGCGGGCCCGTCGGCGCCTGTCCATCCCTCTCGCCCATCGCTTGCCCTTTCCACGATCGCCGCTCCGCGCGGACGATTAGCCGACCTTCGTGGCCGGCGGAAGGCCCGCGGCGGCGACGAGGCCGCCACGGGAGGACGCGCGGTGCGCTAGAACATGTCCGGCTCCTCGCCGCCCGGAATGCTGGGCAGGATGTCGCCGTGGGGATTGATCGGGAGGCCCGCGATGCCTCCGGCGGGTTCCGCGTCGAACGGACAGGCGGGGATCGGCGTGAACGACACCGTGAGCGTGCCGGTCCCCGCGCCGGTGTCGGCATCGTCGGCGGGGTAGCTCACGATCTCGAAGAGATAATCCGCAAGGTCTTTGCCGATCGCCTTCACGACCTCGCTGCCGGGCCGCTCGAGCCCGCTTTCGTCGAGGGGCAGGACGAGGCCGTCCGGGCGCATCTCGTCGAGGAACGCCTCGACCGTGGGCGCCTCGCCTTCCTCGAAGCCGATATCGACGCCTGGCGTGTAGCCCCCGTTGCCGCCGTCGCTTCCCTCGGCGCCGGCATCCGCCCCGGCTGCGCCGCCCTCGTCGTCCGCGCCGCCGTCGTCCGCGCCGCCGCCCGCGCCGCCGTCGCCCGCGCCGCCGTCGTCCGTGCCGCCGTCGTCCGCGCCGCCGTCGTCCGCGCCGCCGTCGTCCGCGCCGCCGTCGCCCGTGCCGCCGTCGCCTGCGCCGCCGTCGTCCGCGCCGCCGTCGTCCGCGCCGCCGTCGCCTGCGCCGTCGCCCGCGCCGCCGTTGCCTTCGTCCGACGCCTCCCCGTCATCGCTGTCGCCCGCCGGGAAGCGCTTACCGTTCGGACCCACCACGGTTCCGTCCGGGAGGCGCTCGACCGTCGGCTCTTCGATTGTGGGTTCGCCGAGTGTCACCACCGCGTCGGGGGTTTCTTTCTCGTCGCCACCCTCATCTCCCTCGGTTCCGGGACCACCGGGACCACCGGGACCACCGGGACCACCGGGACCACCGGGACCGTGGGGACCGTCGACGATCGGCTTGTCGGTCGACATGTCGCCACCGGACATCGGGAGAGGCTCGCCAGGTCCCGGCATGCCGGTCTCGAGGTCGCTCGGCCGATCGTGCCGCCCGATGCCGCCCGTCCGGTCGCCTCCGCTGCCTTGCGAGTCCGAACCGCCCGGCACACGGTCCGGGTCGAGGTCCATGCCGATGGCCGCACCGCCCGCCTCCACGACGGTCTCGCCGATCTCCCGCGTC
Organism: uncultured Hyphomicrobiales bacterium; assembly: GCA_964547415.1. Taxonomy (GTDB): domain Bacteria; phylum Pseudomonadota; class Alphaproteobacteria; order Rhizobiales; family Amorphaceae; genus CAZJNX01. The sequence continues at coordinate 6,555 of CAZJNX010000069.1, forward strand.
ACCTCGACGATGCCCTCGAGAAGTTCCTCGACGCTGTCGAAGGTGGTGTCCTTCAAGACGCCGCCGACGTCGAAGCCGGCACCGGTCAGTTCCTCGCGGGCTGCCTTGACCCCCTCGTAGGCGGCGACGAGGTCGCCCTTCTGCAACGCCTCGCCGGCCGCACCCAGGTTCTGGAGTGCCTTTCCGATGCCGTCCATCGGCTCCCCGACGAGCCGGGACGCGCCGCCGGCCACCTCGCCGGAGGCCTCGGCGAGCGCCTCCGCGACCTCGCCGAGGATCCCGAAGGCACCCTCGAACAATTCGGCGACGACGCCCTGCCCGCCCGCCGACTTGTTGGCCGTTAGCGACAGGTCCTCGCCGAGCCCCGGGCCGAATGCGTCGGCCATGTCGCCGGCCTTCTGCAGCAGCTGGCCGGCGGCGGAACCGATCGCCCCGATTCCGGCAACGATATTGGCCGGGTTGCCGGACATGATCTGTCCGACCGCCGCGTCGAGCGCCTTTGCAAACTCCTTCTCTGCCTCGTCGGCGAGCTTCTCGATCTCGTCCATGGCCGGACGCGAATACGGATTCGACATGGTCTGCCCTCGAAATCATCACGCTGAAAGTTCCGCCAGATGGCTGGAACGACGCGGACGTATCCGAAGGGTCGTCGATACCCTTGTGACGCAGATCACACGTTGCCGGCCCGACGCAAAAAGGTCGCACCCCGGGAGCGCAATGAGCGTATGGTGTTCGATGAATGGAGGAATTTCGCTTCGAGCGTGAAGCGGCGGCGCGCGGCCGCCTTACGACGCGACCGTCGGCAGCGGTGGGACCGGCCGGCCCAAGCCGTGTCTTCCCCGCGCGCCGTGGGCGGTGCGGATGACGCCCGCTGGCGGCGGAGGCGCCGCCAGCGGGACGCGCCCCCTGCGTCAGCCGCTCGCCTGCGGCTCCACCTCGCGGGGGGCGGGGGGCGTCCAGCGCAGTACGGGCTTGCGCGCGGCGCGGGTCTCGTCGAGGCGGGCGCGGGGGGCGTACGAGGGAGCCGAGGAGAAGCGCTCCGTCTCGCCACGGGCGGCGGCCATGGCAAGGTCCCGCAAGGTCGCCACGAACAGGTCGAGGCTCGCCCGCGACTCCGATTCGGTCGGCTCGATCAGCATGGCGCCGTGGACGACGAGCGGGAAGTACATGGTCATCGGGTGGTAGCCCTCGTCGATCATCGCCTTGGCGAAGTCGAGGGTGGACACCCCGGTGTCCTTCAGGAAGCGGTCGTCGAACAGCACCTCGTGCATGGCGTGCCGCTCCGGGAAGGCGACCGACATGACGTCGGCGAGCTTCGCCTTCACGTAGTTGGCCGCGAGCACCGCGTCCTCCGAGGCCTGCTTGAGACCGTCGCCGCCATGGGCGAGCATGTAGGACAGCGCCCGCACGTACATGCCCATCTGCCCGTGGAAGGCGGTGAGGCGGCCGAACGGCCGCTCGCCCTCGGCGAGCGCGGCCTCCGTCTCCACGAGGGTGAGCCCGTCGCCGTCCCGCCGCAGGAAGGGGAGGGGGGCGAAGGGGGCGAGCGCCTTCGACAGGACCACGGGGCCAGAGCCCGGCCCGCCGCCGCCGTGGGGCGTGGAGAAGGTCTTGTGGAGGTTGATGTGCATGGCGTCGACGCCGAGGTCCCCCGGCCGCGCCTTGCCGACGATGGCGTTGAAGTTGGCCCCGTCGCCGTAGAAGTAGGCGCCCGCGGCGTGCACGGCCTCGGCGATCTCCACGATCTCCGGCTCGAACAGCCCGCAGGTGTTGGGGTTCGTCAGCATGATCGCCGCGACCCGCTCGTCCAGCTTCTCCTTCACCGCCTCGACGGAGACGGTGCCGTCCTCGCGCGCCTCGATCGAGACCACCTTGTAGCCGAGCGCCGTCGCCGTCGCCGGGTTGGTGCCGTGGGCGCTCTCCGGCACGAGCACCACGTCCCGGTGGCCCTCGCCCTTCGCCGCGAGGGCGGCGCGGATCGCCATCATCCCGCACAGTTCGCCGTGGGCGCCGGCCTTGGGCGAGAGCGCCACGGCCTCCATGCCGGTGGTGGCGAGGAGCCAGTCGGAGAGCTCCTCCATCAGCCTCAAGGCGCCCGGCACGGTGGAGACGGGCTGGAGCGGGTGGACGTCGGCGAATCCCGGCAGCCGCGCCATCTTCTCGTTGATCCGCGGGTTGTGCTTCATGGTGCACGAGCCGAGCGGGTAGAGGCCGAGGTCGATCGCGTGGTTCATGCGCGACAGGCGCACGTAGTGGCGCATGGTCTCCGGCTCGGTGAGGCCGGGCATCTCCATCGGCGCCGTGCGGGCGTGGCCGCCGAGCCGGTCCTCGAAGGCTTCGGGCTCCTCCATGTCGACGCCGGTGATCTCGGCGCGGCCGATCTCGAAGACCAGCGGCTCCTCGATCATCAGGCCGCGGTTGCCGGTAAAGGTGCCGACGCGCTCGGGCGCCTCGCCGGCCGGGTCGAGGGGCTTGTGGGGGGCGTTCATCGGGTCACCTCCTGAAGGGCGTTCGCGAAGTCGGCGATGTCGTCCTCGCTGGTCGCCTCGGTGGCGGCGACGACGAGGAGGTCGGAAAGCGCCGGCACGCCCGGCTCAAGGCGGGAGACGGGCAGGCCCGCCACGATCCCCCGTTCGGCGAGGCGCTCCACGACGGCCGCCGCGTCCTTGCCGGCGAGGCGCACCGTGAACTCGTTGAAGAAGACGTCGTTGACGACCTCGACGCCCGGCACCCGCGCGAGGGCGTCGGCGAGCTTCACCGCCCGGGCGTGGTTGAGGCGGGCGAGGCGGGAAAGGCCCGTCTCGCCGAGGAGCGTCGCGTGGATCGAGAAGGCGAGGGCGCACAGCCCCGCGCTCGTGCAGATGTTCGAGGTCGCCTTCTCGCGGCGGATGTGCTGCTCGCGGGTGGACAGCGTGAGCACGAAGCCGCGGCGGCCGTCCGCGTCCACCGTCTCGCCGGCGAGGCGGCCGGGCATCTGGCGGATGAACTTCTGGCGCGTGGCGAACAGGCCCACGTACGGCCCGCCGAACATGAGGGCGTTGCCGAGGGACTGGCCCTCGCCCGCCACGATGTCGGCCCCTTGCGCGCCCGGCGGCTCGATGGCGCCGAAGGCGACCACCTCCGTGAAGACGGCGACGAGGAGGGCGCCCGCCGCGTGGGCCTTCTCGGCGATCGGGCGCAGGTCGATCAGCTGCCCGTAGAAGGACGGCGTCTGGACGACGACGCAGGCGACGCCCTCGTCGATCTCGCCGAGGAGCGATTCGGTGGCCGCCACGTCCGCCGCCCACGCCTCGACGGCGATGCCGGAGGGCTCGGCGTGGGTGCGGATCACCTCCCGATACTGGGGGTGGATGCCGCCCGACAGGATCACGCGCTTCCGCTTCGTCACGCGGGCGGCCATCAGCACGGCCTCGGCGGCGGCGGTGGAGCCGTCGTAGAGGGAGGCGTTCGCCACCTCCATCCCGGTGATGGCGGCGACCTGGGTCTGGAACTCGTAGAGGGTCTGGAGCGTGCCCTGGCTCACCTCGGGCTGGTAGGGCGTGTAGGAGGTGAGGAATTCCGAGCGCTGGATCAGGTGGTCGACGGTCGCCGGCACGTGGTGCTTGTAGGCGCCCGCGCCCAGGAAGAACGGCCCGTCGGCGGCCGCCCGGTTCATGCGGGACAGGCGGGACAGGTGCCGCTCCACCGCCGCCTCGCCCTTGTGGGGCGGCAGCGGCAGGGACTCCCGGTAGAGCTTGTCGTTCGGGACGTCCCGGAACAGGTCGTCGATGGTCTCGACGCCGATGGCGGCGAGCATGTCGCGCCGGTCGTCGTCGGTCAGCGGATGGTAGCGCATGGGTCTCCTCCGTTCCCTCGGGCGGACGCGGTCGCGGCGACGGCGGGCTCGGCCTCCACCACGATCTCGGACGTCACGGAATTGGCGATGAAGCAGGCCCCGTGGGCCCGCTCGTGAAGGTCGGCAAGGCGCGCGTCGTCCGGCACCTCGCCGCGAAAGGCGATCGTCGGGCGCAGCGTCACCTTCGTGACGGCGAAGCGCCCGCGCGCCGTGCGGCTCATCTCGCCGAACGCGGCGTCCTCGTAGGCGGCGACGACGAGCCCGTCCCGGCGCGCAAGCTCCAGGAACCACAGCATGTGGCAGGACGACAGGGCGGCGACGAACGCCTCCTCCGGGTCCACCGCCGCCGCGACGGCGTGGTGCGGCACCACCGTGGGCGAGGCCGACGCCGGCACCGTGACGCCCCCGTCGAAGCGCCAGAGGTGGCCGCGGGAGTAGGCGCCCCCGGCGAAGTCGCCGTCCGCCTCCCAGGCGACGGCCGCGTGGTAGCGATGGCCCTTCACCGGGCGCCTCAGTCGACCGTCTTCAGAAAGTCCTCGTAGGCGGCCTTGTCCATGAGGCCCTCGAGCTCGGCCGGATCCTTCAGCTTCATGCGGACCATCCAGCCGCCCGCCTCGGGCTCGGCGTTCACCGTCTCGGGGGCGTCGGAAAGGGCGGTGTTCGCCTCCGTCACCTCGCCGGAGACGGGGGCGTAGACGTCGCTCGCCGCCTTCACGCTCTCCACGACGCCGAAGGCCGCGCCCTTGTCGAAAGCCGCGCCCACCTCGGGAAGCTCCACGTAGACGACGTCGCCGAGCTGCTCCTGGGCGTAGCTGGTGATGCCGATGGTGGCGACGTCGCCGTCCGCCTCGATCCACTCGTGGTCCTTGGTGAAGAGCTTTGGCATCTGAAGGGTCCTCCTCGGCCGGCGTCAGCGACGGGTGCGGTGGGGTACGAAAGGAAGCTTCACGACCTCGGCGGGCAGGGGCTTGCCGCGGACGAGGAGGTGGAGGCGGGTGCCGGGCTCGGCGTGGCTCGCGGCCACGTAGCCCATGGCGACGGGCGCGCCGACGGTCGGCCCGAAGCCGCCGGAGGTCACGGTGCCGACCGGCTGGTCGCCTTCGGAGCGGATCTGCGTGCCCGCCCGCGCGGGCGCCCGGCCCTCGGGCCGGATGCCGACGCGCTTGCGGGCCGGCCCGCCCGCGAGTTCGTCGTGGATCCGCGCCGCGCCCGGAAAGCCGCCCTCGGCGCGGCGGCGCTTCGGGATCGACCAGGCGATCGCCGCCTCCACCGGGCTCGTCGTCTCGTCGAGGTCCGCGCCGTAAAGGCACAGCCCCGCCTCGAGGCGCAGCGAATCGCGCGCGCCGAGGCCGACGGGCTTCACCCGCTGGTCCTCGAGGAGGCGCCGCCACACGCCCTCCGCCGCCGTCGCGGGCACGGAGATCTCGAACCCGTCCTCCCCCGTGTAGCCGGAGCGGGCGATGGTGGCCGGAACGCCGGCAAGGTCCGTCTCGACCGCCGCCATGAAGACGAGATCCGCGACCGCCGGGGCATGGGCGGCGAGGACCGCCTCCGCCTCCGGGCCCTGGAGGGCGACGAGCGCCCGGTCCTCGAGGGGGGTGAGGCCCACGTCCGGAGGCAGGCCGGCGGCGAGGAGGGCAAGGTCCGTCTCCTTGCGGGAGGCGTTGATGACGAGCATCAGGCGGCCCGGCCCGCCCTCGGCGCCGAGGCGGGTGACGATGAGGTCGTCCACGATGCCGCCGGCGTCGTTGGTGAAGACGGTGTAGCGGGAGCGGCCGGGGGCGAGGCCGACGACGTCGGCGGGCACCAGTCGCTCGAGGGCGCGGGCGACCGTGTCGTGGTCGGCGGCCTCGAGGAGGGCCTGGCCCATGTGGGAGATGTCGAACAGGCCCGCGTGGGCGCGGGTGTGGACGTGCTCCGAAAGGACGCCCTCGTACTGGACCGGCATCAGGTAGCCGGCGAACGGCACCATCCGGGCGCCGGCGGCGCGGTGGAGCGTGGCGAGGGGGGTCTCGTTCAGGCCGGCGTCGCCGCCGCTGCCTCCAGGTGCCGTGTCATCGGCCATCTCTCGCGGTCCTCCGTCGACGGTTTCTCTCCCCGCGCGGCGTGCCGCACGGGTCGATCCCCCATCTGTCGACGGACCTGAGAGATTTCTCGGCGCGCCCGTGCGGGCGGTGTCGCCGATTACCCCTTCGGTGGACCCGCCGTCGCCGGCAGGTCACTTTCCAGATCGCGGAAGCGCACGCGGTCCCTTTGCCTGAGAGATTCCGGGGGGGTTGCTCCTTCGGCGCCGCCACGGGCCCTTCCGGGCCGGGCGGTCTCTCCCGCGCACGCGCTCTCCACTATGACGCTCAACGATAGGGCCCGGCGCCCACGGCGCAAGGCCCAGCGCCGGACCGACCCCCGGGAATTTGACCGGTGTGCCGCACGGCGCATCATGCCTTTCGAGTATGCACGGGTTCCCGCCGCGCGCAAGGCCGCTTCCCCGGGGCGCGACCGGCGGTCGCCGTCAGCGGCCGCCCTCGTCGAAGCCGACGAGGATTTCCGCCGAGGTCGGGTCCGACACGCGCACCCCCTCGTCGACGAAGGCGAAGTTGCGGGCGGGCTCGGCGGCGGTCAGCGTCACCTCCACCCGGTGGAGCCTCGAGTAGGTGACCTCGCCGCCCTCCCGCACGGCCACGCGCAGCGGCAGCCGCACCGTGCCCGCCGGCCCCTCGGGGCCCGACAGCGCGCGGCCGCGGATGCCGACGCGAACGGCGGTCGCCTCGCCGGCCGGGGTGCATTCGCGGGCGGTGTCGTCGATCCGCGCCTGGTAGACGAGGACGCCGGGCTCGAGGTCGTTGCCGCCGCGGGTGACGCGGATCGTCTCCGTGTCGGGCAGGAGCTGGACGCGCGGGCAGGGGGCGGGGGCGCGGAACTCGGCCGGGTCGAGCCCGGCGGCCGGCTGCGTCGTCCCCCTCAGGAACTGGCCGAGGGGCTCGTCCGCCGTCGTGCGCCCGCCGCCGCCGCAGGCCGCGAGCGCGAGCGCTGCGAGGGCGAGCCCCGCGAGCCCGGCCGCCGCCCCGCGCCGCGACCCCGCTGCCCGCCCCGATTTCCCGATCGTCCTTGACACCTCGCCGACCCGCTCCTCTATTCGGGAAGACCCCGCACGTGTGACGGAGCCGACATGTCATCTGGCAAGCCGCCGCTCAAGGTGCTCCTCGCCGCGCCGCGCGGGTTCTGCGCGGGCGTCGACCGCGCCATCCAGATCGTCGAGATCGCCCTGAAGCGCTACGGTCCGCCCGTCTACGTCCGTCACGAGATCGTCCACAACCGCTTCGTGGTGGAGAGCCTGGAGCGGAAGGGCGCCGTCTTCGTGGAGGAGCTCGACGAGATCCCGGAGACGGAGCAGCCGGTGATCTTCTCCGCCCACGGGGTGCCGAAGCGGGTGCCGGCCGAGGCGGAGCGGCGCAAGCTCTTCTACCTCGACGCCACCTGCCCCCTCGTCTCCAAGGTCCACAAGGAGGCGATGATCCACCACAAGCGGGGCCGCCACATCATCCTGATCGGCCACGACGGCCATCCGGAGGTGGCCGGCACCATGGGCCAGCTGCCGGACGGCGCCGTGACTCTCGTGGAAACGGTGGAGGACGTGGCCGCCCTCGCGCCGGCGGACGCGGACAACCTGGCCTGGATCAGCCAGACCACCCTGTCGGTGGACGACACCAAGGCGATCGTGGAGGCGCTCGTGGCGCGCTTCCCCACCATCAAGGGCCCCCACAAGGACGACATCTGCTACGCCACCACCAACCGGCAGGAGGCGGTGAAGGCCGTCGCCCCGCAGGTGGACGCCATGATCATCGTGGGCGCGCCCAACTCGTCCAACTCCCAGCGCCTGCGCGAGGTGGCCGAGCGCCACGGGGCGGGCCGGGCCGAGCTCGTCCAGCGGGCCGCCGACATCGACTTTTCCGGCTACGGCGGGATCGCCTCGCTCGGCGTCACCGCCGGCGCGTCCGCGCCCGAGCAGCTGGTGGAGGAGGTGATCGCCGCCTTCGCCGAGCGCCACGCCGTCGAGGTCGAGACGGTGCGCGTCGTGGACGAGGACGTGGAGTTCATCCTCCCCCGCGCCCTCCGCCAGGAGACGGCGGCCGCCTGACGGCGAGGTCCCGTCCCCCGAGGAGCCCGGCGAGGGCCGGCGGCACCGGAACGCGCGCCGGGGCGCGGCCGGGCATCTTGGGGACCACCGTCTGCTCGCCCGGACCGTCCCGGCCGCAAGCCGCCGCCCGGCGCGCCTTCGCCGGCATCGGCGAGGGAACCGGACACGGGCGCGGGAACGGGCGGCACGAGCAAGGGGCACGCGACCGGCACGCTTCGGCCCGTCGCCGCGACCCGGCAGCCGCCGATCGTCCCGGGCCATCCGCGCCGGCCCCCCCGAGCCCTGCCCGGCCTCCGGCCGCCCCCTCGTCTCACGCCGCCGGTCCATTCCGGTGGTGGGACGATCCTGCCGACATTCCGGCGCGAGCCTCCCATCGCGTCCGTCGGCCCCGGGACCGGCCTTTCCCGCCGCCCCGTCGACGAGGCCCTTGCGCGGGCGGCCCGGACGGTGGCACATGCCCGCCACCCGCGACCGACACCCGCGATGCGTGCGATGGCCGTCTACACCGAAGTGAGCGACGAGGCGCTCGTCGCCTTCCTGGCGGACTACGACGTCGGCGAGGTCCGCTCGTCGAAGGGGATCGCCGAAGGGGTGGAGAACACCAACTACCTCGTCACCACCGATCGCGGCCGCTTCATCCTGACGCTCTACGAGCTCCGGGTCGACCCGGAAGAGCTGCCCTTCTTCCTCGGCCTCATGGAGCACCTGGCGGACAAGGGCATTCCCTGCCCCGTGCCCGTCCACGCCCGCTCCGGCGAGGTCTTGCGGACCCTGTGCGGCCGGCCGGCCGCCCTCGTCACCTTCCTCGACGGGATCTGGCGCCGCCGACCGGACGCGGAGCACTGCAACGCCCTCGGCCGGGCGCTCGCGCGGCTCCACCTCGCCGGGGCGGACTACGCGGGGCGGCGGCGCAACAGCCTCGGCCTTTCCGACTGGGCGCCGCTGTTCGCCCAGTCCGCCGACAGGGCCGATGGGGTGCGGCCCGGCCTGTCCGCCACCATCGCGGCCGAGCTCGAGGCGCTCGCGGACCTGTGGCCGCGCGACCTGCCGTCCGGGATCATCCACGCGGACCTTTTCCCCGACAACGTCTTCTTCGTGGGCCACGAGCTGTCGGGCCTCATCGACTTCTACTTCGCCTGCGAGGACCTTTACGCCTACGACATCGCCATCGTGCTCAACGCCTGGTGTTTCGAGCCCGACTGCTCCTTCAACGTGACCAAGGCGCGGGCGCTGCTGGCGGGCTACGACGGGGAGCGGCCGCTCGCGACGGCGGAGTATGCGGCGTTGCCGGTGCTTGCGCGCGGCGCCGCGATGCGCTTCCTGCTCACGCGGCTGCACGACTGGCTGCGGGTGCCGGCGGGCGCGCTGGTGACGCCGAAGGACCCGATCGCCTATCTGAAGCGGCTCGAGTTCCACAAGCGTGTGGACAGCGCCGGGGAGTACGGGATCCACGCGTGGTAGCCTCGCCCGCGGGCGGCGCCGATGGCGCAAGCTGCGGGCGTGCGAGGTGGCGGACGAACGGGAAGGGGGCGTCGATGGCAGGCGACCGGGTGCAGATCTTCACCGACGGGGCCTGCAGCGGCAATCCGGGGCCGGGCGGCTGGGGCGCGCTCCTCGTCTGGCGCGGCAAGGAGAAGGAGCTGTCGGGCGGGGAGGGGCACACCACCAACAACCGGATGGAGCTGACGGCGGCGATCCGCGCCCTCGAGGCGCTGAAGCGCCCGAGCGCGGTCGACCTTTACACGGACTCGGAGTACCTGCGCCGCGGCATCACCGAGTGGCTGCCCCGCTGGCGGGAAAACGGCTGGCTCACGGCCTCGAAGAAGCCCGTCAAGAACGCCGACCTGTGGCGCGCCCTCGACGGGCAGGCCGGCATCCACGAGATCGCCTGGCACTGGGTGAAGGGCCACGCGGGGCACGCGGAGAACGAGCGGGTGGACGCCCTCGCCCGCGCAGGCGTGGAGGAGGCCCGGGCGAGCGTGGCGAGCGCCGCCGCCTCCTGAGCCCGCCCGGCCGCGGCCGCGGACCCCGCCCTCGATCCGCGCCGGCGCGGCCCGGGTCGTCCGGGGCCCGCCGACGGGGAGGGTTCACGATGCCGCGCCGTCAGCCGCCGGTGACCGCCCCGTGTCGTCCGAGCAGGCGACGCACGGTGGCGGCGAACTCCGCGTCCGCCACCGGCTTCGACAGGCACGGCACGTCCGACAGGCGCGACGGGATGACGGCGCGGGCGTCGTAGCCCGTCAGGAACAGGAAGGGCACGCCGCGGGCGGCCAGCGCGTCGGCCACGGGAAAGCTGTCCCGGTCGCCGAGGTTGACGTCGAGGACGGCAAGGTCCAGCGGCTCGCGCTCGACGATGGCGAGCGCCTCCTCGAGCCGTCCCGTCGGCCCCGCGACCTCGCAATCGAGCGCCCGCACCCGCTCCTCGAGGTCGAAGGCGAACAGGACCGAATCCTCGAGGATGAGGACGCGTGGTGGCGCGGCCTCCACCCTCGCCGGGTCGTGACCGTCCCTTTCCTCCATCTGCCCTTCCTCCATCACGTAGCGGTCGGGGACGAGGAGGTCGCACTCGACGCCGCCCGAAGCGAATCGCAGGTCCACCGTCCCGCCGAGCTCGTAGGCCAGGCTGCGCTCCACCAGCGTGCGGCCGAAGCCCCGCCGCGCGGGCGGCTTCACCGGCGGGCCGCCCCGCTCCCGCCAGGCGAGGCTGAGGCCGTCCGCGCCCCGCTCCCAGCGGACCGACAGGCGTCCCTCGCCGACGGAGAGCGCGCCGTACTTCGCCGCGTTGGTGGCGAGCTCGTGGAGCACCATGGCGATCGCGAGCGCCGCCTTCGGCGCCAGCGACACCTCCGGCCCCTCGACGTCGACGCAGCCGGTCCCGCCGTCGTAGGGGGCGAGCTCCTCCCGCGCGAGGCGCGTGAGGCTGGCGCTCCGCCAGCGGCTCTCCGACAGGAGGCTCTGGGCGTGGGCCATCGCCCGCACGCGGTTCTCGAGCGCCGTCACGTAGCCCTCGAGGGTGCCGCTCGACAGGCGGGTCTGGCGCATCAGCGCCTCGATGTTGGCGAGGATGTTCTTCACCCGGTGGTCGAGCTCGGCAAGGAGGATGGTCTGCCGCTCCTGGGCCGCCGCACGCTCCCGCGCCACCTCCTCCGCCCGCCGCACCACCGCCTCGAGGATCGAAAGACGCAGCCCCTCGGCCGCGTCGACCTCTGCGGCGCGGAAGGGCTCGGACCGGCCGCGCACCGTCTCGCGCCACGCGGCGAAGGAAGCGCGGGGGTCGAGCGTGCCGTCCTCCCCCCGGTCGACCGGCTTGCGCGGGTCGCCCGCCCAGGTGACCGTCTCCACCACCTCCGGGCGGAACCACAGGACATAGTCGCGCGGCGTGGTGGAGACGGGCATGGCGAGGAGGCCGGCGAGGCCGCCCGCGGCGATGTCCGCCACTTCCGGGAGGTCCTCGGCGAGGCACCGGGTGGAAAAGACGCCGCGCGTGCGCCGGTCCGCCAGCGAGGTCGCGAGCCGCTCCACCGCCGACCGGTCCGGGGTCATGCCGTGGGCGGCGTACCGGCCGTGGACGAGGGAGGCGACGCCCTCTGCCGGCACGAGGTCGAGGAGGAGGGGAAGGTGCGTGGCGAAGCCTTCCTCGAGGTGCCCGGCCTCGGCGAGGTTCGCGACGAGACGCGACTGGACGGCCCGCTTGTCACGGCGTTCCGCGTAGTCCGCTTCGGAGAGGCGCGCGCCGAGCTGGAGCGAGAAGGCCTGGCCGAACAGCTCGCACGCCTCCCGCACGCGGTAGGGGACGTGCCGCGCCGTGCGGTGGTGGCAGGCGATCAGACCCCACAGACGCCCCCCGCGCACGAGGGAGATCGACATGGACGCCGCCACGCCGAGGTTGCCGAGGTACTTGAGATGGATCGGCGAGACGGCCCTCAGCGTGGAGAAGGTGAGGTCCAGCGGCTCGTCCGCCCGGGCGCCGGCCAGGGCGCGGATCGGGGCCGGCTCGGCCGTCGCGTCGGCGATGAGGCGCAGCCGGCACTCGATGTAGAGCGCGCGGGCCTGGCGCGGCACGTCCGAGGCCGGGTAGCGAAGGCCCAGGAAGCTGTCCTGGCCCGCCTGGCGAACCTCCGCCGCGACCGTCCCGCTGCCGTCCTCGAGGAAGCGGTAGACCATGACCCGGTCGAAGCCGGAAAGGCCCTGGACTTCCTCCGCCGCGGCGCGCAGGACGGCGTCGAGCCCGTCCGCCTCCTCCACGCGCCGGAGCATGCGGTGGACGCGGTGGAGCGTCGCGCCCGGGTCCGCCGGCGGTCCCGCCCGCTCCAGCTCCGCGACGAGGAGGCCGCCGCTCTCGTGGACGGCGACGTCGACCGCCCCACCGGGCACGGGCACGCCGAACTCGGCGACCCGCCGCTCCCCGTGCGCCGTGCCCGCGACGGCCCGCGCCGCCAGGATCCGCCCGGCCGCGTCCTCCCCGACCACCGCCGCGAGCGGCTCGCCGAGGGGGTCGCCGCCCGCCCCGCCGAGGATCGCCGCGCAATCGCCCGCCGCCCGGACCACGCGCCCGCCGCAATCCACCGCGAGGAGGACGCCGTGGGGCTGGATCGCCCCCGGGACGTGGATCGGCTCGCGGTCGCAGTCCGAAAGGGTCGCCTCGCCGAAGCGGGGCGCCGGGCCGGAAACGCCCGTCATCCGGGCACCCGGGGCGTCGCGCTCCCGAAGGCGCGGGCGAAGGCGTCGAAGGCGGCGAGCGCCCCCGCGATGGCGTCCTCCACCTCCCGCCTTCCGGCGAGGCTGAGCTCGAGGCGATCGAGGAAGGCGGTCCAGCGCGCCCCGCCCCCGCCCGCCGAGAGGAAGCGTGCGCCGAAGGTGGCCGAGACGGCGAGAGCCTCCACCGCCTGCCCGCGCAGGACGGGCGCCCCGAGGCGCGCGCCCTCGGCGACGTAGAGAACGCCCGTCGCCCCGGCCGGCGAGGGAGCGGAAAGGGGCGGAACGGATACGCGGCGCGGCGCTTCGGCGAGGTCCGCCCGGTCCCGGGCGAGCCGGTCGAGGTCGCCGGAAAGGCCCGCCGTCGCCTCCCGCGGCAGGTGGGGGGCCGTGGCCGCGAGGGCGGCGCGGTGGAACGCTTCCATGGCGGCGAGGAACCGGCGATAGGCGTCCGGCCCGTCCAGGGGGCCCACCAGACGTTCGCATCGGGCGTGGGCCTGCGCCGTGGCGTCCCTCAGGATCCACCGGGAGCCTCGCCGCGGTGCGGCGGGAGATATGCGGACGGCCCGTTCGGCAAGGATCGTCATCGCAACCGACCTCGAGGATGGCAGCCGAGCCCCGACCGCCGCCAACGATAAACCTTTCCGCCGCCAGCGCGAACCCGGAAGAAACAGGGCCGGGGCCTGCCGGCCTTTGCGCTCCGTGCGTGTCGTCGACCCTCGACGGGATCGCCCGGCGCCGGACCGGGACGCGCCGCGGGGGCTTTCACGGGACGGGAATGGCACCCGTGGCCGGGTCTGCGGGCGGCGCTGCGCAAGGCGTCGGCGCATCCCGCGACCCATCCGCCGACCGGACGGCGTACCGGCGGCGGTTCGCCCGGACCGCCGCCCGTGCGCGCCCGCTGGCCGAGGCGCCCGCTGGCCGGGGGGCCGGCTTCAGGGCAGCCATGAGCGTCCGGGGCGTGGGAACGGCTGGCGCCGCGCCGCCCCCCGGGGCAAGGTCCACCGCGGCGGGCGAGGGGCCGCGGGGGCGGCGAGGCTGCGGGCGGACGGGACGATGGACGGCATGGCGACGCGGGCGGGGCCTGGGGTGCGGCCGTTCGAGGTGACCCACCGCATGGTGATCGCGATCGCCGTGCCCATGACCATCGGCGGCGTGACGACGCCCCTCGTGGGCGTCACCGACACGGCCGTGATCGGACGCCTCGGGGACGCGGCGCTCGTGGGCGCGGTCGCCATCGGCGCGATCCTGTTCGACTTCCTCGGCACCTCCTTCAACTTTCTCAGGATGGGCACCACCGGCCTCGTCGCCCAGGCCGTCGGCGCGCAGGACCTCGCCGAGCAGCGCGCCGTCCTGTGGCGGGCGCTCGCCATCGCCTTCGTGGCGGGGCTCGCCATGATCGGCCTGAAGGAGCCGATCATCGCCCTCTTCCTGTGGATCATGGGGGCGAGCGCGGCGGTGGACGCGGCGGCCCGCGCCTACTTCGACGTGCGCGTCCTGTCGATGCCGTTCATGCTGGGGAACTACGTGATCCTCGGCTGGCTCCTCGGGCAGGCGCTGGCGACGCGGGCGATCCTCCTGCAGTTCCTGCTCGCGGGCGTGAACATCGCCCTCAGCCTCTGGCTCGTCCTCGGCCTCGGGTGGGGGATCGCGGGGGTGGCGGCGGCCTCGCTGGCGGCGGAGGCGGCGGGATTCCTCGCGGGGGTCGGGGTCGTGGCGGTGCGGCTCGGCGCATCGGTCCGCCCCGCCTGGGGCGACATCCTGAGGCCGGCCGCGTTCGTCCGGATGCTCTCGGTGAACGGCGACATCATGATCCGCTCGCTGGTGCTGATGGCCGCCTTCACCACCTTCA